>JAUIIK010000097.1 GCA_030431755.1 Chloroflexia bacterium
CGGCGATCAGCATCCCCAGCGCCGGCGTCGATGGCGCAATCCACGAGCGCGATTGGTACGCCCCCGGCGGCGGTGAGAGCGGCTACATCGCCATCAACTCCGACGATCCCAACATCGTCATCGCTTCCGGCCCAGCCGGCCGCCGCGCCTACAACGACATCATGACCCACTACGACCACCGCACCGGCCAGAAGTGGAACATCACCGTCTGGCCCGAGCTCTATGGCTGGGGCGCAGGGGCCGAGAGCCTCAAGTATCGCTTCCAGTGGACCTTCCCGATCATGTTCTCGCAGCACGACCCCGATACGCTCTTCGTCGCCAGCAACGTGCTCCACCGCTCTAATGATCTCGGGGCCAGCTTCGATGCCGTGAGCCCGGACCTGACCCGCGCCGATCCCGAGACGCTGCTGCCGTCCGGCGGCCCGGTCACCCGCGACAACACCGGCGCCGAAGTCTACGCGACGATCTTCGCCCTGGCCGAGTCGCCCCACGAGCCTGGCGTGCTCTGGGCAGGCTCTGACGATGGCTTGATTCATCGGTCGGACGATTGGGGCGCGACGTGGGAGAACGTGACGCCCGGTCCCGATCTGATCGGTGACTGGCCATTGATCTCGATTATCGAACCCTCGCCGCACGACCCGGCGACCGTCTATGTCGCGGCAACGCGCTACAAGCACGACGACAACCGGCCCTACCTGCTCAAGACCAGCGACAACGGCCAGAGCTGGACGCTCATCACCGACGGTATCCCGGACGACGATTTCACGCGTGTCATCCGCGCAGACCCGCGGTGCCGTGGACTGCTTTTCGCCGGTACCGAAACCGGGCTATATGTCTCATTCAATGATGGCGGCCAGTGGCGCCGCATGGGAGGCAATCCTTCGGCTTCGCTCAGGACAGGCATCCCGGTCGTCCCGATCCACGACCTCGTCGTCAAGGACGACAGCCTCGTCGTCGCAACCCACGGCCGCTCGTTCTGGATCCTCGACGATCTCAACCCACTGCGCCGGTACGACCCGGCAACCGACAGCGGGCCGCTCACGCTGTTTGAGCCCGCGCCGAAGGTCCGTATGCGCACCTATGGCCGCTTCAGCCGCTGGTACGAGGACGACACAAACACCGAGGCAGTCAACTTTGGCCGCGCCGACACCAGCCTCGTCTCCTACAAGCTCGACCGTGACCTTCCGGAAGGCGAGAATCCGGTCTTCCTCGACGCCGGCACCAACCCGCCCTTCGGCATCGTCTTCCAATACCTGCTCGACACTGAGCACCAGGACGGTGTCACCCTCCGCATCAGCGATAGCGATGGCAAGCTCGTGCGCGAGATCGCCGCCACCGGCAACCCTGGCCACAACCGCGCCTACTGGGATCTCCGCTACGACGGCATCCCCGACGTCGTCGACGAATTCAGCTCCTGGAGCCGCCCGGTTGGCCCGCTGGCCGTCCCCGGCGACTACCAGGCCGAGCTGATCGCCGGCGACCACCGCGCCACAGCGACCGCCAGCGTCGCCGCCGACCCGCGCGTCGCAACGAGCCAGGACGATCTCATGGCTCAACAGGCCTTCCTCTTCGAGATCATGGCAACGCTCGACCGCACAAATCAGCTCATCAACCGCCTCACCTTGATCCGCCGCCAGGCAGCGTTCTGGATCGAGCGCCTGGACGACGCGGAGACTTTGGAAACAGCGCAGCGCATCCGCGCGACCATCGACGAGACACTCCCGCGCCTGATCGACGTCAACATCCACGAAGCCCAGCTCTACCCGAGCGGTCTCCACGAAAAGCTCAATGCCCTCTTCGAGTCCGTCGATAGCGCCGACTACGCCCCACCCCAACAGGCACGCGAAGTCCTCGCTCAGCTCGACGCTGAACTCGTTGACATCGAAGAGGCGCTCCAGAACGACCTCGGCCCGCAGATCGCTGCGTTCAACGAGCGCGTTGTAAACGAGATGGCGGTGGCCGCGCTTGAACTGCTTGGCTGAGTGGATGCGCTCCTGGCCGAGGCAGCCCGCGAGCGCGCTTGAGACACGAAGGGGTATATCTCAGTTTTGTGTGCGACTATCGCAGGAACTGAGGGGTCCGTATGGCATCCCGACGCAGCGGATCTACGAACACGAAGGAGTCATCCGGGGCAGTAGTGCCGCCGGCGGTTGCTATTGCCAGCCCCGCGTCTCCAGGCCATCTGATGCATGATCTGGTTGGAACGTTCCTGTTGCCAGGTTCGCATGGTCGCGACCAGCGACGCGCCGCAGCTACCCATGACACCGGCAGCGTGCCGTTCTGAGGATCCCCTCCCTCTTGTAGTTGCGAGCGATGCGTCGCCATACCCGCCGCGCTCACTCTCGGCGGAGGAGAAACTCATCATCACGACTTCGTATGACACGCTCGCGGCAAGATCCCTCCTGCATCAGGATGCCAGGCGTGATGCTATAGAGTCTCAAGCGCTGGACTGACGGCTTGCAGACCATTAGCGTCAACTCGGCTTCGGACGCGCACACGCCAGCGCAAGGATAACCAACATGGGAACACGGCCCAGCACCGTCAAACGCTCACGCCGCCCGATCCCAGCGCCAAAATCGTGACTTCTGAGCCAGTGGAAGCGCCGCTCACGCCTGTTAACGTGGGTGGAGATGAATGCCGCGCTCCGGCTCGCCGTTGATCGCGCCGAGCCTGCGTAGTGAGGAAAGTATCGCGCTCATGATCCTGGTCGCCTATCTCATCATCGCCATCGTGCTCGGCGGCGCTATCGGCGCGGGCATCAACGTCCTGGCCACACGCCTGCCGGCAGACCTGCCACTCCGAGGTCCGGCGCTCTGGACCGGGAGCGAGCAGCCCAATGCCCGCTGGCGCATCCCCTATCTCGGCACACGCCAACCGGAGACGGGCGAGATCGACTGGCCTAACCTCGGCACCCAGCTCGGCGCGGCCATCGTCAGCCTGGCGGCGCTCTACATCCACGGCTTCTCATTCTCCGCCGTCGAGGCCATCGTCCTCTCGGCCGTGCTACTGACGATCCTGCGGATCGACTGGCAACACCACCTGATCTTCCTGCTGACGATCTGGCCCGGCATCCTGATCGCGCTGGTCTTCAGCCTGGCGACCTCGCCGCAAGCGCTGCTTTCAGCGGCTATCGCCGGCCTGGCTGCAGCGGCGGCCTTTCTGGTGCTCTATTTCCTGGCGATCTTCATCTACAAGCAGCGGGCACTCGGCCTCGGCGACGTCTTTCTGGCCGGCCTGATCGGCACGATGGTTGGCCTGCCCTTTATTGCCCAGACGATCCTGCTCGGGATGATGGCCGGCGCGCTCGGCGGGCTCTTCCTGATCGCGATCAAGGTCCGCACCCGCAAGGACTACATCCCCTACGGCGCCTACCTCTCCCTCGCCGCCATCGTCGTCGTCCTGCTGGTGTCCTGAGACCGCTGCATACGACGCTGCTTTGCCGCAACAGACTCTCGCGATCCTTGGGGCCAATCATCGGGGGCGAGTCTGACAGGCTCGTTCAGAGATTCCCACGACACTCGCGCTTGACATCCGTAACCGTTCGCATGTGATCTATCTTCACCGCCTGCGTAGGGATGGGGCTCGTCCCCATCCGTTCAGGAATGTGCATACGTACGCGGATACCCGACATCCCGAACGAGCCCCATCCTTACGATGCCCCTGCGGTCTCGTCTTTCTGCAGCCTTACGATGTGATACTGGCTACCGCTCCCAGAAGCCGGATGCTCGCAGCCAGGCGAGTGAAGCGTCGGTCGGGGGGTCGGTGAGGTAGCCGACACCGACCCAGCCGGCGTAGCCGAGACGGTCGAGCAGGCGGAAGAAATACGGCAGGTTCAGTTCACCGTCTCCCAGGGCGCGCCGGCCCGGCGTTTCCGAGACCTGGATGTTGGCGATACGCGGCAGGAGATTTGTGAGGTTGTCGGTGTGATTCCCCTCCATGCGCTGGGTGTGATAGAGGTCATATTGGATGCGGAGATTCGGCTGACCGGCCGCATCCATCAACCGGGTTGCGATCGCCGTCGTCGGCACCATGTAGCCAGGGTTGTCGAAGGTATTCAGCGGCTCGATCATGGGGGTGATGCCGTGCGCAGCTGCCTGCTCGGCGACCCAGACCATGTTCTCGACCAACGTCTCCCATTGCGCCTCGAAATCAAGATCGGGTAACCGCGCGCCACTGGTGCAGTGCATCTGCGCTGCTCCGAGGTAGGCAGCCATCTCGAACGAACGCTCCATGGCGCTGCGATACTCATCGCGTCGGCGAGGGTCGTTGGCACCGACGCGCTCGCCACCTCCATCGCCACGGGGAGCATTGATCTGCAGGAGATTCAGACCGGTACGGTCCAGCGCAGCGCGCATTCCAGCCAGCTCGTCATCCTGCGGGTACAGGAATTCGACCGACCGAAAGCCGGATGCCGCAGCCTGTTCGAAACGCTCGACGACCGGAAACTCGGTATACATCAAGGAAATGTTCGCGGAAAACCGGGGCATCGCTCCTCCTTCGCGGCGTCGCAGATTGCGAATTATGGCCCCGGCAGTCTACCAGTGGTGGGACGGTGACGAGCCTCTGCCTGCATGTATCAAGTCAAGCGGTGGCGACCGGCAGAATCGTCAGACACAGCCCGAAATCGACCGCACCATGGTGACGTCACAGCCGACCAGTAGGCCGTCGTAGAGACGTCGCCATTGGCGCGTCTCCGCTCGGCAACGTTCGCGCTTCTCTGGAGCGCTTCGGATTGGTGACCGAGACGCGCCAACGGCGACGTTTCTACGTATAGACGCCGGTGGTTCGGGGAAACAGAGCCCCGTCGGAGCAGTGTTGTTGCTAGCCCTGGGGCTCCTACACATCCCACACACCTCCAGCAAGATCCCTCCTGCGTCGGGATGCCCTGTACAGATAACAGTTGGTGACGCACGGCATAGAGACCGGCTACTCACTGCCATCGCGGTTGCTTGAGTTGATGCATGAAGGCAGTCCGGGGTGATGCGTCCTAAGCAATCTCGTCGTCGCCTTCCGCCGTAGCTCCGGGATCATCCCCGGCGAGCAGCTCCAGTGTCTCAACCGCCGCATCCGGGCCAGGCAAACGATCGATTGCATCCCGCCACCTCTCTGCCGCGCGGTGATAGCTGGGGCCGTCGCGCACTGTCCTGATCGCCGTCGCCAGCTGCTCGACCGAACGCTCGTCTTGCCACAGCGCCATGCCCGTGCCATACGCCGCACAATGGCGGGCGTTGTCCGGTTGGTCGGCGGCCAGCGGCAGCACGATCTGGGGAAGGCCGTGGCGCAGGGCAGCCTGAAACGTCCCAAAGCCGCCGTGGGAGATGACCAGATCACAGTTCGGGAGGACGCTGGACAGCGGGACATATGGTCGCAAGAACACGCCCTCACCTGCCGCCACCAGCCCGAGACTTTCCGGATTCACACCGGTCGTCATCACGAGGTCGAGATCCAGCGCCTGCGTCGCCGCGAGGATCGCCCGGAACAGCTCCGGATGCTGGTTGTAGGCGGTGCCGAGCGTTGCGAAGACACGCTGCCGGTCGGATGTGTGCTGCACCGGCTCTGTCTCGTCACCACTGGTGGCAGTGTCGAATAGCGGTAATCGGATGGGATATGTCGCGGGCGGATAGCGCATTCCCGGATGACGAAACTCCGGCGGCTCCGGAGAGAGCAGGCGCCAGCTCTCGAAATACGTTGACTCATCCTCAACCGGCAACCCGAGACGCACCCGATGTTCATTCACGGCAGCGCCTACGGCCGCGTACATCGCCGGACGCCACGACGATACCTGTAGCACCGCCACCGGAGTCCCAAGCAACTCCCCGGCAAGCGCCCCCGAGAAATCGCTGATCTCACGCACGATCAGATCCGGACGCCAGGCGCGAGCCGCGACCAGCATCCCCGGCAGCATCTGCTCGATCCGGCGGCCGGCAAAGACATGCCGCCAGACCGCCTCAGCCGGGTCCAGCGCTACCGCGCCCGGCGCCCGCTCACCGGGTACCGCCCCGCCATCATCGTCGATCCCAACCGGGAAGCAGACGAATCCATGGTCTCGCAGATGCTCGCAGTTTCCGGGCGTCGTAGCGAAGGCCACCGCGTGCCCCGCCGCAACGAGCACGCTCGCCAGCCCTGCCAGTGGCCGCCAGTGGCCGTGTCCAAACTGTGAGGTGAGCATCACTCGCACCGTACAACCACCTTTGAGATTCACGTCGAGGAATACGAACCATGACACCCGCGATGCTCAGTACTTGCGCTGAACGCTAGTCAGAGACCCCCACGAGCCCCTATCGCGTCATCCTGAACGGAGGCTCCGCTCAGGATGACGTGAAGGATGTGCTTCAACCCCTCGGAGTTAACTCTATTCGACGATGGGATAGCCCACCATACGGAGGAAGGCTTCGATGCGGTCGAGGTCCCAGTCGGTCATATCGACGGTGATGGTGATGGCGGGGGCGTTCGGCGCTGTGGCCGGGGCTGGAGGCAGCGTCATGAAGGGCTCGGGCTGCGGCTGATGGGATACGGGGGCGTCGGTTGGCGGCGGCGCCGGAAGGGCGGGTTCGGACGACGGTTGCGCGAGGAGGCCACTGAGCTGGGCCGCGAAGTCGCTGGCGAGCTCGAGGCGGGTCGTCTGACCACGAACGCCGCGGCGGTAGGTCCCGAGGCCGGCAGCGGCGGCGAGGCGGAAGAAGAAGGTACGCGCCTCGGCGACACGGTTGCGCGGCTGGCCGAGACGCATGTCGACCTGCCAGACGTGCTCGACCCAGGGCGCTTCGATCACGTCCAGTCCATCGGCCAGCGCGCGCTCGAAGGGCGTCCGGTAGGGTCCATAGCCAGCCAGCGCCTCAACGAGCACCCGGAGCCGTTCGGTCTCGGTTGGCGCGTAAGCCAGCCGGTCGCCGAGTTCTGTCAAGCGGGCGCCGCCGGAATCGTCACGCACAATAAGCTCAAGCTGATCGAGCGCGTTGAGCGTTTCGCGCATCGACTCGCCGGCGCCGAAGCGCGCATCGAGGGCAGTGCGGTCTGCGCCACTGCCCTTGGCATAGTCCAGCAGCGCCGCCATATCCTGCCAATCAGTTCGATACGGGAGCGTGTATTCCGGCATGCTGGTACTCCTCATATACATCACGCACGACACTCGGAAATCGTCACAGTCAGACCACTTGAGAAGTATACTTGAACTCCACGTACTTGACGATTGATATACGTCACGCGCACTTGGTAGTACCGATATCCGCTAACGGTCACGTGTGCTTGAGTGGTGCCGCAGTTAATGCTATCCTGTCGAAAATCGGTCGGCGAGCATCGAAGAGACGGGACAGCATGGCTCGGGACTCAGCGAGTCGCGCCAACAATCCATCTCCGGACGTCGACCCGACCACAAACTCGGGGGCGGCACAGGCTAGCCCCGCCAGCGACGATCGGTCGGGGCAGGATGAGCGCCGGCGCGGCTGGTTCTGGCACTGGAACGGTATCGTCACCCAGTACACTCCGCTGATCGGCCTCAAGGGCATCGGCCTGCTCAACTCCTACACCGTCTGGACCGACCGGCGCGAGGATTCGCCCCACCGCGGCTATGCCTTCCCCAGCCAGCAGTCCGAGGCCAACTTCTACGGCGAGGACCGGGCCGAGCTAATCACGATCAACAAGATCCTGGTCGCGCTCGACCTAATCGAGATCCGCAAAGAGATGGTCCGCAAGACGGACGAGAAGGGTCGCCGCTGGAAGGTGCCCCAGAACCTCTACCGAGTGAAGGACCGCCAGGACGGCCTCGACCTGACAGCCGCCGATGTCCTCCGCGTCGTCGAGCTGGCCGACAAGGACAAGGCCGTCTACCGCTATGTCCGCAAGATCTTCTCCAGCCGCTTCGAGCCGATCGACCGCAACAACATCTGGCACTCGATCCTGACAGAGCTCGCCGACAACCTCACCTGGCAGAAGCTCGCCGCCAAAGCGGCCAAGCAGGAAGCGCGCGCCAGCGCCCGCACCAAGGCCGGCCACCGCTCCCGGGCACGACAGCAGGACGCCTCCACTACGGAAGAAGAAGCCGCCCCGTCAAACACCAACGAAGAGATCCCGCCCGAAGCCACCGGGACACCTCATGGCACAACCCGAGATATCGCATTAATGACCGATGGTCATGATAGCAGGCGGGCGTTAGTCAGTGCAGAACGACGGTCGAGTGATGGGCCAGAAACAACAACCACTGTTGACCGCTCCAACAACGGCTCAGTGGCGACTGATGACAAGAGCAACAACGGTTTCGACGTGCCTGCTGAACCAGGCAACAATGGTTTGAGCAGTCCTGAAAGGGGCAGCGTTGCAAGCGCCAACAATGGTTGCGAAAGCTCTGTTGAGCCGGGCAACACAATGTATTACCAATCCCCTTCTACTACTACAACGACAACCACAAGCGCCTTCGGGAATGACCACAAGTCAAGCGACTCGCTGGGCTTGGCAGGCTCCGATGAAGCAGCTCAACCTGTGGCTAGCCGGGAAGATTCGGAACGAAGCGCGGGCGTTGCGACGGATCGTCGTGCGCGCACACAAGCCGAGGCTGGCAGGGATATCGTCGACGGGGATGCGGGCGCGAGCAATGGAGCGGCGCAGCCAGGTCTGGATCGAGCCGCGGGCGGAGGGCCCCTGGGAGATCCGAGTCCACTGGCACTTTCTCTCTATGAAGCCGCCAATGATCGACCCGCAACCCGACTCGAACGCATATTGCTGTCCGAATTGGAAACGGATGCCGCTGCTCCAGCTGCTGCCGCCGGATCAGCCGGACCGGAGTGGGTCGCGGCGGCACTGCGCGAGGCGGTTGGATCCGGTTCGGCGTTCGTCGCGCCCAAGCGCATCCGGGAGATCATCAACCGCTGGGCGGCCGCCGGTGCAGGACCACGAGGACCAGGGCTAGACGAAGTGGAAAGTCAGGCGTCGACAGATACGCCACGCAGCAATGGAGGCGACAAGCATACGCGTGACAAGAAGCGTGAGGGTAACTCGCGACAGTCGGTGGTGGCTTTGACCCGGGAGGATGCCGCGCAGGGCGATCGGCTCTGGGGCGTCGTTCTCGACATGCTCGCTGTCGATAGCGGTGGCGATAGCCTCCTTCGCCTGCGCGGCGTCGTGCCGCTTGGCGAACGTGAGGACTGCGCGTTCGTCCTCGGTGCGCCGACAAGGACTGCCGCCCGTCTGCTCGAGAGCCGCTATCGCCAGCCCGTTGAGCAGGCACTCTCCTCGCTGCTTCCCTCGCCCGTCACTATTGCCGTCCTTACTCCGGATCAATGGACGATCGACGCATGAGCAGCCGCGCCACGTTCAACGCTGCATCTGGCGGATGGACAGCTTGGGGTGAAGGTACGTGCTCCCGCAGCGGTGATGAGAGTGTTCGCTGTGACTGTGGCTCTGCGGGCCGAGCCAGTAAAGGGCATCCATGCGTAAGAGGCATGGAACTCATTGCCGGTGTTGTGTCGTCGGACATGTTCTTTGTCGAGCCCGAGGAGACGTTGCCTCGCCCACGCCCAACGGCTGTGGCCAACCGACTGGTGCGATTGGTCCGTTGCTCTCAGTTCCCCGTTCCTCAACCAACCTGCTGACGTACGGCTTCACGGCTGAAGCGAAGCTCTTCCAGGCACGTCACCCCCACCGGTAAGGACCAATCGCGTGTGGCGTAGCCACTTTGAGGGCACTACCTTTGGTCTTGGGGCTGAGTGCCTTGAGTAGTCCACGGTTGGTGAAAGAGCAATGTGCTTTAAGGCTGACAACAAGCAGCACAAGATCATCTATCGCTGCATCATTGGCTCGCAGGCCTACGGGCTTGCGACAGAGGACTCTGATGTCGACCGGCGCGGGTTCTACCTGCCGTCGGCTGAGCTCCACTGGTCGCTCGATGGCGCTCCGGCACAATTGGAAGATGCGGGGCGGCAGGAGTGCATCTGGGAGATCGAGAAGTTCCCGCGTCTGGCGCTGGTCGCCAACCCGACAATCCTCGAATGCCTCTATACCCCGCTGGTTGAGCTGGAAACGGAGCTGGCGACGGAGCTGCGGCACGAGCGGCAGCGCTTCCTCTCGGCCCGGCTTGGCCAGACCTTCAGCGGCTATGCCCGGTCCCAGTTCGAGCGCTTTGCCCGCCGGCGGGTAGCCGGGCACGCGATCAAGTGGAAAGAGGCGATGCACCTCTTGCGGATCTTGCTGGTCGGTATCTCCGTCGCCGAGCAGGGCGAGTTGGGGCTGGAGACCGGGGCATGGCGGGACGAACTCCTGGCGGTCAAACGCGGCGAGCGTAGCTGGGAAGAGGTTGACGCCCTGCGGCGCCAGCTGGAGCAGCGCTTCCAGACCGCCTTCGCAACCGCTGCCTTGCCCGCTAAACCCGACAGCGCCTGGGCAAACGCTTACCTGATCCGGGCGCGCCGCAGCATGGTGGAGAGTAGACATGCATGATCTCGATCTCAGCAGCCTCTTGCCCATTGTCAAGCAGCACCCGTACCCGTTGCTCTTCGCGACGGTTAGCGGCGCGCATCTCTATGGATTTCCTTCGCCTGATTCCGACATCGACCTCCGGGGCGTGCACCTGCTGACGGCTGACGACCTGTTCGGTCTCGATCCGGCGGAGGCGACGGTCGAGCGGTCGCTGGACGATGGCCGCGAGCTTGATCTCGTAACGCACGACGCCGGAAAGTTCTTCAGCCTGTTGCTCAAGCGGAACGGCTACGTGCTCGAGCAGCTCTACTCGCCGCTCGTCGTCCAGGCCCTGCCGGAGCATGCTGAACTGAAGGAGCTCGCAGCCGGTTGCATCACCCGTCACCACGTCCACCACTATCTCGGGTTCGCGCGCGGCCAGTGGACGTTGGCGCTGAAGAGCAGCCCGCCGCGGGTCAAACCGATGCTCTACGTTTTCCGCGTGCTGCTGACCGGCATCCACCTGATGCGTACCGGCCAGGTCGAAGCCAACCTCGTCACGTTGAATGAGACCTTTGGGTTGCCGTACATCGTGGCGCTCGTTGAGCGCAAGCTGACCGGCCCTGAGAATGGTGTCCTGGAGGGGGCTGAAATGGAACAGCTCGAAGCGGAGTATCACCGGCTCACCAGCGAGCTCGAACAGGCCGGGGCGGCGTCATCGTTGCCGGACGCTCCAACTGCCCGCGCCGCGTTGAATGACCTGCTGATCCGCTTGCGGCGCGCCTATTCGCTCTGAATCGCCCACGGCGATGCCGTTGTCCCGGATGTTCCCTCGCCGGTGAGCCTGGTCATCGCCGGATTCGTAGGGATGAGGCTCGTCCTCATCCTGCATGCATCAAGACATGCGCCGGAGGCAGAGCACCCAGTCCGTATACTCCGTGGTGCGACACCAACCCGCATTCGGTCGGGATATCCCGCTCCGCAATTGGCATCCCGAGGCACGAGGGATCTTCGAACGCAACACTGATGCTCTGAGGCTGTGGTGTCCTGTCGCAACGGACCTGTTGCGAGGGGCTCATCTCGCCAACATGCGGCACGCGCGCAGCAACATCCCTCCTGCGTCGGGATGACCATGTTGTTCGAGTCGAGTCTTCTGCATGGCGCTGCGTGCCCGCCGAATCCGGGTAGCTTGCAAGGCGAACGGCTTCACTCGATGTATGAAGGATGAGGACGAGCCTCATCCCTACGAGTCGACGCGCTTCTATGCTGCGCGTTGCGCCTGTAGATCCGCGCGGCGCTCAGGCCGGGTCAGCGACGTCGCGGTGGATCTCCAGCAGCGTCGCCACCTGCTCGCTCGGGCGGCGGCCGAAGCCGCACTCCGTCGCGACGCCGAATTCCGAGACGGCCTTGCCCGCCGCCGCGATGCGCTCGCGGGTGCCTTCAACACCGTCGGTGTGGTGGACAAGCCCGAGGTAGAGCTTGGTTTCCGGGTGCAGCTGGAGATTCGCCAGCGGCGCGAAGTAGGCGTCGTCGGTACGGTCGCGCGGAACCGGCAGGTGGATCCATTGAATCGGCCGCGCGACTGCGGCGCTAAGCGAGTTGGCCAGCTCGACCAGACGGCTGGTGTCTTGCGGCTCGACGAAGTGCTGATGCTGGAAATCACCGTAGCAGAGGTGGTAGCCCATCTCGACGTCGTCCGGGATATGGCTGCTGACCCGCGCGATGCGTTCGACGATGCCGCCGAGCGCGTCATCGAACGGCACCGGCCAGATACCCTCCAGGACGCCGAACTCGACCGCGACATCCCATTGAATCGCCAGCTTGTCGTGCGGGACCGCATCCAGCACCTCGGCCAGCTCGCGCAACATGGCAGCTTCGTAGGCCGGCTCAATCGCCGCCTGCGAAGCGAAGTGGATGAATGATGTGATCGGCGCCAGCGGTGTCGGGAAGGTGACCTGGAAGCGCGTCGTCGCCGGTATGGCCCCATCCTGCTGCAACTGCTTGAAGACGGCCCAGGAATCGAGCGCGGCTTGTGCGTAGCCCAGTGCGTCAAAGCTCAGATCATCCGGGCTCACGCCATCGCGGAGCTGTGACATGGGCAGCGGTGCGTAGTGCTCTGGATCAACCGGGGCCGGTTCGAGATCCGGATGCTGCTGGAAAATGGCGATCTGCCAGCCAATCCAGTTGAGCCGGTCGCCGGTTTCTCCGTCCGGGATGCGCTCGAGATGCTCGCCGAGGATCGACGCTGCCGCGCGAAATACTGCCTCGCCGCTCTCAAGTGGCACGCTGCCGACGAGTAGCGCCCCTGTTGGTGTCGCCATGCTGCTGCTTCCTTACAGTGTTGATCGGTAGCCCCAGGTTTCCGAGGCATGACAGTAGCGGGTGTGGCTGGCGCGCGTCAATCATTGGCGCGCGTCGTTGCGGGATGACAAGCCGCAGTGAGTAAGGCTATTCCTCGCCTTCGGCATCGAGGTCGACGCCGGAGCGGATCGCGAGCAGGACGCCAACTGCGCCTAGGAACATCAGGACGCTGATCGCGACAAAGGTCAACCGAATGTCGACGGCAGCGGCGATGGCGGCCCCGCCGAGCGGCCCGATGAAGCCGCCCAGCGCCGTGACCGACGAGGTGAAGCCGAAGATCGCGCCGCGCTTCGCGGCCGGCGTCAGGTTGCTGATGACCGCGTTGGCGCTCGGCGCGACGCCGCCCGCCGCGATGCCGACGAGGCCACTAAGCGCGATGAGTTGCCAGGGTGACTGGGCGATTGCCATCGGGAGATAGAGCGCGGCCGTGAGAAACGCTGCTGGAATGAGAATCCGGCGGTGGCCAATGCGGTCGGCCAGACGGCCAAGGGTGATCGCCGAGAGCGCGCTGGTGAGCCCGGCGATACCCAACGTTAGGCCGGCAAGCGTCGCGATGGAGCTGGAGGCCGCGAGGTCTTCGACATAGAGCGGCATGATCGGCTGAATCGCGCTGTTGCCGGCCCGCAGCGCGAACATGACTCCGATCATCGCCATCATTGCCGCGCCGAAGAGCAGGAAGCGTGTCGACGGACCGGTGTCCTTCCCCTCTGCCGCCGGTTGCGGAGGCACGAAGTGCTCCTGGACCTGGGTCAGGACGATGAACGCGCTGGCAAAGATCAGCAGTCCGGCGACGACGAATGTCGGCCGGTAGCCGAGCTGGTCGGCCAGGATGCCGCCGATCAGCGGGCCGGCCGATGCGCCGGAGAAGACTGCTGTCTGCATCATCCCGAGCGCGAATCCCCGGCGGTGGCGCGGCGTTGTGCTGGCGACCAGCGTCGTCGAGGCGGCGACGGTTCCGGTGAAGCCGCCCTCCAGAAAGCGCAGCCCGAGCAGGTGCCACGGACTCTGGGCCAGGCTCATCAGGCTGACGGTGAAGGAGGCCATGAACATCGCCCGCAGGACCATCAGCTTGCGGCCGCGGCGGTCGGCGACGATGCCCCAGATGGGCGCGGAGATCGCCATGATCAGCGCGCCGCCGGCGTTGATCGCTCCTGCCCAGAGCGCCTGACTCGAGAAGTCGCTCGCGCCGATATCCTCAAGGAAGAAGGGTAGAAACGGGGTCCGCATGCTGAAGCCCATGATCGTCATGAGCTGGGCGATCCAGAGCGCGTAGAGATTGCGTCGCCAGTTGATGTCGTGAATCGGCGCTGTGCCGCGTGCCTCAGCCATCGCTCAGGAAGCTGCGCCCTGGAGAATCAGGCAGGGGGGCGTGGCGGGCGCTTGTGGAGGTTCGTTATCCGGTTGAGATGCCGTGTCCCGCTCCTGTAGGTTCCAACGTCAGCACGATCTCCCCGTCGACAAGTGTAACGTCTGACACTTGCACATTCGACGCCACCAGCGAAGCGAAGATCGCATCGTTTGCTATGCGCTCCAGATCGTCGACTGGAATGACGTAGCTGAGCGGGCCGCTGAGGGAGCCATGCTCCAGCCGGACAGCGCCGTTCGTTTCAGTCACCTGCGCCCGGTAGGTTCCGGACATGCGGTAGGCGCTGAGGTGGACGACGATGCCGTCGGCGTTGATCTCGGCTGAAGCGTCGTCGAGCGGCCCGAGGTCTTGTTGCTCGGCGATGCGCTGGTTGAGCTCGGCTTCCGATACCGCGTATTGCTGTGGCGCGCTCACCGGCTCCGGCAGCGCCGCGATCTCCTGATCGACGAAGGACTGGACGCCCTCACCGAGATCACGTTCGACTCGCTCAGCCACCAGCGGCTTCACCAGGGCCTCGCTGGCCAGCATGCCACCGATGACGAGGACGATGGCGATAACCGTCACTGCCATCAGCCAGACAACCAGCTTCATCCCCCGCCCCCGGCGTCGACCCGGGCGCGGTCGCGCTGGCGCCGCGCGGACAGCCGGCAAGCGGTCGGTGGATTGCGGTGCGGGCTGCGGCGCAGTGCGCTGGAACATCCAGTCGTTGGATGCTTCGGAGCGTTGGCCAGCCGATGCGTTCGCGTTATGTCCGTTATGTCTTGCTCTACGTCGTGAACTATCCATGCAAGAGAGAAGCGCTCCAGGCCGATGGCGTCACGGTGAGGCTCTAGCGGTAGGCCCGGTCACGAGGCAGAACCCGCAGCACGGTCATCGTCCCGGTCGCGTTGTCGAACCCCAGAGCCACTCGCCACCTCCCAACGCGCAAGCGCCAGCGGTTACCTTGACCGGCGAGCTTACGGAGATCCGCGTTGCCCGGAGATCTGGAAGCGTCGATCAACCGGGCGACGATGCGATCGGCATCATCCGTCGGGATGTTCCGCAGATCTCGCCGGGCTCTGGGCGCAAAGCGTAGCTCCCAGCTCACGAATTTCCGCGGCGTTCAGCGATATCCTTTTGTATGTCTTCGAGACTATAGGACGCGCCCCTTGCGATCTCAGCTTCGGCCGCCTCAATAGCAGCAATGTCCGCTTCCGTGAGCGGCTCATCATCGATCGGGGCATTCATGAAGGTCTGGTAGACCGGATCGTTGGCAAGATCGCGGAGCCGTCCCAGGTATTTCGCGGCTGCCTGATGCTCCGCTTCGGGGATCTCGTCAATGAGTTGGTGCAGATCCTGTTTGGTGACGACCATCGTGCGGCCCTCCGTTGCAACTGTGCGTATGTCGAAACAGTATCATGCCCCCTCGCCGGGCTTCCAGAGATAGTGGTATCGTGCCGCCAGGAGTGAAAGACCGGCTAACGGGGGAAGTACGCGTGCGCTACGGGTTTGTAATCGACCAGCGGAAGTGTATCGGCTGCCATGCCTGCACGACAGCCTGTAAATCGGAGAATGAGGTCGCCGTCGGCGTCTTCCGGACCTGGGTGAAGTATGTCGAGAGCGGCAGCTTTCCCAACGCCCGGCGGCATTTCAGCGTCCTGCGCTGCAACCATTGCGAGGACGCGCCCTGCGTCAACATCTGCCCGACCCAGGCGCTCTACAAGCGTGAAGACGGCATCGTTGACTTCGATCATCGCCGTTGCATCGGCTGCAAGGCCTGTATGCAGGCTTGTCCCTATGACGCGCTCTACATCGATCCGAACAGCAACACTGCCGCCAAATGCAACTACTGCGTCCATCGCGTCGAGCAGGATCTGCTGCCCGCCTGTGTCGTCGTCTGCCCCGAGAAGGCGATCATCGCCGGCGATATGGACGACCCCGCCAGCGATATCGCGCGTCTGATCGGCCAGGAGCCGGTCAGCGTCCGCAAGCCGGAGCAAGGCACCAAGCCCAAGGTCTTCTACCTCGGCGCTGAAGATGCCAACCTGACGCCGGAGGCGCTGGCCCGTGGCCGCTCCTACCTCTGGTCGGAGGTGCAGGACAGCACCTATGTCAACGGCATTGACCATCACAATCTGAATCTCGCGTCCGAGCCATACACGCCGGAAGTGGCCGCTGCCGATGTCACGCCGGCCTGGGAGGACGATCCGGCTCTGATGAAGCCGGGCGCGCCGCATGTAGCCTATGACGTCCACCACCCGCAGCCCTGGGGCTGGAAAGTCTCGACCTACCTCTGGACAAAGTCGATCGCCGCCGGCTCGCTCGGCCTCGCCGCTGCGCTGGCGCTCTTCGACTGGTCAACCGACCTGGGTTTGCTGGAGGTTGCGGCCCCGATCCTCGCGCTCTTCTTTATTAGCGTCACTGCCGTGCTGCTGATCGCCGATCTCAAGCGGCCGGAACGCTTCTGGTTCCTCCTGGCAAAGCCGAACCGCACCTCCTGGCTAGCGCTGGGCGGCTACGTCCTGACCGCCTTCGGCGCGCTGGCAACGGCCTGGCTGGCGGCTGGCGCGATCGACATCGACAGCGACGCCATCTGGATCACGCTCGGAATACTCGGCATCCCGTTGGCGGCTGCCGGCGCTGGCTACACGGCCTATCTCTTCGGCCAGGCCGAGGGGCGCGATTTCTGGCAGAGTCCGCTCCTGCTGCCACATCTACTGGTCCAGGCGACAGTTGCCGGGGCGTCGATGCTCCTGCTCGTCGGCGTCGGGCTGGATATCACCACGAATCTGGCCGAGGTGTTGACCTGGATTCTCATGGGTGGTCTCATCGCCAACGCGCTCGTCATCTTCGCCGAGCTCTTCTCGTCGCATCCGACGACCCACATCGCGCGGGCGGCGTCGGCGATGACCGTTGGTGGATACTCGCGCATCTTCTGGTACGGCTGCATCCTCATCGGCCATGTTATCCCGCTCGTCCTGGCGACGATCTACCTGAGCGGCGGCCCGATGAGCGCCTTCGAGGGCGCGGCGCTACTGGCGTTGATCGGGCTGCTCGCTTACGAACATGCCTGGGTCAAGGCTGGTCAGGTCGTCCCGCTAAGCTAAAGTAGACCTATCGAATCGAGAGAGGGGTCGCGTTCCCGGTCCGTCGTGATTGGCGACGGCGGCGTTTGGCCGTAGGCCGGGGGTGCGTGTGGGTATCTGGAGGGAGATACTGAATGTTCCGTGCGAACCGGCTAGGGGTGTTGCTTGCCATTGTCATCTTGCTCAGTGGGGGGCTGGCCGCGGCGTGTGGCGGTGGCGACGATGATGACGATGACGACGGCGGCAACGGCGCGGAAGCGAACCCGACCGTTGAAGCGGCGCAGGCGGTCTATGCCGAGCTCGATTGCGCCGAGTGTCATGGCGAGAATGGCGCAGGCGATGGCGAGAGTGAGGGCACTGCCCTCGTCGGCACCCGGATGATCATCGGCCAGTTCCGAACCCGGATTCGCAATGGACGCGGCTCGGCGATGCCCGGCTACACCGAAGAGCAGATCACCGACGAGAACATCGAGCTGCTCTTTGAGTGGTTCAGTAACGCGGAGCCGGCCTAGGAGCGGTCGCTGGCCGGATTCGGCGCTTCTGTCCACAACTCGATGTCATGGTCTCTCATGCTCAGAGGGCGTCCGGCGCATGGCTCACGGTCGCTGTCGCGTTCGTCGCACTGCTCAGTCCCTCATCGCTATTCGACAGGCTTCAGAGGCGCGATACCGGCTATGATGGCCCGGCTTGACCTTGCCGGAGTGGCCGCGTAGTGTTGCAAGTGGAGCTATATTGCCGCATGTTGCCGAGCTTTGGAGGGAACTGATGGAAGAACGCGAACTTATCCCCCTCAAAGAGGCCCAGGACATCCTCGGCGTCAGCCACACCACCATGGCACGGCTGGTTCGGGAGGGCCGGTTCACGATCTACCAGAACCCGCTCGACCGGCGTCAGAAGCTGGTCCACATCTCCGAGGTGCGCGCCGCGGCCCGGCCGGTGCCGGTAGCCCAGGAACGTGATGAGGATGAAGAACAAGAGCCGACCGGCAAGCAGCGCACCGGCCCGATCCCGATCCGCCAGCCGCGCCTGCCCGACGACGACCAGTTCAAGGCCGCCTTTGAGTTGTTGCGCTTGCTGAACGAGGCGCACCGGATGAACACCGGCGCGCCGTTCATCCATACCCAGACCGGCGACGTGCTCCATCCCGCCTTCCACGAAGGCCGCATCACCGTCCCGAAAGCCCGTTTCGAGCGCCTCGTCCGCGAGGGCCTCATCCGTGTCCTCACCGGCGTCTTCCACCGTCGCGGCCCCGACGTCGGCCGCGAATTCGTCATCACCCAGGCCGGCTACGACGCGCTAGACCGGCGCTAGCCGCTGCGTGGGCATTGCGAATGCCCGCGGATTCTCGTCTGCGTTACACTGTATGTATAGGACAGACGTTCGAGTCGAGGAAGCGCATGCGAGTAGCTGAGTTTTTCGCTGGCATCGGCCTGGTACGACAGGCGTTGGAGCCTGCCGGCTTCGCGGTCGTGTGGGCGAATGATGTCGACCCTAAGAAGCTCGCGATGTATCGTCGAAACTTCGATGATCGAGATTTCCAGCTGCGGGACATCCGCGAGATCGCGGGCGCCGATGTGCCTGACATCGAGCTTGCCACAGCGTCATTTCCATGCACGGATCTGTCTCTGGCTGGCGCTCGCAAGGGTTTGGCCGGCACACAGTCCAGTATGTTCTGGGAGTTCACCCGGATCCTTGGGGAGATGGGAGAACGGCGGCCCGAAGCCGTGATGATCGAGAATGTGCCGAGCTTCGCGACATCGCGTGCCGGCCAAGATCTCTACGAAGCTGTGCAGCGGCTCAATCAGCTTGGCTACGCCTGTGACCTAATGGTTGTCGATG
>JAUIIK010000098.1 GCA_030431755.1 Chloroflexia bacterium
ACAACCCGAATGCGGTCTACGACTTCCGCAATCTGGAGATCTACAGCCTGGCCGGCAGCGAGGCGCCATAGTCGCTATCGTGGGTTGACGTTGGTGGAAGCACTGTGATCGTCGTAGGGCCGGGGCTCGTCCCCGGCCATGCGGCGAAACCTCGCGCGCTAGGAGAACGAGAGCGGCCGAGGACGAGCCCTACAGATGCAATGACACCAGGCCCGGAGGCAATCTCCGGGCCTGGTGGGTGGCAGGATGGAAGGGTGCGTGCGGGTTAGCTGGTCGTCGCCTCGACCTCGTGGACCTGGGTCGCGCCCGAGCCAACCGGGATGCGGCGCGGCTTGGACTCCGCCGCCTTCGGCATCGTCAGCCAGAGGACGCCGTCCTCGACCTTCGCCGTGACACTCTCGACCTCGACCTTGAAGGGCAGATTGAAGCTGCGCTGGAAGGTGCCGCTGCGAAGCTCGCGCGTGTACCAGGACCAGCCGCCGGCTTCTTCGGCGTCATAGAGTTCCGGGAAGCTGCCGGCGATGGTCAGAACGCCGTCGTCGATGGTGATCTCGAGCGAGTCGGCGTGGATGCCGGGCACGAACGCCTGGACGATGAGGTCATCGCCCCGGTCGAAGATGTCGACCGGCAGCGTCGCGACCCTGGCGCGGGTCGCCCCGCCGAGTGCGTCCTGGGCCATGCGGTCCATCTGATCGAAGAGATAAGCGAAGTCGGTCATTGGGGAGATGCGTCGGCTAATCATAAGATGCGCTCCTTTACCGTTGCGTAACGAACCGTTTGTCGGTCTGCAACTGTCAGGTCAGTATGTTGCGCTCACTGACAGGCAGCTGACTACTATGCTGAGAGAATAACATCTGACTCGTTACGTGTCAAGTATTAATACTCGTAACGCATCCTAAATACCGTGCTGCCAGACATACGATCGATGTCGTGCATCCGGCTCATAGGCGTCGCTCGGCACGGACTTCGAGCGACGGCGGCGGGCGCTGATGGGAGAGCCTGCGAGCCCAGGTCGTCGGCAGGCGCTCCAGATCAGTGTGCTCCAGGAGGCGGGCGGAGGTAACCTCCAGGCCGCATGCCTGATAGCGCGTGGTGAGCTGCTCGTGAACATACTCGACGGTGGTCTCGGGTAAGTCCTGAACCTCCAACGGCACCGGATCGCTGAAGACTCGTAGGTTCAAGATGATCCGGTACTGCGCGCCCGGCTTGCCGATCGCGGCGAGCGGCTCGAGGATCTCTATGTCGCCAACCATCAGGCCACGCATCAGGCTGCCCCAGGGCAGGTTGACGTAGACGCGATCGAACTTGCCGGCAAGCTCCGGTGGCATCTGCTCGACGCTGGCGATGACGAAGAGGACGTTCTCCTGGCGCGTGCGCCGCCGCGTGACGCGGTTGGCGGCGTCCGCCAGCGCCTCGGCAACCGGATCGAGCCCGACGATCAGGCGCTCGGGGCGGCGTGCAGCGCGGTCCAGCACGAAGCGCCCATCGCCGGCACCGACGTCGATGTCGACCCCGGCGTATTGGCCGGCGAGCGCGTCGAACGTCGACTCGTCCATCTGAACCTCGTGTTTGCCGCGCAGTGTGCGGATACTGCCCACCTTTCAGGCGTCAAGTGTAGGCTGCGGTCGATGCGCCGAGGCGAGTTGCGTGGCCTGGACCGCGAGAACGGTTGTCATGCATAGGAGATGTTCGACAGTTCCGTTCGTAGGCCTGTCGATAGTCTGCGCTTCTGGAGACGTCAAGACCCTCAAATTCGTCATCCTGAACGAAGGCTCCGCGCAGCTGAAGGATCTATGTAAGCCGCCGATGTCCCGGGGCAACGACTCCAGCGGCGACCTCGACGCTGCCCCGTTCGGCTTCGGTAGCCGTGCTAGATCCTTCAGCTGCGCGGAGCCTTCGTTCAGGATGACCTTGTTGGTGGACTGTGAGGAGAGCGACTCTGGGATGCCACTGATGTCTCTGGAGTCTCTGACCTGGAACGACATCGCGGATGCGCATGTCAATGCGCCTGGCAGCGCTACCGTTTGACCCGGCGCCTCGACTACGATGCCTAGACGCATCGAAGGAGGGGCAATGAACGACAGCAAGCGGATAGCCATCGGCATGATCTCGCACGAAACGAACACGTTTTCGCCGGTCGCGACTGACCTTGAGTCATTCGCCGGTCAACGGCATGGCATTGTCGAGGCTGGGCAGATCATCGCGGATTTCACAGGTACCAAGACGGGCATCGGCGGGTTTCTCGAAGTCGGCGCGGAACAGGGTTGGCAGATGATCGGCACGGTCGTTGCGTCGGCGACGCCGTCGGCCAACGTAGCCGCCAGCGCCCACACCGCGTTGCGCGACAAGCTGACCGGTTACCTCAACGGGGCCGGCACGCTGGACGGCGTGCTGCTGCACCTGCACGGGGCGATGCTGGCTGAGAACGCGCCGGACGCGGAAGGCGACATCTGCCGGGCGGTCCGCGCCGTGATTGGCGCGGATGTGCCGCTCGTCGTCGAGCTGGATCTCCACGGCAACATCACACCCGAGTTTTGCGAGGTCGTCGACGGCGTCATCGTCTACGACACGAACCCCCATATCGACGCGTACGAGCGCGGGCTGGAGGCGGCCAATCTTCTGGCGGCGATTCTGAGTGGCGACATCAAACGTCCGCGGGTGTACATCTCAAAGCCTCCGATGCTGCCGCCGACGATCAACATGCGGACCGCCGAGGGGCCGATGGTCAAGCTCCTGGAGCGCCGCCGCGAATGGGAGTCCGGGCCCGGCATCCAAAACGTCGCGGTCTTCCCCGGATTTCCTTACGCCGACTTTGACGGCGCGGGCACCTCAATCATCGTCACGGCTACCGATCCCGAGCTGGGAGCGCGTTGCGCCCGCGAGATGGGGCAGCTCGCCTGGGACATGCGTGACGAGTTCCTAAAGCCGCTCTTGTCCGTACCCGACGCTGTTGACGAGGCGCTCGTGCTGATTGGCGAGGATGACGCGCACGGCCCGCCGGTTGTTCTGGCCGACGTAGCCGACAACCCCGGTGGCGGCGGCTCGGGCGAGACGCCGGAGCTGATCCGGGAGCTTGTCCAGCGGGGCGCGCAGGGGGCGGTCGCTTGCCTCTGGGACCCGGAGTCGGTCGAGCAGGCATTCGCGCTCGGCGTTGGCGGTGAGGCTGAGTTCCGGCTGGGCGGCAAGGCCAGTGACCTCTACGGCGAGCCGGTGGTCGCGCGTGGCGTCGTTCGCTGTCTCTCGGATGGCATCTTCGTCGGTCATGGGCCGGTTGTGCGGGGGCTGACGGTGCGTTGCGGCCGGACGGCGCTGATCGACGTCAACGGCTTGAAGATTGTCGCGACGACGGTCCGCCACGCCGCCAACGACCAGGGTTACTTCAGTGTCGTCGGGATTCAGCCGCAGCGCGAGCCATTGCTAGTCATCAAGTCGCGCGGCCACTTCCGGGCCGACTTCGAGCCAATCGCCCGAACGATCATCGAGGTCGACGCGCCCGGCGCAGCCAACCCGAACCTGAGTCGCTACAACTACGAGCGCGTTTCGCGCCCGATCTGGCCGCTCGATGAGGATGTGAGCTGGGAGGCGGAGTAGTTCACCGCGCATGCACAACGATGGGCCACCGGTGGCGTGAAGACCGCGTGCGACAGCGCGGAGTGGAGATGCCTTCACCTTTCATGCATCACGTTAGGTGTATGACGGGAAGATTGCGCCTGTTCTTTCCGCCGTGCGCCGCCAAGCACGCTCGTTTACGAGTGTCCCGCTTCGAGGTTGGATCCCGAGGATGGCTTTGCGCCCGAGGGATCTACAGCCGACAGCGCCGCGCTCCGTGGGAGGCTGACCGGTCGGTGCAGCGGGGTCGATCACCGTCTCCTGCACCGGCGGGCGGCACGCGCGCAACAAGATCCCTCGGGCGCAAAGCCTTGCTCGGAATGACCATGGTGTTGCAGTGGCGTCAGCTACATGGCGCTGCGTACCACGAGAGCTCGGGCGTACCGCAAACGAACGGCTGCGGCTGAACGTGACGCATGAGCAGTGGGATGAACTCCACCCCTACGATCCGCGAGAAGTGGTCGAACTCGATGCACGATGCAGCTTGGGCTAGGCGCGGTTGACGTCGCGGCGCAGCGCGCGCAGGGCCTCGGTGGCCTGGGTGATCTCTTCATGGGTGCGGTTGAGCTGGTCGCGCTCGTTCTCGACGAAGCGGGTATAGGGCGAGAGGGCGTCGCGCACACGGCGGAGTGAGCGTGCCAGCTCCGCCGCGAAGCCGTCTTCGAGGACGTCGCTCAGTTGCTGCTCGAGTTCCGCCGAGCGCCTGCGTAGCTCGCGTCGTGCCGACCTGCGGCGGGCCGGGAGGATGAGTAGCCCGAGCCCGGCGACCGTGGCTGCGGCGAGGATGCCGGTGACGTCGGCAGCGGCGGTCGTTGCCAGCGCCACCACGGCTGCGCCGAGCGACACCGCCCCGGCCTGGGCTATCGCCGTTTGGGCGATGGCCGACCTGACATTCTCGGCCAGCTGGCTTGCTTCGGCTCGTTGATCGTAGCGGTCGACAACCTCGTCGGCCTGCCGCGAGACCTGGTTGATCAACGTCTGGCGGTCGGCCTGGAAGCGTGCGCCGATATCGCCGACGAGATCGGCGCGGTAGCGTTCCAGCGCCTTGCGGTCGAGCAGTTCGTTGACCGACTGCCAGAGGCGCAGGTCCTGCCCGACCATCCAGTCGATCAGCTCCTCAACCGTCTGGTCGATCTGCTGCTCGGTGCCGGCGACGACATCGCGCTCAAAGGCCTCGCGTGTCTTCTCCGACCGCATCAGGTCGAAAACCCTGCCGATCCGGATGTACTCGTCGAAGAACCTGTCGGCCCGTTCATTCAGGCGGTGGACGATGTTCTCGACGCGCGTGCGGTAGCCGCCAAACTCGCGGGAGGTGTCGGTTTCGTGCGCGACGAGGTGTGCCTCGATGCGGTCGATGACCGCTTGGTCAGCTTCCAGCGTCGCGAGCCGGTCATGGGTCAGCTCGCCGTAGCGGTCGAGCAGCCGCTCGGCCACCCCGAGCGGGTTCATGAGCTTCAAGCGGAAGCGTTCGGCCTCGTCGAGTGTCGAGAAGATGTACTCGCGTAGGGAGGCGAAGTTCCCGGCCGGATCGTTGCGGCCGGCCAGGCGCGAGGAGATCGGGAAGATCAGCGGGTCGATCTGGAGCAGCTTCTCGGCGTTCTCGCTGATGAAGGCGACGACGTCGTCACGCTCCTGGTCGGTCTCCAGCAGGTCGAGCTTATTGAGGACGAAGACGATCTTCTTGCCCCAACGCTGGATCTCCTCCAGGAACTCGCGCTCCGACTCGCTGAATGGGCGGTCGGCGGAGGTGACGAAGAGGACGAGATCGGCGCGTGGCACGAAGCCCTGGGATAACGCCTCGTGCTCGCGGATGATGGCGTTGGTGCCGGGTGTGTCGACGATGTTGATTTCGCGCAGAAACGGCGCGGGATTCGTGCGGATGACGATGCCCTCGTTCGTGGTCTCGTCCGGTCCCTCGTTGCCGTAGGTGAGGATGTGGATGCGGCTGGTCGTCGGGGTGACGCCCTCCGGCATGACCGGCTCGCCGACGAGCGCGTTGACGAAGGCGGACTTGCCGGAGTTGAACTCGCCAACGACGACCAGGAGGAAGAGCGTTTCTGCCTGGCGCTTGGCGTCGCGCAGTAGACGGATGTCCTCATCGACCTGCTCGACGCGCGGGTAGGAGCGCACGACTGCCTCGACGCGGTCGATCAGCGCAAGCACCTGGTCGCGTAGTTCCTGGCGTTTCGGGTCGAGTTCGACGATTGCCGGGTTGCCGGCCGTACCGCTCACGGAGGTCATCCGCCCTTCTCTTGCTCGTTCAAATGTACGCTATTCTGACGGGCTGCTTGCTATGTAGCGATGAAACGGGCGGCCGTGGCGAACCATCCGATCAATCTCGCGTTCAGGTTTCTACTGGAACTCGTTGCGCTCTCGGCGCTGGCCTTCTGGGGCTGGGCCTGGGGCGGCTGGCTGCGCTGGCCCCTGGCGGCCGGTTGCGCGCTCGCCGCGATGACCGTTTGGGCGATCTTTCGGACGCCGGGCGACGAGTCCAGCGGCAAAGGCTACGTCGCGACGCCGGGCGCGTTGCGGCTTGGTCTGGAGCTGGCCTTCTTCGGGCTGGCCGTATTGGCTCTGCTGACCGTGCATGCCAACGAACGCGCCATCTGGCTCGGGCTCGCGCTTGGCGTGGGTGTGGTGATCCACTACGCGCTCTCCTGGGACCGCGTGCTCTGGTTGCTCGGCCTGCGCGGTGCTGCGGCACGCTGACGGTGGGCGCGGAACGGGCTGGCCGATTGTCCCGATGCACATGCTTGACGGGAGCGTGTCGATGGGTAAGAGTAAGTGGAGTCACATTTGAAGCCGCTTTGAGAATCAAACGCGGCAAAGGTGAAGGAGGTTCATATGGCCGACGACCGGAGGCCTGTGACGATCGAGTACTGCACTTCTTGAGGGTATCTTGAAAAAGCCGCCAGTTTGGCGGAAAAGTTGCTCGACGAGAAGGTGGACAAGGTCAGCCAGGTAACGCTGATCCCATCGAGCGGTGGAGTACACGAAGTCACCTTTGGCGACCAGGTACTTCACTCGAAGAAGGAGACCGGCGAGCATCCCAACGCGGATGCAGTCCTGGCAGCGGTCTAGTTCCGACCGCCACCTCCTGATTCAGGTTGTCAATGTCCCGCACGCGAATCGCTTTGCGTGCGGGACTTTCTTGTGTGTCGTAGGAGAGATCGGTGATAGACAGCGCGAGTCCGAAGTGCGAAGATATAGGTGACGCTACCGGCTACATGGACGCAGGGTGACAACGTGGTTCATGCCGTAGACAGGACGATCGCTACGACCTTCCATGGCCGCATGACCGGTCGCGGATCGAGCCTGTTGGTCGTCGATGAGGGCCGCTTCCTGATGGCCGCGCGTCCGCCGATCGTGACGCCGCACCGTACCTTGGTTACGCTGACGGGTGTCGGCGGCTGGGTCGAGCCGGGCGAAAGCTTCTCCGGCGCGGCGATGCGCGAGACGACCGAAGAGACCGGCGTCGAAGCGCGCTTACTCAACCTCCAGGACACGCTGATCGTGCATGGCCCCGATACCATTGAGGATGTCTGCATCGTCGGCGAGGTCGGCCCGGCAGCGATCGTCTACTGCCGCATGGGCACGCCGCCGTTCGACCCCTGGTCGGACGAATACGATGCGGTCGTGCCGGTGACGGTGTATGCCGGCACGCTGTCTGGCAGTCCGGCCGTCGCTGCGCCGGAGGAGCACCCGTTCTTCCTCTGGCTCTACCCCGAACAGCTCATTGCGCTGGCGGACGGCGAGCTGCCGCTCCAATTCTTGCTCTCCGACGGCGCGAAGCTTGTCGGCGACCTTGCGACCGACAAAGAGCGCATCGTCGTGCGCTTGGGTGATAGCATCCCGGCGCTCGTTTCGGCGCTCGGCCCGACGGCCTTCGGCTTTCTCGGCCGGATCGCCCGGCTCAGCCAACCCGCTCGGGTCGAATGACGATCTACGCTTTTGAAGCGCAAGAGTCCTGGCTGCCGACGGCCATCGGCATGTCCTGCTCCGCTGTTGAGTTCGATTACGAGAACAACACGCTAACCCTGGCGTTCTACCTCTCCGACTTCAGCCACGATACCGCTTCGATGGAGCCGCAGCGGCTCATCTCACTCGCGGGCGTCTGGCGCGTCGAGCAGGATGACGATATTCTCGCTGCGTCCGGCGATGTCGATGATCCCGAGCGCGGCGCGCACCTTGACCGGCTGGTCGGCCGCGAGCTGGTCCGCGCGGACGTCAGCCATCCCGGCTACGACCTTGCCCTGCACCTGACCGGGCCCTACATCGTGCGCTGCTTCCCCTGTGACGCGCTCCAGTTTGGCGATGATCCGCCGGGCGACGATGTCTTCGTGACCTGGTGGGTCGATGGCATCGGCGTTCCCGAGGATTGGGAAGAGCCGAACGACGCCTTCTTCGCTGAACAGAGCTAGGCCAGGATGCCGGTTCGCCAGGCGCTCGAAGACCAGGCGCGGCTCGCGGCGGCGCTCGAAGGTCTGACCTGTCGTCAGACCGCGCTTGGCATCGGCGACGCGCTTATCCTCGACTTCGGGGAGCTGTTGCCGGGGCCGGACGGCGAGCTGGCCGGCGCGGTTGTCTTCGTCGTCGAATGTCCCTGGCGCATCGACAATCCCGACCGCCCGACGGTGGGCTGGGAAGATGAGGAAGAGGACATCGCGCACCTCTCCTCAGTCTTGATTGGCGGCGCGGTTGATGAGGTCGAGATCCGGCGACCGGGCTTCGATCTGACGCTCCAGCTCTCCAACGGTTTTCGCCTGCGCGCCTTCCCCGATTGCCGTGCCTACTATGATGAGGAGCTCTCCGGTGGCGCGTTGCCCTGGCAGTTTGCCGGGCGCGACCTGCCGTCGACCGACGAATTCGGCTAGCTGTCGTCGACCAGCGCGCTCGTTTCGTACTCGCGCTCGCTCAAGGGCGGATCGTCGTGGACAAACCACTCGGCGACGATGACATCGGTCGACGAGTGGGCCAGGATCGAGATGACGATGGCGATAGCGATGACGTGGAAGATAAATTCGCGGTCGTTGTTCACGAAGTCGAAGTTCTGCACCGGCGTCCCGAGGATCAACAGGCCGTAAGCGACCGACGCGAAGCCCTTTGGCCCGAACCACATCGCCGCGATCTTCTCACGCCAGGTGAGACCGCTATGGATCAAGACGACGAGAATAACCAGCGGTCGCGAGATGGCGATCATCAGCACCGCGAAGAGCAACCCTGTCCAGCCGATATCTGTGACGAAGCTGAACATAATCAACGCGCCGAAGAGAAACAGCGCCGCCAGCTTCAGAATCTCGGCGATCAGCTCCCCGAAGTGATGAAAGGCGTCGCGGAAGCGCGGCGCAACCGTCGATACCGTGATGCCCGCCGCGAAGGCCGCGAGGAAGGGGTTGGCATGCGTCAGCTCGGCAATCGTGAAGACGAGTAGCCCGATTGCGAAGGTGTTCAACGGCTCGTAGACCAGTTCGGCCGAGAAGATCGACAGGCGTTCCAGCCGCAGCGCGACAAAGGGAATGACGATGCCAATCGCGACGCCGAGCGCGACTTCCAGGATCAGCTCGTTGTAGTGGACGCTCTCTCCGCCAATGATCGTCAACAAGATGATGACGACCGGCAGCGCCAGACCGTCGTTGATCCCGCTCTCGACATTCAGCATCCGCCGGAGCCGTAGCGGCACCTCCTGCCGGCCGACAATCGCCGACGCGAAGACGGGATCGGTTGGGCTAAGGACCGCGCCGATGAGCAGCGCCTCGGCCCAGGTCAGGTCGAACAATCCATAGGCGAAGAGCGTGAGCAGCAGGAAGGTGAGCGGCATGCCGAGCAGGAGCGCCCGCCCCGGCAAGCGCCATGACGTACGTAGATCGCGGAAGCCGAGCAGCATCCCGTCGGTGAAGAGCACGGCGAAGAGCGCTAGCTCCACGAACTGTTCGAGCACCGGATCGTCGGTCCCGACTGACACAATGCCCAGAACATCGCCGCTGAGCAGGTAACCGCCGATGAGGAAGATGACGGCCGTCGAGAGGATCGTGCGGTGGGCTAGCCCGGAGACGAGGACGGCGATCAGGAGGAGCACCGCGAAGGCGAACACTTCCGTCACGAACTACCCCGATTCGTTTGCGCCTCGCTTACCCCCTGGCGTATTTTGCCATTCCCGGAGCGGTTGTCGCGCAACACGCTGTTTGTCGTGGTCGTGACTACGCGGAGAGCGCGTCGAACGCCACGCGCGCGGCAGCGACAGTTGCATCGATGTCGGCATCGGTATGGGCCGTCGAGACGAAGCCGCACTCGAACTGGGAGGGCGCGAAGGCGAAGCCCTGGTCGAGCATGTGATGGAAATAGCGGGCGTAGCGTGCGGTGTCGGCGCGCCGGGCGCTGGTGTAGTCAGTTGCCGTTGCGTCGCTGAAGAACATCGTCATCATTGACCCGACGCTCTGGACCTGGACGGCGACTCCAGCGGCCTCGGCAGCGTCGGCCAGACTCTCTCCGAGGCGCTTGCCGGCCTGTTCGAGCTGGTCGTAGACGCCTGGCGCATCGAGGAGCTTCAAGGTCGCGATGCCGGCCGCCATCGCGAGCGGATTCCCGGAGAGCGTGCCGGCTTGGTAGACGTTGCCGGTCGGCGAGAGCTGTTCCATCAGCTCCGTGCCGCCGCCGTAGGCCGCAACGGGCAGCCCGCCGCCGATGATCTTGCCGAGAATTGTCAGGTCCGGCTGGACGCCGAAGCGCTCCTGCGCGCCGCCCCGCGCGACCCGGCAGCCGGTGATGACCTCGTCGAAGACGAGCAACGCGCCAGCGTCCCGGGTGATCCTCCGCAGGGCGTCGAGGTAGCCATCGGAGGGTGGGATGACGCCCATGTTGCCGGCGACCGGCTCGACGAGCACGGCGGCGATCTTGCCGGCGTTGGCCTCGAAGACCTGCTCGACGGCAGCGATATCGTTGAATGGAATTGAGATCGTCAGCTTCGCCAGGTCCGCCGGAACGCCGGGACTGTCTGGCTGGCCGAAGGTCATGACACCGGAACCGGCCGCCACGAGCATGCTGTCGGCATGCCCGTGGTAGCAGCCGTCGAACTTGACGATGAGATCACGTCCGGTCGCCGCGCGCGCCAGCCGGACGGCGCTCATCGCGGCCTCGGTGCCGGAGGAGACGAAGCGCACCCGCTCGATACTTGGGAAGCGCTCGACGACGAGTTGCGCCAGTTCGTTCTCGGCCTCGGTCGGCGCGCCGTAGGACGTGCCCCGCGCCGCCGCCTGCTGGACAGCCGCGACCACCTCCGGGTGGGCGTGACCGGCAATTAGTGGGCCCCAGGAGCAGACGTAGTCGATGTAGCGATTGTCGTCGGCGTCGGTGACGGTCGCCCCGGAGGCGCTGGTGATGAAGCGGGGTGTGCCGCCGACCGCGCCGAATGCGCGGACCGGGCTGTCTACACCGCCGGGTAGGAGTTGTTTGGCTTGTTCGAAGAGTTCGCTGGAGCGCGCGGTCGATCGGGGGGCTCGTGCTGTCACCGGTAATCCTCTAGCTTCGTTGACGAAGGCTCAGGCTGCCGGTGTAATCCTACGCTTCCCGTCGGCGCTTGTCTGCTTGTCCTCGGCGGCTGGGCCGAGCCCGAAGATGCGCCGCAGGGCCTCGGCGTTGCCCGGGCCACGCTCCCAGTCCCAGACTTCGCTGACCGGTTGGTGCAAGAGCGCGTTGACGAGCTGGTAGGAGAAGATCTCGAGCCGCTCGCGGTCGCGCTCGTCGAGATTGGCCATGCGTTTGAGGGCGCGTTCGAGCTGCTCCCGGCGAATGCCGTCGGCGTGGTCGTAGAGGTCGCGGATCGTCTCGCCGGAGATGTGCCCGGCGAGCCAGCTGAGGTATTCGTCGGTGCGCGCGTCAATATCTCGCTCGACTTCGGAGGCCGCGTCGAGGCGGCTGTCCTTGTTGCGTTGAATCAGCTCACCAAGCTCGTCGAGCCCGACGACGGTGACGCCGGGCAGCTCTGCCACTCCCGGCTCGACATCGCGCGGGATAGCGATATCAACGAGCAGAAGCTCGTTGTCGCCCGCGGCCCGCCGTGTCTCGGACATCATCGCCGAGGTGACGACCGCTTCCGGCGCGCCGGTCGAGCTGATCGCGAGGTCGACCGAGGCGAGCGCGGCGGGCAGCTCTTCGAGGGTGATCGCTTCGCCGTGCAGGTCGTCCGCCAGGTGTCGGGCGCGTTCCAATGTGCGGTTGGCGATGATGAGCCGGGCAACTCCGCGCGCGCGCAGGTTGCGGGCGACAATTGCGCCCGTTTCACCCGCGCCGATGATGAGCGCCGACTTGCCTTCGATACCATCCAGCCGTTCGCTGGCGAGATCGACGGCGGCCTGCGAGACGGAGAGCGCGCCGCGTGAGATGCCGGTGACGGCCCGGGCCGTCTTGCCGGCGTTGAGCGCCGCTTGAAAGAGCGCGGTGATGACCGGTCCAGCTGACCCGGCTTCCTGCGCGAGTTGGAGCGCGTCGCGCACCTGGCCGAGAATCTGCGGCTCGCCGACGATCATCGAATCCAAGCCGCAGGAGACGCGCAGCAGATGCCGGACGGCGTCGCGGCCTTCGAGGCGATAGAGCGCGCGGTCGATTGCGCCGGCGTCAAGCCCGGCGTGATGGTGGATGAAGTGGCGTAGCGTGCGCTCGGCTTCGGCCGAGGCGGCGTAGAACTCGGTGCGGTTGCAGGTAGAGATGACGGTGATCTCGCCGGTGGATCTCTTGAGGAAGCGGAGCGTGTCAACGATGCGTTCAGCGGGGATCGCGAGACATTCACGAACGGCAACGGCGGCAGTGTCGTGGTTAGCGCCGAGCAATAGAACGGTCACAGAGCCTCACAAGTCGTCAGCCGCAGCCCGACGTTCGCGCCGCGCGAATCCACCGCCGTGCAGTCTACCCGGCAGTATACGCAGCGTCAAAATGCGCGGCATCCACCAGTTGGTCCCGGATTGTTCGCCTGGGCCTCTGTATTCCTGGTATCGACCGACCGAGCCGCCGGGCTATTCGACCGTCACGCCATTCCAGAAGGCGACGTAGTCCTTGATGTTCTCAGCAGCTTCGAGCGGCGTGGCGTAGTACCAGGCAGCGGCCGGGTTGCGCTCGCCGGCGACGATCACGTCGTAATAGTTGGCGGTGCCCTTCCACGAGCAGACCGTCGTCTTCTCCGACCCCTGGAAGTGCTCGCTGACGATGGCATCGGGCGGGAAGTAATGGTTGTTCTCAATAACGATCGTATCGTCGCTCTCGGCGAGGACTGCGCCATTCCAGATCGCGCGCGGCATGGGGTGGTTCCTTTCTCTTCCGGGGTTGCCTCTTCAGTGGTGGTCACAACGGCCTGGCTGCGCGACCTATTCCTGCGGCACGTCCTCACGCAAAGCGGCACGGATCGCCGGCTCGGCGGCCAGGATGGCGAGCGCGCTCTGGGAGTCGCCGATTTCGCCGCGGCGGGCCATGTCGAAGGCAAGCTCGCAGGGAACCGTCAGCGGTTCGAGCAGCTCCGTCGCTTCCAGCTCCCGCGCGCCAAACTCGACGCCGAGCGCCAGCACGACGTGGCCGATGTGGGTCGTGTGAGCGGAGGCCGGGTAGTAGCTGGCGATCTCGGTCAGCTCCTTGGCCACCCCGCCGGTCTCCTCGCGCAACTCGCGCGCTGCGACGTCGAGCGGATCGTCGTCCCCACCGCCGGCCGGCACCTCCAGAATGATTTCGCCGATCGGGTGGCGGTATTGCCGCACGAGCACAATCCGGCCGTCATCCGTCACCGGGACAACCCAGACGGCGCATTCGGTCTCCAGGTAGGCGTAGTCGATCTCCGCGCCCTGGTGCGTCGTCAGGCGGTCGGAGACGAGCGAGCGCCAGGGCGACTCGAAGACCTGGGTGCGTGTGTGAACCGTCCAGGGCGCGGTACCGCCCGGCAGGTCGGTGCCGCCGTCGCGCAAGCGGCGCAGGAGTCGCCGGGTGGCCGCGCCACCGAGTGTCACGTCGGCGGCGAGATCGCTGGCGAGTTGCTCAAGCTCCGCGACGTCGTCGATGTCGTACCAGGGCGGCAGCGCGTGCAGCCGCAGTCCGGCCGCCTGGGCGTTCGACCGCATCTGGTCGAATACGCGCGCTGTGCTCCAGTCGACACTTTCAAAGAGCGACGGGTAATCACTGTTTGTCGCGAGCAGGCAGTAACCGCCGTCGGTGGCCGGGCAGATCGCTACGTCCGCCGCGCCTGACTCGACCGCATCGAAGGCATCCACGATCAAGCTGCCGGGCAGGCTAGGTGAGTCAGCTCCGGCCAACGCCGCGACCTCCGCGCCGTCGAGGAGCGACCGGAGCGCGTTCGGCAAGATCTCCGTGTACCCCGTGCCGGTTTCCGCGCGGAGCTGGACCCCGGGCGGCCTGACGCGCTCCAGGACGGCTGTGTCGTCGTTGGGTGGGTGAAAGATCGCGACGGTAGCGTTCGGAACCGCAGCCGCCGTCACGAGCGCGTCCCGGAGGAAGGCCATGTAGAGGTCCGCCGCGGTTGCCGCGCCGAGCTGGCCGGCGAGGCGCGTCTTGACGTTGCCGGCGACCGGCGCTTTCGTGACGATGCCGATGGCTCTACCAGACGGCATCGAAGATCCGCAGATAGTTACCTCCGAGGATTTTCAGAACCGTTTCCTCGTCATAGCCCCGACGCAACATCTGCTCGGTCAGGACCGGCAGCTGGCCGATGTGCGGGAGGTCGGAAGGAGCTTTGTCGAAGCCGTAGAAATCGGTGCCGAGCCCGGCGTGGTCGGGGCCGGTCTGGGCGATGATCGCGTCGAGCTCGTCGACGAGCGTCGCGCTATCGGGTTGTCCCCAGAAAACGACGCCGATGAGACCGCCGCGAGCGGCGATTGCCTGCGCCTTCGTCATGCCGTAGGTCGGGAATACATGGTCGAACGCCGCCCGGTAGTCCGGGTCAACCTGCAACAGGCTTGTGTGCGAGAGCAGCAGCGGGCCGTCGACGCGCTCAATGATGTCCCAGAACGACGTGTCGGAGATATGCGCCAGATCGAGGACGATGCCGTTGCGAGCCAGCCTGGTGAGCGTCTCGATGCCGGCGTTGGTCAGCCCGCCGGTCTTGCGCCCGAGCTGCGTGCCGTCGGCCAGCAGGTTGCGGCGGCTGTGGGTCAGCGTCGTCATCTTCAGGCCCAGGTGGGCAAAGATGTCGATCAGCTCGAGGTTGTGCTGGAACGGCTCCGCGCCCTCCATCGTCAGGATGTAAGCCACTTTGCCCTCGGCTTTGGCCCGTCGGATGTCGGCGGTAGAGGTCGCCAGGGTGCAGCGATCGGCATGCTCCTCGACGGCCCGGTGCAGCCTCGCAGCCATCTCCAGGCCAATTGTCAGGGCGTCGTCGAGCCGTTCGTCGGGGATGAAGATCGCGACACACTGAGCCGTGACGCCGCCGGCTGCGAGTAGCGGGAGCTCGTACTGGCCGGCCGGGGCGGTGAGCTGGGCCATTGCGTCGAGGGTGTAGCTGTAGTTTGCGCTATGGCCAACGCGCTGCTCGTTCGCGATTAGCTGCCAGCGCTCGCGCTCGGATGCCGGCCATGCCTCTGTTAGCGTCGTGACCCCATCGACGACGGGCAAGAGGATGTCGCTGTGCCCGTCGATGACGATTGCCTGTGCGTGCAGCTCGCGGGCTGCGCTTGAGATCTCCACTTCCGGTCCTCCTTTGCGTGGCATCGCGCCATCGTAGTCCGGAATCTGTAAGAAGTTCTCGGCTGGTTGGTCCTACAGCCAGAGAGGTGTATTGCAGACAGTCAGGAGGACCAGATGTTCTGTCTCAACCGGTCGACGCTGAGGTTCTATCGCGGGCTGCTCGCGCTGGTCGTGTTCGGCGCGTTGATTGTGCCAACGGTGGCAAGCGCCGGTGTCATCGAAGCTTCCACGCCGGGAGATGTGGTTGGAACGCGCCCTGGTGATTCCTCGGCGGTCCTGATCGCGGAGCAGAAGCGGGAGTGCCTCGAGCTTGACCCCAATAGGGACGGCCACCACGACGAGGACACGTCAAAGACCGCCAAGCAGTTCGAGAAAGCGGCCGCGAAGCTGGTCAAGGACAACAACCCGGACGACGACAAGTCGCCGTCCGCGGATGACCACGCCAAGGCCGCGAAGATGTACGCGCAGGCCGCCTGCCTCTGGGACATGATCTCCGAAATCGACAAGGGTGAAGCGGCCTACGAGAAGGCTGCGGAGAACTACGAAGCTGCCGCCGAGAAGTACGCCGCCGCCGGCGAGAAGGACAAGGCCGCTGAAGCGCGGGCGGAAGCGAAGAAGATCCGCGACAAGCTCGACTAGGGATCTGAGACACACGATCGGATCGACAATCTGGGGCTTCCCGGAGGACTCGACACGCACCAGGCTTGTCATTTCGAGCCGGGACCCACGGCGCTGGTGCGAGGAATCTCAGTCAATCACCAGTGATGCGCCGCACTGAGATTTCTCCCGCTGGTCGAAATGACAAAGTTGATGTGTGTTGAGTCTTCCGGAACGACCGGCATTATCGATCAACTCATGTGCCACAAGAGATTAGCTGGCGTCTATGCCTGGACGGCGAGGATACGAGTATCCTCGCCGTCCAGAGCCGTGCTACTGGTAGATGATGACGACCGGGTGCGGGTTGAGCGTCAGCAGGGTTGCCGGGTCCATCAGCGGGTCGTCCTGCTCGAAGAAGAGCTTCATGCCGCCGTACTGAATCAGCTCCTCGGTCACGTAAAGCTCGTAGCCCTCGATCTTGTGCGGCGGGCTGCCGAAACCGTCGACGTCGACGACGATGTCGACACCTTGGACCGGCGTGACGACGTGCTTCTCGTAGATCATCTCTTCTTCGAACTGGTGCACGATCAGCACCTTGTTCGGGATGTTGTTCTCGGCGACGATCTCCGCCAGCATGTTGACCGCCGTCATGACCTGGTAGCCGCTGATCTCGCCGATCAGGGTGCCCGGCACGCGGTCGGGACGCGGGATGTCGTTCGCCTTCGTCGCGAACTCAGGGTCGAGCGCGACATGGACATTCGGCAGCGCCAGCCAGTGCCGCACGCGGTTGATCTCGTTCTCGATGGAGTTGTGCCCGATCTGGAGGTCGAGGATCACGATCATGTCGTTGGCGGTGGCGAAGTCGACGAACTCGCCGATCCACTCATCGCCGGTATAGAGCAGGTAGGTGCCGTCGTCGCCGGGATTGGGTTGGGCGACTGTCGCGATGATCTCGAAGGCCAGCTTGTTCGGCGTGTTCGGGTCGACGGCCTCGAACTCGGCCGCGCGCTGCTGGAGTTGGACGAGCAATTCCTCTTTGGACGCAGAGCCCAGGACGCCCATCGTTGGGGTGCTCGGGTGGCCGTAATAGGAGATGATGCGATGCGTCGGCAGCAGGTTGTCCTGCGGCGGGCGGATCGGTGTCGGCTCGACGGCCGGCGTCGTCGGGGCCGGTTCGCCGACTGCGGTCGGCTCGCTGCCGGGAGGCTGCGTGATGACGCCGATCCCGGAATCCGTCGTTGGCAAGGGCGTGCTGCCGTCGCCGGATGGGATGGGCGTCGTGGCAGCCTGGTCGCCGCCGGTGGCCGGGTCCAGCGTGTTCGTCGGGTCGTCTCCACCGCCGCCCGGGCTGGAGCAGGCAGCCAGCAGAACCCCAAGAAGTACGAGTGTTGTCAGAATTCTCAACGTGCGCCGTTCCTCCCTCATCCCGCAAATGGTACTCAACGGGATAACCACGCGTACAATGCCCGGCTTTTGCGTTCGGTCACTCTGGTAGACTCAGCCGCGACGATTTCCCGGCAACCGCGGACAGCAACAGGATTAGCGAGCGTTGGAGTTCCTGCACGGACTTTCTGATTGGATGCTTGACTGGGCCGCTTCCCCCTGGGCGCCGGTCGCGCTGGTCATCTTTGCATTCTGGGAATCCAGCTTCTTTCCGATCCCACCTGACCCGCTCTTGATCGCGATGGCCGTGGCCCGGCCGGAGCTTGGGCTGGTCTACGCAGCTGTCGCAACCGTGGCATCGGTGGCTGGAGCTGCCCTTGGCTACTTCATCGGCAAACGCGGCGGCCGCCCCATCGTCGAACGGCTCTTCAAACCCGACAAAGTCCTGCTCGCTCAACGGCTTTACCAACGCTACGACGTCTGGGCCATCACCGTGGCTGCCTTCACGCCAATCCCCTTCAAAGTCTTTACGATCACTGCCGGAGTTGCCGAGCTTGACTTCCGGCGCTTCATCCTGGCGTCGATTGCCGGGCGTGGTGGGCGCTTCTTTCTCGTCGGTGGGCTTGTCACGATCTTCGGCGAGTCCATTGAGCGCTGGCTCGATCAGTACTTCGAGTATGTGACAGTCGGCTTTGTCGTCTTGCTCGTTGTTGGATTCCTGGCTGTGCGCTACGTGGGCCATTTCCTGGCGCGGCGGGAAGGCCTCGAGCCGGGTGTCGAAGTGCCGGCGACGGATCAGTGAGCTCCGACGACGCTACCCGCTACGTCCATCTGGCGGACGATCTCCACGCGGAGCCGTCGGCGACCGCGCCGCTCGCGCCGCCGATCTTCCAGACGACGGTCTACCGCTATGACGACACCGCGCAGATCGACCGCATCCACGACGGCACGGACACTGGCTACATCTACGGGCGCTATGGGTTGCCCAACTCCATCGCGCTCGAACGGGCATTGGCCGAGCTTGAGGGCGCTGAGGCTGGGCTGGCCACGTCGAGCGCCACGAGCGGCATCCTGGCGACGCTGCTGGCGCTGACTGAGGGCGGCGACCGCTTGGTCGTTGGCCACAATACCTACGGCGGGACACGTGGCCTTCTCGACGCCGAGCTCTCGCGCTTCGGTCTGGAGACCACCTACGTCGACCTCGGCGATCTGGACGCGGTGCGCGCGGCAGTTGGCCAGCAGCCTGCGCCCCGACTCCTGTGGGCTGACACGATCTCGAATCCGACGCTGCTTACGAATGACATCCCGGCGCTGGCGGAGATCGCAGTAGCGGCGGATGTGCCGTTCGTCGTCGACAATACCTTCGCGACGCCGCTGCACTGCAACCCGCTCGCCCACGGCGCGAC
>JAUIIK010000235.1 GCA_030431755.1 Chloroflexia bacterium
TTCTCCAGAACGAACCAAGCTTAGCCGGCTGTCCGCCGGGCAGGGACCACCCCAGTGATCGCCGTTTTTCTGGCTGATGTTGCCTTTAATCGGACAGCCTTCGGGCGCTTGCTGTTTGGAAGAAGAAGATATGCCAGACCGTCTAGTTCGGTGTAGATGTGGCGAGACACTTTCGCTAGATAGTTGTGTAGACTAGGAGCGATCGGGCAGCATTCTGCTCGACGCCGAGGTCGAGCCGGCGAGGGGGTGGCTTTCCTGGGGGACGAGGTGATGGAGCGGAAAGTGCTGAAAGGCGCCCATCCGCCCAACTATCGCGACTTGATCAAGAAGCTCCGCGACCCGGATCTATGGCACTCGTTGACGCCTATCGAGCGTGTGACGCTGGCAGATTTGGCAGCTCGCAAGCTTACGTCGTGCACGATTGGATCGACAAGCCCCGACGAGCGGCGGCGCCGACTCATGGCGAGAGCGGTGATCATTCTTACCGCGATATACGAACACGACGGGGTGGAAGCCGCGCTGTCCGACGTAGCAGAGATCTTCGGCGTGGCGGCCCGCACTGTCAGAGAGGCGATACGGCAGATGCGCGAAGAGATGGGAGCGCAAGACTGGCAGCAGTTCGAAATGGCGCAGCTGCAGATCGCTGCCAACGTAAAGGCCAGCCGCACTCTGAGCGCAAGTCGGACCTCTCCACCTGTGACCTGCTCCCCTGAGGTTCCGTCGGTTGATATGAGAGTCCGTCATCAGGAGACGGACGATGCGGAAGAGCAGGTTCACCGAGGATCAGATCATCGGCGTGCTGCGCGAGCAGGAGGCTGGAGCGACGACGGCGGAAGTGTGTCACCGTCACGGGATCAGTGAGCAGACGTTCTATCGGTGGAAAGCGAAGTGCGGTGGCATGGGGCCGTCTGATGCCCAGCGGCTGAAGGGTCTCGAGGACGAGAACCGTCGGCTGAAGGAGCTGCTGGCGGAGTCGATGCTCGACGTCGCGGCTCTGAAAGATCTGCTGGCAAAAAACTGACAACGCCTGCGGCACGACGATCGGCGGCGCTCCGGCTGATGTCGGAGGACGGTTACTCGCAGCGTCGGGCCTGCAGGCTGATCGAGGTGGATCCGCAGACCGTGCGCCGCGATCCCTCGGGCGACGCGCCGGAGATCCGCCAGCGGCTGCGCGACCTGGCCGGCGAGCGCCGGCGGTTCGGCTACCGGCGGCTGGAACTCCTGCTGGCGCGGGAGGGGACGACCATGAACCACAAGAAGCTGCACCGACTATACCGCGAGGAAGGGCTGAGCGTGCGGCGCCGGCACGGCCGCGAACGGGCCACCGGCACCAGAGCACCTGCGGCCCTGCCGCAGGGCCCGAACCAGCGGTGGTCGCTCGACTTCGTGGCCGACGTCCTCTCCTGGGGCCGCCGCTTCCGGGTGCTGGCGATCGTCGACGATTTCACCCGAGAGGCGTTGGCCCCGGTCGTCGACACCTCGATAGGCGGCCACCGGGTGGTGCGTGAGCTCGACGCCGTGATCACCCGGCGCGGCCGTCCGGCGATGATTGTCAGCGACAATCGACTGTCAGCAGGCTGTCGTCCGATCTGCGAAGCAGACGCGGCCAGCAGGCCGCGGAGGCGAACCGAGCTGACCTCGCGCGCCGTGCTCGACTGGACGAACCGCAGCGGCGTGGAGTGGCACTACATCGCTCCATCGAAGGCCAGGAGGCCTTCGATCCGACTCCCGAGGGGAGCGGCGCCAGCAGGCGCCGGAGGGGCAAACCGGTGCAGAACGCCTTCGTCGAGAGCTTCAACGGCCGGTTCCGCGACGAATGCCTGAACGAGGCGGTATTCACTAGCCTGGCGGAAGCCCGCGCCGTCATCGAACGCTCGCGGATCGACTACAACAACGTTCGGCCGCACTCCGCCCACAGAGGCCTGACGCCCCAAGCAGTGTTCAGCCGGTCCGCGGGCGACCGGCTGCAAAATACCGACCAATCCGGCCCATCGCCCGCTACCATCGCGACAGCGAAAGCAGTATCAGCAATCCAAGGCTCTCGTTATCCCTGAGGGACCAGCGGGGAGCAGGTCACCTGCGATCTCTTAGCATTGGGTTTCGCGCCGCCGAATCACCTTTGACGAACCTGGACTCATTCCGAGTACGGAAGCAACCGGGAGCCGACCAAGCAGCATCTGCAGGGCTGGCCTTACGCGCCAGCAGCGACCGACGAGACCAAGTGTGGTCAGTTCCGCACGAGGCCGTTTGCGCGGATGCGCTTCAAAGTCGCAAGACCAGCAGCCATATTGGCCAGGTCGCCGGGCCGAAGGGCGCTCTTTGTCACACACCAGACGTCGCGAGCGCTCACCCGGCTGTCGACGACGAGAAGGTCGCTGGGAGTGCCAACCACGACGACAAGGGCGTAGGCCCGCCCAGCGCGCTCGGCGACGGCTGTGGCAGCGTCTACCGGCCAGCCCACGCCAAGGCTGGCATCGAAGATGACCACATCGACATCGCCTCGGCCAAGGTTGTCCTCGAAACTATCCAGGTCAGGGCAGACCGTCAGATCGAACGGCTCGAGCTCGTTGCGAGCGACGGGGTCATCAAGCAAGGCCAGGACACGGATCTCGGACAGGTTGCTCATCAGTTCCATCGCGTCGTCCGGGGCGTTTCGGCCAGCTTTCTCCTGACCTGTGCACTTACCGGAGCTTACAGGAGCGAAGCCACCCAAACCAAGCATGTAATCGGACATATGACGCATCTCCGCATGAGCCGCCGTTCGTTATATGCTAACTAAACCATTGGGATATAAATGCAAGCTCAATTCGCGCATTAGCTTAGCACCGCAGCATGCGCGCAATGGGCGATAACGTGCGGCAATATAACGTGATGGTTGAAATTCCCATAACGTTCGGTTACCAAGCGTTTAGCATCGTGCGTCGTGGGACGCGTCGCGGGATGCCAACATGGGCGGACCGCGCAAAAGCGCGGCATCAGGAGAGAAGCATGGGCACGCAGCATATTGGGCTCAAGGAACGTAGAGACGGTACAACCACACTCCTGCCACATTCTGCTGTGTCAAATGCCACACATCTGGTCTGCGATCTGGAATTCCTCGTGCTTAGAGAGATGCTCGAGCATTTCGACTACTCCACTGCCGAGCAGGTTGTTGCCAGTCTCGCCGACCACTTCGGTTCCATCGCCGCGCTGTTCAAGGCGAGTGCCGAAGAGATCGTCTTCCGCTCCGGTGCACCAGTCGAGATAGCTGAACTGGTGGCTTCATTCGGACGCCTGCATCACGCTGCTCTGGGCGAGGAGATTGGCAACCGACCGGCTATCAAGTCCTTCGAAGCGCTCCAGCAATTCGTCATGCATCGCATGCGCGGCAGTGCTAC
>JAUIIK010000099.1 GCA_030431755.1 Chloroflexia bacterium
TCATCATCCCGAGTCACGGTGGCAACTTCGGTCCGTTGAAGGAGCTTGAAGAGGAGACCGGCGGGTCGGTCAACGGCGCGCGGCTGCTCACCTTCAACGATCTGATGGGCTTCATGGATGTCATGGTCGCCGTTGGCGAGGCCGATGGCATCACGCCCGGGGTTGCCGGTGCTCACGCAGGCGAAGCCGAGACCTCGCTCGTGATGGCCGCGCGCGACGAGCTGGCCCAGATGGACTACGCCATCGAGGGCTATGTCGGCGACTTTGGCGAAGAGGCGGCGGCGAAGATCTTCTCGGAAGGCATGCCGGCATTGACTGACAACGGCATCCTCGGCGACGCCCGACCGGCGGATCGCGACCGCGGCTTCCGCTACCGCGACAGCATGGCGGACGCGCTCGCAGAGTGGATCCGCGAGCGCATTCCGGAATAGCCAGCGGCCTCGATGCGGGCCGGCTACATGCGCGTATCGAACCAACGCAGAATGTGCTGCAAGCGTTCGATGCGGTGCTTGGGCTTGCCCGTGCGCGAGAGATTATGGTTCTCGTCGGGGAAGCGCACAAACTCGGTGTCGCGTCCGAGGCGCTTCAGCGATATGAAGACCTGCTCGCCTTGCTCGATCGGGCAGCGGAAGTCCTGCTCCGAGTGGATGATCAGCAGCGGTGTCGTCATCTCCTCGACATAGGTGATCGGCGAGTACTTCATGTAGTGCTCGCGGTTCTCCCACGGCAATCCGCCGAACTCATAGTCGATGAAGGTCCAGCCTATGTCGCTCGTGCCGTAGAACGAGTAGAGGTTGGAGACGCAACGCTGCGTCACGGCGGCCTTGAAGCGGTCGCTGTGCCCGATGACCCACAGAGTCATATACCCGCCGTAGGATCCGCCGGTCACGCCCATGCGAGATTCGTCGATGTAACCTAGAGCAACAACGTGGTCTACCGCCGCCATCAGGTCCGGCATGTCGGCCTCGCCCCAGCGCGTGTGCGAGTCGCGGGTGAACTCTTCGCCATACCCGGACGAGCCGCGCGGGTTGGTGTAGAGGACCACGTAGCCATTGGCGGCGAGTAGCTGGAACTCGTGCATGAACGCTTCGGCATACATGCCGTGCGGACCACCGTGGATCTCGAGGATCAGCGGGTACTTGATGTCGGGATCGAAGCCAGGCGGTTTGATAATCCAGCCCTGGACCGGAACGCCGTCTGGCGCATCGACCCAGAACGGCTCCGGCTCCGACAGCGCGATGCCGGAGAGGAAGTCGCCATTGACATCCGTGAGACGCGCCTCATCTGTGCCATCGCTATCGGAGACATAGAGATCGCCGGGGTTGAGCGCGTCGGCCTTGACGTAGACATGCTTCGACCCGTCTGGAGATACGGAGAGGCCCGAGATCCGGTGCCGGCCCTCGTCCAATCGCGCGATTGCGCCCCCGTCGGTTGACGCCCGGTGGACATGGGTTCCGCCTGAATCGCTCGCGCGGAAGAGCAACGCTGAACTGTCGGCCGCCCAGATGGGACGCCCGCTGCTGCTCTGGTAGATATCGCTCATCGCCGAGTCGCCGGTCGAGCGCCCTAGCTCGCTGGTGATATCGCGTTGATCGTCACCGGCTGCGCTCGCAAGCCAGATCTGTGAGTCCGGTGATCCGCCAGCGATTGCCTCGCGGTGACCTACTGCCGCGATCGTTGCGCCGTCGGGTGACCAGGCCGGCGAACCGAAGCTGGCGTCATCGCCGGCATAGACCGGCTGCTCGCGACCGCTCGCGACCGTCACCGACCAGATTTCGGAGACGGAGTTTGCGTGCCGGTTCTCGGTGCGGTTGGTGACAAAGGCGATATGGTCACCGGCCGGCGACCAGACGGGGTCGGTGTCGTGCACATCCGAACGTGTAAGCTGCGTCCGGGCGTCACCGAACGGGTCGACGATCCAGATGTTGCGCGGCTGCATGTCGAGGAAGCCTTCATCATCGGACTTGTAGCGGATCGCCGTGATGTGCTTGACATCCGTCTCGGGACCGTCGCCGGACTCCTCGTCGGCGCTATCACTGTCCTTGGAGACGACCGCGATTGACCCGCCGTCCGGCGACCATGCGAATCCGGAGATGCCGCTCTCGAAGTCGGTCACCTGCCAGGGTTCGCCGCCGGAAACGCGCGTCAGCCAGAGCTGCGCGGTCTCGGACCGGTTCGATTGAAAGGCGATGTGTGTGCCATCGGGCGACCAGCGCGGGCTCGTGTCGCGCGCCTTCGCGGTCGTTAGCCGGGTCGTCTTCTGACCATCCAGCGTTGTCACAAAGATCGAGGCGAGATAGCCATTGGACTCTTCATCGATGGTCGTTACGACATATGCGGCACGCTCGCCGTCGGGCGCGACCTGCGGGTCCGAGATCATCTTGAAGTTGTAGATATCTTCGGCGGTGATTCGCCGCTTTGGCGCATCCGGCATTTGTGTAATTCCCTCCCGTGATTGTTCGGGAGGCATCGTAGCACGCGGCTCTGGCTAGTCCTCGACGCCCTCGCCACGTAGCTGGCGGTTGACGACGCGGATCTGTTCGAGCAGATAGATTCTGTGGCCGGGATACTCGTCAGAGTCGACCAGCCCGCGCTCATTGGCGGTTTCGAGCGCCTGGAGCTGATCGATCAGATCGGCGCGGCGGTCCTCGAGCGTCGACGCCAGCTGAGGCACGAGGACGACGGGCCGTTCGCGTTCGAGGCTGCGCTCGCGGACAATCCAGTAGATGCCGACTGCGGCGGCGATGATGGCAATGGCAGCGATGATCATGGGAATGAGCTTGTTGAGCGTGTTCGGTTCGATCTCGCTGCGCATGATATCGGTGTAGGCGATCTGGACGCGGTCGCCGGCAGCGACGTTCTCTCGCGCCCAGACGTTGTAGGTCAACGGTCCGATCTCCTCCTGCCCGACAAACTCGAAGCCCGATGCCTCTAGCCCGACCTCTTCATCCAGGTCGGAGATGGTTGTCGGGATGAGTAGCCGGAACAGGTCGGTGGCGTAGGCTGCCTGCAGCTCCAGTGGCAATCTATCGCCCGTGTACGGGATCGTGTAGGAAAGCGTGGCGGTCGTCTCTCCCGGTAGCAGGGGCTCGGTGCCGAAGACTGTCGCGCCCTCGATCGTCGCGGTTTCGAGGTCATAGGTCTCGTCCGAGAGCGGCGTGACGCGGCTGGCGTTGCGCGGCACCGGAAACTCGACGGTGCGGCCCTCCTCGTTGGCTACGAGCACGCGCTCCTCCTGCATCCCGAAGAGGTAGATGTCGAGCGCGCCGATCTCACCCTGGCTTGGTTGGACATCGGTCAGGATCAGACCCCGTGAGTAGACCGTGATGAGCGCTTGATCGTCGGTCGGCTCGTAGACATCGAGCGTGATGTCGATGCCCTCTGAACCCTCCTCGAAGCTGATCCGGCCGGTGGAGTAGGCGACTCCGGCAAACGACGTCGAGACCGCGTAGACGGCTTCGGGATCTGTGGTTACGCCTGGAAACTCGAAGCGGCCATCTTCGTCGGTGATCGTGTTGCTACTCGGCTGCAGGGTGACGTCGAAGATCGACAACGTGACCGTGACCTCGGAGACAGGTTCGCCGGTCGTCCCGTTGACGATGTGCCCAAAGATCAATCCTGGATCTTCGGATTGCGCGTGTGCTGTGGCAGGTGGAATGCCTGCCCACAGCAGGACGAGTGTGGCCAGGATTGCGGGGATCGACTTCAGGCTCAATGCAGGCAGCTTTCCGCAGAACGAACACGCCGTCGGGAAGTGTACGAGAGTCAGCTTAAAGGCGCATGAGTGCGGCTGGCGCATCGCGAAGCGGGTCGTACTTCGGTATACTTCACGGCTGGTCGTGCTAAGCGGGGAGCTGGCGGTGCCCTGAACTCGCAATCCGCCTCAGCGAGGCTGAACTCCGCTCTGAGGGTCCGTTCTGTGGGACTAGCCGGCTAAGTGGTGTGGAAGGTCAGGTCTCGCGCGGCGTAGGCCCGTGAACCAGGTCAGGTCCGGAAGGAAGCAGCCTTAAGCGGTAACCTGCGGGTGACGTGAGGTCGCCTGGCTGGAGCTAACTGGCAGGCACAAGCCGGAGAGTGAGATTCGAATTGCGGTGCACGGCCATCGCACTACTACGCGCCACGCGATCCCGCGTGGCGCTTTTCTTATTGTGCATCATGACCATAATCGTGAGGGTGTTGTCTACACGAGACACTGATTTCGCGTGGTCGTAGGGTTAGAGTTCATCTCCAGCCTGCATGCATCACGTTAGGTGGAGGGCAGGAAGGTTGTGCCCGGTCTCCTCGCCGCCAAGCACCGTCGCCAATGAACGTCCCGCTCCGAACCTGGCATCCCGAGGAAGGCATTGCGCGTGAGGGATCTCCGACCGCCAGCGCCGCGCTCGATGGAAGACTATCCCGGCCGTTGCAATGGGGTCGATCACCGTCTACCGCATCGGCGGGTGGCACGCTCGCAACAAGATCCCTCGGGCGCAGAGCCTTCCTCGGGATGACCAGGTTGTTGCTGTGGCGTCTGCAGCCTGGCATCGCGTGCCAGCAGTCTTTGGGCTCCTCGGAGGCGAACATCTCCACTTGGCGCATGAAGGGTGGAGCTGAACTCTACCCCTTGGCGCAGATACCGCCTGAGCCGTCACAACTTGGATCTTGCTAGCACTTACTCGCTGTCGACCGGCATTGCCGACAGCAACGCTTAACGGACTCCTCGACGCGCCTTGCGGCGGACGCGCTTGCGGGACTGGCCCTGGGGATTGTATTCGCGTCGGACGCGGTCGCTCTGGATTGATGCCATGCGTTGCTGGTAGGCGGTCCGGTACCAGTACACGAAGTAGCCGATGACGGCGACGTAGAGCACCATGAACACGTAGCTCCAGAAACGCATATAGAGCGTTCCGAAGTCGATGCGCATCAGCCGCCAGGAGAAGAAGAAGAGCCCGATGCCCGTGAGCCACATCATGATCTGCGTGCCCGCGCGGATGGCGTTGCGCAGGATCTCATTCGAGGCGAAACGGTTGCCGGACGTCGCGTAAAGAAACGCCGAGAAGATGAAGGTGAGTACGAACAGCACGAAGAACGCGAGCGAGAAGGGGCCGAAGGTTGGCACCTCGCGCAACGGCGCTGTCATGTAGTCCCAGCTAAATGGATTGTCCACGCTATCACCCCCAGGAATAGCCGCTAACAGTTGACCGGGAACGCAGGCGCTCCCGGTCGTATGAGCTAAGAGTTATACAGCAACGTCCGCTTGACCTGCTCGATGGCCCGCGTGACTTTGATGCCGCGTGGGCAGGCGTCGGTGCAGTTGAAGACGGTGCGGCAGCGCCAGACGCCATTGCGGTCGTTCAGGATCTCGAGACGTTCCTCGCCACCCTTGTCGCGGCTGTCGTAGATAAAGCGGTGGGCATTGACGATCGCGGCCGGACCGATGAAATCGGGATTCGTCCAGGTGATCGGGCAGGCTGTCGTGCAGGCCGCGCACATGATGCACTTCGTCGTGTCGTCGAAGATCTCGCGCTCTTCCGGTGTTTGAATGCGCTCGCGGCCGGAAGGCGGCGGGTCGTTGTTGATCAGGAATGGCTGGATCGACTTGTAGCCGTCCCAGAAGTCCTCCATGTCGACGATGAGATCCTTGACCACATCGAAGCCCAGCAGCGGCTCGATGGTGATGCTCGAGCCCGCGTCCTGGACCAGCAGCTTGCAGGCCAGCGCGTTGCGCCCGTTGATGCGCATCGCGTCGGAACCACAGACGCCGTGGGCGCACGAGCGGCGATAGGAGAGCGTGCCGTCCTGATACCACTTGATGGTGTTCAGGACATCGAGCACCTTGTCTGTCGGCTCCTGATCGACGACGTAGTTCTCGTAGTGCGGTTTGGTATCGACCTCCGGGTTATAACGGAGGATTCGAACATCGACTCGCATGGGCTAGTACTTCCGCTCCTGTGGTTCAAACTTCGTAATGACGACCGGTTTCTTCTTCATCCGAATGCCGCCCGACGTCTTGTAGGCCAGGGTATGCGCCAGCCAGTTGTCGTCGTCGCGGTCCGGGTAGTCCTCGCGGCTGTGCGCGCCGCGGCTCTCGGTGCGGGCCAGCGCCCCCGCGACGATAGCATCGGAACAATCCAGCAGTGCTTCGAGCTCCAACGCCTCCAGCAGATCCATGTTGAAGATGCGGCCGCGATCCTGGATCGCAGCGTTCGAATAGGCGTCGCGCAGCTGGCGCAACGTATCGGTCAGACCTTCGAGCTCGCTGCCGGTGCGGAAGACGCTGGCTTTGTCCATCATCTCCGTCTGTAGCGTCGCCCGGATATCCGGTACGCGCTCGCCGCCGGCGCGACTCAGGAAGGAGTCAACCTGCGCGCGCGAACGGTACTCAGGCTCGCGTTGCAGGGGCGCGAAGCCGGCTTCGTTGATGTACTCGCCGGCCTGCCGTCCAGCCCGGCGACCGAATACGACGAGATCGACCAAACTGTTCGTCCCGAGGCGGTTTGCGCCGTGAACCGATACACAAGCACACTCGCCAGCGGCGTAGAGGCCGGGCAGAACGGTGTTGTCTTCGTCGACGACAACGCGACCGTCGATGTCAGTCGGCAACCCGCCCATGCCGTAGTGAGCCGTTGGCTGGATTGGGACGAGCTGAGTTTCAGCGTCAAGCCCGAGGTAGGTTTCGACGAACTCGGTGATGTCAGGCAGCTTCTCCCGGAGCGTACCTGGCGGCAGATGGGTCAGGTCGAGATGGACGTAGTCCGAGCCGTTGACGCCACGGCCCTCGCGGATCTCTTGCCAGATGTAGCGGGAGACCATGTCTCGCGGCGCAAGGTCCTTGAGGGTCGGGGCGTAGCGTTCCATAAAGCGTTCGCCGGCGTCGTTGCGAAGGATGCCGCCCTCGCCGCGCGCGCCCTCGGTAATGAGAATGCCCTGGCGGTAGATGCCAGTCGGGTGGAATTGGAAGAACTCCATGTCTTCGAGCGGGATGCCGAGCCGGAACGGAATGGCGAGCCCGTCGCCGGTATTGGCCATCGCGTTCGAGGTGATCTTGAAAACGCGCCCGAAGCCGCCGGTTGCCATGATGACGGCCTTGGCGTGGAAGATATGCAGTTCGCCGGACTGGACCTCAAGCGCCACTATGCCGTTGCAGATGCCGTCCTCTGTAATGAGCAAGTCCAGCATGTGGAACTCGTCGTAGAAGGCGACCTCGTGCTTGATCGTCTGCTGGTAGAGCGTGTGGAGGATCATGTGGCCGGTGCGGTCGGCGGCATAGCAGGCGCGCCGGACGGCTGCTTCGCCGTAGTTGCGCGTGTGACCCCCGAAGCGTCGCTGGTCGATGCGGCCGTCCTCGGTGCGGTTGAATGGCAAGCCCATATGCTCGAGTTCGAGGATCGCGTCAACCGCGTCACGCGCCAGGATCTCGGCGGCGTCCTGGTCGACGATGTAGTCACCGCCCTTGACGGTGTCGAACATGTGCCATTCCCAGTGGTCTTCTTCGACGTTGGCCAGCGCCGCGGCGATGCCGCCTTGCGCCGCGCCGGTATGGGAACGTGCGGGATAGAGTTTTGAGACGACGGCGACGTCGCATTGCCCGGCGAGCTGCACGGCGGCCATGAGGCCCGCTCCGCCACCTCCAACAACGATGACATCGTGGCGGTGATACATCTGTTACCTCCCTGCCACAGCTTCGAACTGTGATGGATCGAACGTGACGATTGCTAGCGCGCCCATCACCAGAAAGACGAGCGTGATCAACGAAAGCGCCGAGTATGCCGCGAGCCGCCAGCTCGAGCTGCGGAAGTAGTCGTCGATACTCACTCTTGCGCCATTGACGCCGTGGAGCAAGGCCAGCGTGAGCAGGAGAAAGTCGTAGATCTGCCAGAACGGCGAGCTCCAGCGGTCGACGACAAAGGCGTGGTCGATCTCGTCGACGGTGTTGATGACGTGCATGATGATGACGTGGAAGACCGCGAGAAAGACGAGCGCGAGCCCGCTGATACGAAAGAAGTACCACGAGAAGAGCTCGAAGCCGCCGGAACCTGCCGGCCGTGCCCGTCCGCCACCTCTACTGAGTCGTGTTGCCATGATTCCCGGCCTCGCTAGTCGAAGGCGGCGATAAGCATGAGTATCGCCGTCGGTACGAACATCACGGTAAAGAGCACGACAACGGCCCAGAAGAGCTCGCGTTGCCGGTCGACCGCGCCATCCCAGAAATCAATGATGATCACGCGCAGACCGTTGATGGCATGGAAGTAGACGGATGCGACGAGTCCGATCTCCAGGATCCGAAACGGCAAGCCTTTGTAGATGATCAGGAGATCGTCAAACGCTTCAGCGCCGTAACGCACGATATAGATATCAGCAATGTGAATCAGCAGAAACAACAGGACGCCAAGCCCCGTGATTCTATGCAGAGCCCAGGAGACCATCCCCTCGCGACCCCGATAGATGTTTCCAATAGTCATGAACCGCCCCTCCATTCGACTCAATCGATTGTAGCCCACCGCGCCCTCACTGCATCGTGGTTTGCGTGTTATAGTCCGGCAGACGGAGTGCCCTTACACTGCGATATCAACCGATTTGAAGGATGTTGGCAATCGGCATCCATGAATGCTGGAGTCTGGCCGCCCAGATCGTGCGACTACACAGCAAGTTGTGCCGACGACGTGTCGCTGCTCGAAGCTGGATCGGGCAGCCTGCGCGTGCCTGCCCCGCCAACTGCCAATCCTCGCTCCACGCGCTTGACACTTCCCGCCTATTGAGAGCTGGTCGCCGTGGTTGCTGATGTCGTGCTCGTCGCTCTCGACGTCGAAGCCACAGGCATGGAAGCAGGCATCGACCACATCATCGAGGTGGGCGCGGTCAAGTTTCAGGGAAATCAGGTTCTAGAGACCTTCTCCGAGCTCATTCGACCGGAACGACAGGTGTCTCTGTCAATAGCCAATCTCACTGGACTGACGAATGAAGGGCTGGCCGACGCGCCGCCCATCCACGAAGTGCTCCCGAAGCTGCGTTCATTCGTCGGCAGTGCGCCAATCATTGGCCAGTCGATCAGTTTCGATCTCGAGATGCTGGAGGCGGCCGGCCTTTCATTCAGAAATCGGCGCTATGACACCTACGAGCTAGCTACGATCATGCTACCGAGCCTGCCTAGCTACGATCTTGGCACCATCGCGAGCCAGCTCGGATTCGACATCGCGGGCAAGCACCGCGCCTACGAAGACGCCGAGACCTCGATGCTGGTGTTCAACGCGCTAGTCCAGCGGGTCGAGGAGTTCGACGATCTGACGCTGGACCGGATGGTCGAGCTGACGTCGACAGCGCGGTCCGCCCTTGCGCCGCTCTTTCGGTCGATGCGAGCGGACCGCCGGCAAGGCGCGGATGCGCTCGCGGGCACGAGCATTGGCGCGCAGCTCATGGCCAAGCTTGCCAGCGCCTCAGCGCCGGGACCCGAAGCAGCCTTTCTCATGCCGCGCGACCGGCCGCCACGGCTCGAGCCGTTTGATTCGCCAGCGGAGCTTGATCCGGCCGAGGTACGCGCGCTGCTGCGAGCAGATGGACCGTTTGCCGCGACGCTCGACCAGTACGAAGAGCGTACGCAGCAGGCGGATATGATGGAGGCTGTGAGCCGGACTATTCAGACCGGCGATCACTTGATCGTCGAGGCGGGAACCGGAACCGGGAAATCGCTCGGATACCTTATTCCGGCTGCGATGCACGCCGTCGCAACCGGGGAGCATGTCGTCATATCGACGGCCACGATCGCGTTGCAGGATCAGCTGATGGAGAAGGACATCCCGGCGTTGCGCGCGGCGGCTGCCCGTACAGATGCGGATGCGGACGTTGCCTTCGCGCCTGTCGCGGATGTTGAGGCGACCGTCCTCAAGGGCCGTTCCAACTACCTCTGCTTGCGGCGCTGGTTCATCGCGAATCGCGAACCGCCGGCGGACCCGGTCGAGGCCGAGCTGCACGCGAAGATCACGGCCTGGCTGAATGTCACCGAGTCGGGCGACCGCGCCGAGTTGCGATTGACCCCGGATCAACAGCGGCACTGGTCCCAGCTCTCAGAGGAGGAAGGCAGCTGCGTACCGGGCCAGTGCGTCTTCCATCGCAACAACCAATGCTTCCTCTTTCGGGCGCGCAACCAGGCGGAAGCGGCACACATCATCGTCGTCAACCACGCGCTGCTGCTGTCGGACCTGCTGCGCGGCGGTTCTGTACTCCCACCGTACCGTCACCTGATCGTGGACGAAGCGCATCATCTGGAGGACGAGGCCACCTCGCAAGCGGGCTACTCGATCACCACTGCCGGGCTCCGGAACGCCATCAGCCGCGTTGCGATATCGACAGCCGGTGATGATGGCGAGAGTTTGCTCGTCAGCGCTTTTCGGCAGGCAGCCGCAGTCACTGCGGCCGGCGACGACGAGATGCAGCGGGCACAAAACGCGCTGGCCGCAGCCAGCGAAGCCGCCAGGACCGCGATCAGCACGCAAGACTCAGTAGCGCGTCTGATGGAGGATATTCTCGACCGCCACGCCGAGGGTCAGGGGGGGCACGAGCAGCGCGCCCGGATCACGTCCGCCGTGCGGTCGGATCCCGTTTGGTCGCACATTGAGATCGAGTGGGACAGCCTGGCGAGCGAGCTATCCACGGTGGTGGAGGCGCTACGGTCGGTTGCGACTGTGTTGAGCGGCGCTGGCGACGCCGATGGGACATCGCCCAACGGCTTGCTAACCGACCTGGAGCTGGCCGAACAGGACCTCGTTACGATGCGAACGCGTGGGCTGGAGATTGTCTCCGGCATCAACCGCGATCTTATTTGCTGGATCACGAAACACCGCAATTCCGGCGACATCTCGCTCAACTCCGTTCCGCTCTCTGTCGCTGACATATTGCAGGACCAGCTCTATAGCCGGCTCGAGAGCCTGACGCTCACATCGGCGACACTCTCGACGGAGGGGTCGTTCACCTTCATTCGAGACCGCCTCGGGTTGCCGGATGCCGCCGCGCTCCAGGTTCCGTCGCCATTCGACTACGAGTCTTCGACGCTGGTCGCGGTTGCCGATGACATTCCGGAGCCGAATCAGCAGGGGCACCAGAAGATGCTCCAGCGGGCGCTGATCGAGGCGTGTCTCGCCTCGCGCGGGCGGGCGATGGTCCTGTTCACCAGCCACAGTGCCCTGCAGAACAGCTACTATGCGATCAAACCGGCGCTGGAACGGCAAGGTATCCAGGTGCTGGGCCAGCGGGTCGATGGGTCGCCGCGTCAGCTCATCGAGCGCCTGCGGGATGTTCCGGAGACGGTGCTGCTCGGGACGAACTCATTCTGGGAGGGTGTAGATATCGTCGGCGACCGGTTGAGCTTGCTCGTGATTACGCGGCTGCCATTCTCGGTGCCGACGGACCCGGTGTTCGCGGCGCGTAGTGAGCTGTTTGACAATCCGTTTATCCAGTACGCGGTGCCGCAGGCGATACTGCGCTTCAAACAGGGCTTTGGCCGGCTGATCAGATCGTCGCAAGATCGCGGAGTAGTAGCGGTGTTCGACCGGCGCGTTATCAGCCGGCGCTATGGGCGTGCATTTGTCGCGTCGCTGCCGCCGGTGCGGGTGCTGGAGGCGGGGCACGTCGATATCGCCAATGCAACGCGGGAGTGGCTTGGCGCGGACAATGCGAAGATGATTCCTAGCTAGGGGAGAAACGAATGACTGACCATACGCCGGATCGCAATTTGGCGATGGAGCTGGTGCGGGCGACAGAGGTCGCGGCGCTGTCGGCTGCTCGTTGGATGGGCCTGGGCGACAAGGAAGCGGCGGACCAGGCGGCTGTGGACGGCTTGCGGACGTTGCTTGGCACCGTCTCGATGAACGGCGTCGTTGTCATTGGGGAGGGCGAGAAGGACGAAGCGCCGATGCTCTACATCGGCGAGGAGGTCGGCGACGGTTCGGAACCGCTGGTCGATATCGCCGTCGATCCAATTGACGGGACGACGCTGCTCTCCAAGGGTATGCCGAACGCTATCGCAGTCGTCGCGCTGGCCGAGCGCGGCTCGATGTATTACCCACCGAACATCGCCTATATGGAGAAGATCGCCGCCGGTCCAGAGGCCGCCGATGCCATCGACATCGAGAAACCCGTGGCGGACAACATTCGGGCCGTCGCGCAAGCGTGTAGCTTGCAGGTGCGCGATGTGACGGTCGTGATTCTTGACCGCCCGCGGCACGAGCAGATTGTGCGCGAGATCCGCGAGGTTGGAGCGCGCATCAAGTTCATCTCAGATGGGGACGTTGCCGGGGCGCTCATGACCGCGTTGCCGGAAAGTGGCGCGAACCTCTTGCTGGGTATCGGCGGCTCGCCCGAAGGCGTCATCACTGCCTGTGCGTTGAAAGCGCTGGGCGGCAACATGCAGGCGCGCATCTGGCCGCGCAACGACGAAGAGCGTCGCATCGTCGAGGAAGAGGGACTCGATACCTCAGAGGTGCTGACCATGGACAGCCTTGTCCGGTCGGACAACACATTCTTCGCGGCAACGGGGATTACGGATGGCGAGCTGCTGCGTGGCGTGCACTACACATCACGGGGCGCGACGACGCAATCGCTGGTTACCCGCTCAAAGTCCGGAACAGTACGCTTTGTGAATGCAACCCACCAGCTCTCGAAACTGCAGCAATATGCGGCGGTTGACTTTGGCTAAGGCTAGTCTATACTGGTATAATCAAGCGGTACGTCAAGCCGCGTGCATTCTCTCCGACGAAATCTCTGGCGCAACGAATTTTCCGTCTCCCGATAGCGGGCCGCCAATTCCACATGTGTGATTGATCTTGAAGGCAATGTCCGGTTCGTCGCTCAAACGGAGCGCGAACGGCTCGTAGTGCGCGAAACGCGCAGTATTTGATTGGTACTCCATGTCCACCGACGAAACCACCCCCGAAGCGATAGTCGAAGCAGCTAACACGGATGGCGCGGGTAGCGCGGCGCCCGAAGCCGAGGCTACGAAACCCAAGCCGCGGACGCCCCGGCGGCGCAAGAAGGACGCCGATCAGGGTGGAGAATCGGCCAAACCACGCGCCCGGCGCCAGCCACGCGCGGCATCGAGCAATGGCCGCGGGGGCGGTCGTCGCCGCAAAGAGGCCGACCCAGAGCAGCCTGAGAACAACACGCAAGACGCCCCTGAGGAACCCAAGACACCCTCATTTTCGATCGCCCAGCTGAAGGCGCTCGGGGAGCAGGAACTGCTCGAGACGGCGCTCGCGCTTGATATCGAACGCATCCAGCGTTTCCGGCGCGTCGATGATCTGATTACCGAGATTCTCAAGAAGCAGGCCGAGGCAAAAGGCGACCGCTATGGCGTCGGGCTGCTGGAAGTTATCGAGGATGGCTTCGGCTTCCTGCGCGGCGATCGCTATCTGCCAAGCTCCGAAGACATCTACGTATCGCAGTCTCAGATTCGCCGGTTTGGCCTACGCACCGGCGACATCGTCGGCGGCGTCATCCGACCCCCGAAGGACAGCGAGAAGTATCATTCACTGCTCCGGGTCGAGAGCATCAATGCCGGCGACCCCGAGGAGTCGCGCCGTCGGCCGCGCTTCGACACATTGACACCGATCTTCCCGCATGAGCGTATTGATCTGGAGACAACGCCGGATATTATCGCGACGCGGATCGTCGATATTGTCGCGCCTGTCGGCCGCGGCCAGCGTGGCTTGATCGTCTCCCCGCCGAAGGCCGGCAAGACGATGCTCCTCAAGGCCATCGCCAACGGCGTGACCGCGAACTACAAAGACATCCACCTGATGGTCTGCCTCATCGGTGAGCGGCCGGAAGAGGTGACCGACATGCAACGCTCGGTCGATGGCGAGGTTGTCTCCTCGACGTTCGACGAGCCGGTTGAGGATCACACCAAGGTTGCCGAGATGGTCCTGGAGCGGGCCAAGCGGCTCGTTGAGAGCGGTCGTGACGTCGTCATACTGCTCGACTCGATCACGCGGCTCGCGCGGGCCTACAACCTCGCGGTTCCGCCGAGTGGGCGCACGCTCTCCGGCGGTATCGATCCGGTAGCGTTGTACCCGCCGAAGCGCTTCTTCGGCGCGGCGCGCAACATCGAAGGCGGCGGCAGTCTGACTATCGTCGCGACCTGTCTTGTCGATACCGGCTCGCGCATGGACGATGTCATCTACGAGGAGTTCAAGGGCACCGGCAACATGGAGCTTCATCTGGATCGCAAGCTGGCCGAGCGGCGGATCTACCCGTCAATCGACATTCAGCGGTCCGGAACCCGGCGCGAAGATCTGCTGCTCGATTCGCTTGAGCTGCGGCAGGTCTACACGATGCGCCGGATGGTCTCGATGCTTGGCGGCACCGAGGGCACCGAGCTCGTCGTCGGCCGGATGGCGAAGACGCAGACCAATGAGGAGTTCCTGGCAAATCTCACCAAAGAGATCTAGCGGTCCCACAACCTGTACAGAATGAACCGCCTGCCGGGGAGAGCAATCCCCGGCAGGCTTCTTCGTTTGCATTGTTGAACGTAGGGCAGGGGCTCGTCCTCTGTCGGGTCCAGGGTGACTGCCCAACGCGCCGGCAGGGGACAAACTCCTGCCCTACGCGTCCTGGTGGACGTCTTTCCATGGGGATGCGGGTGACGGGGATTGGGCGTGTCCAACGGTCACTCTAACGAGGAGAAGTAGCGGGCAATCTCGTCGGTTGGGAAATGGGGCAGTGCTGTGCCGTCCGCGAGTGTGACCATTGGTTGTGTGCTGGCACGCTTCTGGAGGGTTCCGAGGTTGGTTGCGGCAATCCCGGCGTCGGAGAGCGCTCGCTGGGCTGCGTCTACAGTCTTGGAGTCGACCACCGCGAGCAGCGCTCCGCTTGCGATAAGGCCGAGCGGGTCGAGGCCGAGCACCGCGCATATGGCGGCAGTGTCCTCACGAATCGGGATGGATTGGTTGAGCACGATGTCGTGGCCTGACACGGTTGCGACTTCGAGCAGGGCGGTTGCGATTCCGCCCTCGGTCGGATCGTGCATTCCACGGATCGTGACGCCGTCTACGGACAACGCCCGCGCCGCCGGGACTACCGAGATACCGGGATCGACGGCGAGATCGCGCGCTTTGGCGACCAGGTCACGAGGGAGACCGGCGAGCGCGCCGGCCGGCGCTTCCGACGCCAGGATTGCCGTGCCTTCCACCGCGATGGTGTTCGCGAGCAGCAGCGCGTCACCGGGTTGGCTTCGCCGCAGGTCGTAGAGATGCGATTCCTGTGCTTCGCCGATCAACATACCAATGAGCACCGGCCGGATCACGCTGTCGGTGATCTCCGTGTGTCCGCCGACGACTGTGACGTCAAGCTCCGTGCAGGCTGCCGCCAGATTGCGAAAGATATCCTCTGCCATCGTTGTCGTGGCTTCACCCGCGGGGAGCAGGGCAGTAACGAGCATCCAGCGTGGCGCGCCACCCATGCAGGCGATGTCGTTGGCGTTGACGTTGACGAGGTAGCGCGCAATATCGGGTGTTGGAAATGTGATCGGGTCGGACTTGACGACGATTGCTGACGATTCGACCCGCAGCGCGGCGGCGTCAGCGCCAACCTCAGGACCGATGATGACACTCTCATCAGTCTGTACGTAGGTGGCAATGAGCGATTGGAGGAGATCGCCCGGAAGTTTGCCCGCGGCAAGGAACTCAGGCACGCGGGGTTGCCGATCTCGTGCACCGCCGGGAACTACCGTCCGGGTACGGCACTAGCTGGACGCCTCGGCCTCAATGGCGGCCAACGTCTCGTCGATCTCGGTCAAGCGAAGCTCAGCGCTCCTGAGCATGGTGGCGCAGCGTTCTGCAAGCTGGACAGCGGCCTCGTATTTGGAGAGCGCCTCGTCGAGCGATAACCCGTCGGACTCGAGTGCGTTCACCGTCTCGTCGAACTCGCTCAACACATCCTCGAATTGCTGTTCAGCAGTATCAGCCATTGATCTTTGTCCCTAACTTTCGGTTTGTGCGCGTAGCTGACCGTCGCTCATACGAATCACGATCTGGCCCGAGCTCTGTTTGATTGCGCCAACAGTGGCCAGCCGGCGACCGTCGTCCGCGCTCTCGATTGCGGCGTAGCCACGTTGCAGGACAGCCGCCGGGTTGAGCGAGTTGAGGCCGGCGCTACGCGTTTCGAGCAACGCACGCCGCCGTTCGATAGAACGGCGAGCTGCGGATACCGCACGGAGGGTAAGCAGGTCCGTCGCTTGACGGGCGTGGTTTAGCCGGCGCTCCGGGCTGCGTAGCCGGAGTCTGGAGACTGCGCGAGCCAGATGATCGTCGGCGTCGGCCAATGAGTCGCCCGCATGGTCGCGTGCCTCCGCGAGTCGACTGTGGATGGCTGATAGCAGTTCGCGCCCGTCTGGAACAGATAGCTCGGCTGCGGCACTGGGTGTCGGGGCACGGACGTCGGCAACGAGGTCGGCAATCGTCGTGTCGGTCTCGTGGCCGATTGCGCTAATGACCGGGACCGGGGAGCGAAAGATCGCGCGTGCAAGCTGCTCGTCGTTGAAGACTACTAGCTCCTCGGGCGCGCCTCCGCCACGGGCAACGATGATGAAGTCGCAGGCGTTGCTCGCCACGAGTTTTCTCAGCGCTGCCTGAAGCTCGGCTGGCGCGGCTGCGCCCTGAACGGCTGACGGCGCGAGGATGATCTGAGCAACCGGGTAGCGGCGTCCGACAACGTGACAGATGTCGTGCAGCACCGCGCCCTGCTTCGACGTCACCAGACCGATTGTTCGAGGAAAGACCGGGAGTGGGCGCTTGCGCGACTCGTCGAACAATCCTTCGGCGTCAAGTTGGCGATAGAGCCGTTCGAACTCGATCTGCGCGAGGCCAGTTCCCTCGGCGGCGAGGTAGTCGACATAGAGCTGATACTGTCCCTGGTCCGGATAGATCGAGATGTTGCCGTGCGCGACGATTTCGTCGCCTTGACGTGGGAGCTCGGGGATAGACCAGCGGTTGCCCTTGAAGAGCACCGACTTGATCTGGCAGCCATCGCCGGTAAGGGTGAAATAACAGTGGCCGGCGGCGGACTCGAAGAAGCTCGACACCTCGCCACGCAACCAGACATCGGAGAGGATTGGATCGGTGTCGAGGAGTTCCTTGATATATGCCGTGACTTGCTGGACGTCCAGAATCTGCATGGCTATTGCGGGTTGACGTCGATTCGCACCAGCGGGCTGCCGTATTCGACGGTCTCGCCGTCGGTGGCGAGGATGTCAACAACGACTCCGGCGCGGTCCGCGGCGATCTCGTTCATGATCTTCATGGCCTCGACGATCCCGATCGTATCGCCCTGGGCAATCCGGTCGCCCACCCGCACGAATGGAGCTTCACCGGGCGCAGGCGAGACGTAGAACGTCCCGACCATCGGCGAAGTCACTGTATGCCCGCTCGTGCCCTCATCGTCAGGTTCACCCGCATCCTCGACCTCGACAGGTTCGCTCGTCCGACGCGCGGGATTGCCGCCCTCCGACGCGGCCGACTCAAGTTCAAGATGGAAATCCCCGTGGGTGATAGTGAGGCGCCTCACGCGACCGCGCCGCGCCGTTTCGACGATGCTGGCGACGATGTCGGGCAGCTCACGGAGCTGCGCTCCAGGCGCCGCTCCGTCGGCCTGGTGCGGTGGTCCGGGCGGCGTCATGAGCTGACGCGTTCGAGATACGAACCGGAGCGGGTGTCAACCTTGATGCGATCGCCAATCGAGACAAAGAGCGGCACAGTGACCGAGAGTCCGGTCTCAAGCGTCGCTGGCTTGTTCGCGCCTGTCGCTGTATCGCCACGGAAACCGGGCTCGGTTTCGGTGACTTCGAGCTCAACGGCAGTCGGCAGCTCGACATCGATGGCCTGGCCATCGTGCGTGAGCATTTCGATGACCATCTCCTCTGTGAGGTAGTCAATGGCCGGACCAAGCGTCTCGCGGTCGAGCTGAAATTGCTCGAACGTATCGGCGTCCATGAAATAGTAGAAGGCTTCGTCGGAGTAGAGATACTGCGCCCGAATCCGCTCAAGGCGAACCGGGTTGAATTTGGAGCCACCTTGAAAGGTCTGGGTCGTGGTCGCGCCGGAACGCAGGTTCTTGAGTGTCAGGCGCACAAAGGCGCTACCCCGGCCCTGTTTGACATGTTGGAATTCCGCGACGCGCAGCAGCTCACCATCCATGTCAAGTACGAGGCCGCGTCGCAGGTCGCCGGTATCTATCATCGGTGTAAATGCCTTCCCAATCGCCCTGAATTAGGGGTTGCGGATCTTTTGCGCGCAGGCAGTGAGAACTTCGATGCCGGAGTCCGTGAAGAGCAGCACGTCTTCGATGCGCACGCCGCCCCAATCCTGAATGTAGATTCCGGGCTCAATCGTCAGTGTATTGCCCACGGCCATTGTATCGTCCGAGCGGGTGCTGGCTGACGGCCCCTCATGCACGCGCAGGCCGACGCCGTGGCCGAGGCTATGGCTAAACTCGTCGCCGTAGCCGCCAGCGGTGATGTGATCACGGGCGAAGGAATCCAGCTCTTTTCCGGTGACTCCGGGGTGGGAGCGTTCAATTGCCGCCTCGTTCGCGCCGTAGACCAGATCGTAGATCTCAGTCAGCCTCGCGTCCGGT
>JAUIIK010000100.1 GCA_030431755.1 Chloroflexia bacterium
TGCCGCCGGCAGGTAGTAGTCGCGGGCGTACTGCGCGACCATGCGGACGCCGCTGAACTCTGGCGCGGCGCAGCGGATCGAGGCTTTTATGCGTCTGATCCACTCAACCGGCAGGCCGTCGGCATTGCGCTCGTAGAAGGCCGGCACGATCTCCTGCTCCAGCACCTCGTAGAGCCGGACCGCGTCGGCGGCATCGCGCTCCTCGTCGCTCGTGTAGGCGTGGCCCGCGTCGATGCTCCAGCCGATCGGCTCGTTGCGTGTCAGCGCCGTCTCCCAGGCTTCGGCCCACCAGCCATCGAGGATGCTGAAGTTCAGCACGCCATTGGCGGCGGCCTTCATGCCGCTTGTGCCGCTCGCCTCCTGGGGTCGGATCGGGTTGTTCAGCCAGACATCGACCCCGGCGACCATGCGCCGGGCGATTGCCATGTCGTAGTCCTCGAGGAAGAGCATCCGGCCCCGAAATGGCGCGCGTTGCGCTACGACGGAAATGCGGCGGATCAGCTCCTGGCCCGGCATATCGCGCGGGTGGGCCTTGCCGGAGAAGATGAACTGCACCGGCCGCTCGCTATCCGCGACGAGCGCCTCCAACCGGTCGAGATCACGCAGGAGCAGCGTCGCGCGCTTGTAGGCGGTAAAGCGGCGCGCGAAACCAATCGTCAGCGCATCCGGGTCGAGCATGGTCTCGGTTTCGTCCGCCGGCTGGCCGTCCCGCGTGAGCTGGCGGCCCAGGCGTTCGCGCGCCGTCATCACGAGTTGCGCTTTTCGCTCAGTGTGGGCCCGCCAGAGCGCTGCGTCCGGAAGCTCCTCCAGACCGTCCCACTGGTCGAACGTCGTCGGGGCGTTACGCCAATTCACCGCAAGGTGGCGGTCGTAGAGTGCGGCGATCTCCGGTGCGATCCAGGTCGCCATGTGGACGCCGTTCGTCACATGGCCGACCGGCACGTCTGCGACGGCTTCCAGGGGCCAGAGCTTGTGCCACATCTCGCGCGTTACCTCGCCGTGTAGCTTACTGACGCCGTTGCGGGCTGCCGAAGTCCGCAGCGCCAGCTCGGTCATGCCGAAGTCGGCCTCCTCGTCGGTCGCGTCGACGCGGCCGAGCGAGATGAAATCGCCCCACTCCAGCCCAAGCTCCGTCGCGAGGTCCGTGAAATAGGGTTGGAGCAGCGCAGGCGGGAAATAGTCGTGCCCGGCGGCGACTGGTGTGTGCGTGGTGAAGACCGTCGCCCGGCTCACGCTGGCGAGCGCTTCGGCGAACGACGTGCCGTCGGCGGTCATCTGCTTCCGGATGCGTTCGAGTGAGAGGAAGGCGGAGTGACCCTCGTTCAGGTGACAGACCGCCGGGTCGATTCCCAGGGCCTCCAACACTCGAAAGCCGCCGATGCCGAGCATGATCTCCTGCCGCAGCCGCAGATCCCGGTCGCCACCGTAGAGCCGGTGGCTGATCGCCTGATCCTCGGACGCGTTCTCCGGCAGCCGCGTGTCGAGCAGGTAGAGCGGAATCCGGCCGATCGTCGCCCGCCAGACCTGGGCGACGATCACGCGGTCCAGGACGTCGACTGAGACCGTGAGCGGCTCTCCGGTGTCATCCTGCACGAGTTGCAGCGGCATCCGCTCGGGGTTGCTGCCTACATCCGCGTCGTGTTGGCGGCCACGTCCGTCGATTGTCTGGCGGAAGTAACCGTCATAGTAGAAGAGCCCGACGGCGACGAGCGGCAGGCCGAGCGCGCTGGCTGACTTGAGATGATCGCCGGCCAGCACGCCGAGCCCGCCGGAGTAGATCGGCAGATGCTCGGTCAGGCCAAACTCGGCCGAGAAGTAGGCGACGAGTGGACGCTCTGGGCTATAGCCGGGCTTGTCGAACCAGACATCGTCCGACACCAGGTCACCGTCAAATGCCGCGGTGACTTCGGCAAGCTGCGCGACGAACGCCTGGTCTGCCGCCAGCGCTGCTGCTCGTTCTGGCGTGATGTCCAGCAGCGTCTCGACCGGATTGGCCTCTGCCGCCGGGTCTCCGGCGACACGGGCGAAGAGCCTGCGCATCGGCGCGTCCCAGGTCCAGCGCAGGTTGTAGGCGAGCTCCGGCAGCCGGGCCAGAGCGTCCGGCAGCGCCGGGATCGTTGAAGGCGGAGAATCCGTTGGCATCGCTTGCACACTCCCCGAGCTGGCGTGAACGGCCCCGTCCGGCGGCATTTCCGCCGAACTTGCAACAGCCTACCGTATCAAATTCGGTGCGGCGGCCTGTGAACTGCGAGGCAAGCGGCACGAGTAGGCTTGTCTAGCGCGCTGTTACTTGTGAAGTGATGGGGCCGTCTCACTTTGCCGGACAACTCAACCGCATCAACTTTGTCATTTCGAGAGAAGCGAGAAATCTCAGGCGAACACCAGTGACGCGACGCACTGAGATTTCTCCCAGAGCCTGCCCTGAGCGTAGTCAAAGGAGTCGAAATGACAGATTCATTGCTGATGAGTACTCAGCGAGGTCGGCAGTTACCGTCAATTCACGAGTAACGGATCACTAGCGCACGACAATATGAAAGCCATACTGCGCGTCGCCGCTGGCCGAGGACGTGACCGCATTCGGGGTTGGGACGCTCGCAGTGTCCTGCGGGAAGGTCACGAAGAGCGAGACAACGTACTCGCCGGACGGCAGGTCGGCGACCATCGTCACCGTCGTGCCGTCGTCGCTGACCGGCACGGATGTCGATTCCGGTGGCGGGTAGTAGATGATCTGGTGGTCGTTGGAAGGCTCCGCAGCAGCGTGGTCGTAGATTTCCAGATGGACGTTGGCGATATGACTGATGCCGGGCACGCGCATCGTCACGGCTTCACCCTGGGCGACGACGAGCGCCGTTGACGGCACTGGCAGGCCAGCGAAGTCGGCGCACAGCCCCTGAGCGCCCTCGGTCCAGCAGTAGGTTCCGATCTCGGCAACCTGCGCGCCCGACGCCGCCATCAGCTCGGCGGCGGGCGGGACGATCTCGCCAGTCGGCGTGCCTGGCTCGTCTACTTCTGATTCATCCGTTGTCGCTGTTGCAGTGGCGCGCGGCGCTTCCGCCGCGGTCGGCTGCGCCGTCTCGGTTGGCGGCGAGCCGGCAGCAGAGTCGCCACATGCCGCGACCAGAATCAGTAGCGCGACGGCCAGCCCGAAGTTGAAACCAGCTCTGCAAAGCGCATAGATACTATCGTTGGAGCCCATCCGCATCCCGCTTCCCCGTCTCCATCGCGTGGCGATGAACCAATCACCATGTCTGCTAGACTCCACTAGGCGGTGATTTGTTCCGAGATTCGGATGCTGAGGGGAAGTAGCGATGGTTGCGGAACAGGCAGTGGCAAGCGCGACGCTCGAACGGCTGATTGCCGATGTGCGCGATGTTGTCCAGGGCGACGACGAACCGGCTGCAACCTCCGCCGCGGTCGCCGAGCGCCTGCAGCCGTATCTGCAAGACGAGCAGTTGCTGCTGCCCGAACAGCAGGAACCGGACCCCACTCAGTACCGCCAGCATATTCTCCACGTCGAGCCCGACGGGAGCTTCTCGATTGTCGCGCTCTGCTGGCTACCGGGTCAGGAGACGCCGATTCACGACCATATCTCGTGGTGTGTCGTGGGCGTCCATCAGGGTCTGGAGTACGAAACCAACTACCGCCTGGAAGTTGACGCCGACGGCAACGAGACGCTGGCCGAGACCGGCCTGGTTACCTGTAAGCCCGGCATGACCGAGGCGTTGACGCCGCCCGGCGACATCCACAAGGTCTGGAACGGCGGCGACGACCTGGCGATCTCGATCCACATCTACGGTGCTGACATCGGCAAGCTTGGTTCGAGCATCCTCCGCCGCTACGACCAGCCCGTCGTTTAGCGGCCGCGACGCAGCGTAGTCAGTCCGTCTGCAGTAGGCGGCTGGCGCGGATGTTGCCTTCGGCGATCCAACGGGGCGGGCCGCCGCGTTCGTCGACGATGAGGTAGAGCGTGCCGGTCGCTTCCTTGGGATCTGTCTGGCCGGGATCGACCCACCAGCCCAGGGCGATGGCGAAGCCTCGGATGCGGCCGTCGGCGTCCGGATGGTCGACCGTCGTCTCCATCCATAGCCGGTGACTGATAGGAACGGCGAAGTCGGCGTGGTGCTCGATCATGCGTCCCGGCCTCGCAGCAGCGATGTCCGATAGGGATGCAACGAGGCGCGCATGACGCCCTTGGCAACCGACGGATCATCCTCCATAATCTTCCGGGCCGCCGCTTCGTCTGCAGCCTCGTAGACGACGATCCCAAACTCGGCGTCGAGCGCCGGTCCCGCCAATGTCAGCGTGCCCTCCTCCAGCAGCCCCTGCAGATAGCGAAAATGGTCGGACATGGCCGCCATCTCATCCTCGGTCGGCTCGCTCTTGAAGCCCTCCCGAGCCGCCCGGATGACGTAGATCCACTCTGGCATAATCAGCCTTTCAGCTAGGACAGCATTGCTCACTACTTCGTCGCGTATGTTCGCGCCGAGAAGATCGTGTTCGTAATTGTGTAATGAGGTAATCATGACCGACCGTGATCGTCAAGGATCGATCCAGATATCAATGGCTCGTCACCTGCGGAGTGTCGCCGACTGGCGTCGATGGCGCTACGAGGACTACAACCGCGACGAGCGCAACCTGCGTTGCGCCGGGGCGCTCGATGACTTCGCCACATATGTTGCCCGCTTGCCCGAAGAGGACGCGCGCTTGCAGAGGCTAGCCGTGATCGCCGGGTACGACGGCGAGTTTCAGCCGGGGCAGCAGACAAACTACGCCATCGGCCAGTTCCACTTCTACAACCAGGACGCGACCTTCGACGGCTTCCTCGATCATCTCCTGGAGCTTGCCGAGGACGACTTCACCGAGCACGGGCGCTTTGGCGGCACGAACCTGCCGCCCGGGGACGATCCGTGGAGCTAGGCTGTTACGGGGCGGGCTAGTTGGACTCGCTTGGAACGAGCAAGGCGCTGCGCGAGCGGTTGCGGATGCTCTGGACTGTGCCGGCGACGGCGATGATCGCGACGATGACGACACCGGCCGTCGCGACCGTTGAGGGCGCGCCGAAGGCATCGACCGATGCGCCCATCGGCAGTAGCGCGATCGGCATCAGCGAAAAGCCCATCATGTAGATGCTCATCACCCGGCCGTAGTAGGCGCGGTCGGTTGCGACCATTAGCAGCGTCTTGTTCATCGTCAGGAACATCTGGCTGGCGAAGCCGACGATGGCGAGCATGACGAGACCGAAGAAGTAGTTGCCGCTCACCGCGAAGATCGACAACGACAGCCCGAAGCCAACGCCGGACCCGAGCAGAATCTGCTGCTTCTTCGACGAGTTCGACAGATAGGCGACCAGCAACGACGACGCAATCGCGCCGACACCGATGGCCGTATACATCAATCCGAGCGCTGAAGGACCGACGTCGAAGACATCCTTTTGGAAGACGGTCAGCAGGCTCCGGAAGGGCATGCCGAAGAAGATCACGGCAACCGACAGGCCGAGCAGGACCATCAGTGGTTTCTGCGACCAAAGGTAGCCGAATCCCTGGGCGGCATCGCGGAAGACGCCCTGCTGCGGCGCTTCGGCCGGGCCCGACTCAGGCAGCCGCAGGATTGTCAGGGTGCCGACGACGTAGAAGCCGGCGATCGCGTAGAAGACCAGCGCCGGGAAGAACCAGATCAGGACCCCGGCCAGCGCCGGGGCGACGACGCGGTTGAGATTGCGTCCGGTCGAGTCGAGCGCGATCGCATTGGGCAACTCGTCGTCGTCAACGAGGTCGGAGATGAACGCTGTCCGGGCCGGCATCATGAATGACGCGCTCAGTCCCTGGAAGACGCCGATCACCATCAAGTGCCAGATCTCGATCATATTGAAGGTCACAAGCAACGCGACCGAGAGCGCCATTCCAATGCGGATGATCTGAGTGCCGACGAGCAAGGTGCGCTTGTCGAAGCGGTCGGCGGCGACCCCGCCAAAGGGCGCGATGAAGAAGCGCGGGATGCCCATGGAAAGCGCCACGAGCCCGATGGCAACGCCCGAGCCGGTGATGTCGTAGGCCAGCCAGGAGCGCGAGACCATGTTCATCTGCATCGCCGCCATCGAGAAGAGCATCCCGAACCAGAGCAGCCGGAACTGCGCGACCCGCAGCGAGCTGAACATGCCGCCGGATTGGAAGAGGCGCGAGCGTGACATGCGCCGCGCCAGCGCCTGCCGCCTGCGGCCGCTGCGACTCTCGTTAACTGTGGATCCGGCCATGCGTCAGAACTACTTCTCAATCGGGGCAGAAGCGGAACAATCAAGCGCCACTTAACATTCGAGTATCGCTACAGTATATCAACCTGCCGGGCGGACCTTTTCTATCGCTGCTTCTATCGTCTCCATGTGCCGCTCGACGTGACCCGGCAGCATACGCCGCCCGAGATCCTCAAACGAGATCTCCTCGTCGCTGCCGCTGACAAAGGCTCTGCTCGTCGGTATCGTCCGCTTCAGCTGAGCGTCGCTGAGGCCGATCAGCATGTGCCGGACCAGCGTGCGGTTGCCGGCGATCTCAAGCAGCACCTGCTCGCGGGTCGGGGCTGGATGCTCGGCCATCAGGTGGTCGTTGATCCGGTCAGCGGCCTCGCCGGAGAGTGGCAGCGCTACCTTGCCGTGGACGAGCCGACCGTACCAGTCGCCTTCGACATCCATCCAGACTCCGAGGTGCAGCGCCTCCTGGGCGACGGTCCAGGCATCGTCGGAGATTCGCGCCGACCACTCCGCGTCGCTCATCTCGCGAATCCGCCTGACCAGCCTGTCCGTGGCGGCGTCGAACTCGTCAGCGATGACGTAACCCTTGCTCCCCATAGCGTTGCAGTCCTTTCCCTGGGCGCGTGCCAATGGCAGGCAGGATACCCGAGGCGCGGCTGTCGCGCACCGGCTACAGGTCTGGCCACGAAGTTTGCTAGGCTGGCGCAGCGCACGCGGTAACTTTGTGGGTCCGGTACATCTTGGAAGGTCGACCAGTGGCAACGACAGTCGTAATCGGCGGCGGCGTCATTGGTCTGACACTCGCCCACGAGCTCAGACAGCGCGGCGACGAGGTCATCCTGATCGACCGAAAATATCCCGGGGCAGGCAGCTCGGCCGGGAACGCTGGCTGGGTCGTTCCGTCGATTGCCAGTCCGGTGCCCGCGCCAGGGCTGCCGGCGACCGCGCTCAAGTGGATGGCCGATCCCGAAAGCCCGCTCTACATCAAGCCCCGGTTTGATCCCGGCTTCATCCGCTGGCTCTGGGACTTCTTCCGCGCCTGCCGCGTCGAGGAGTACCGCACCGGCCGCGCCGCGCTCGTCAGCCTAGCAGGCGACGCCTTGAAGGACTTCGACCGGCTGCGCTCCGAAGGCGTCGAGTTCGAGATGACGCAGGCCGGACTGCTCATCATCGGCTTTGGCGAGGATGGTCTCGACCACTACTACGAGGAAACCGACGATCTTGCCGAGATCGGCTACCAACCGGCCCAACGGCTCTCGGGCCCGGAGACGCGCGAGCTTGAGCCGGCACTCTCCGGCGATGTCGCCGGTAGCGTCTTTGTGACTGATGACCGCCATGTGCGGCCCGAGTCGCTTGTTGCCGGGCTGGTCGCGGCGCTCCGGCGCGATGGCGTCGAGCTGCGGGACGGCACTGCCGTAACCGGCTTTCGGCGCTCGGGGCGGGACATCGTTGCCGTGACAACCGAGACCGGCGAGATCGAAGCCGACAGGTTCGTGCTTGCGGCCGGCGCATGGAGCGGCGCGCTCGCGCGTAGCGCTGGTTTCTCGCTGCCCATCGAAGCAGGCAAGGGCTATAGCATTACGGTGGACGACCCGAACCTCCGACTGCAGCATCCGCTCGACCTGATCGAGGCACGCGCGGCGGTCACACCCTTCGACGGCGCATTGCGCTTTGCGGGCACGATGGAGATCTCCGGCATCAACATGCGCTACATCAAGCGCCGGGCCGACGCGATCTGGCGCAATGCCCAGGGCTACTTGCGCGAGCCGGTCACCGGCTCCCGCATGCGCGCCTGGGTCGGAATGCGGCCGATGACGCCAGACGGTCTGCCGGTCATTGGACGGCTGCCAGGGAGTGACAATCTCTACGTCGCGACCGGCCACCAGATGCTCGGTGTGACCCTCGCGCCGACGACGGCGCGGGCGTTAGCTGAGATTATCGTCAGCGGCTCATCCAGCGTCAGCCTCACCCCCTTTGACCCCCTCAGATTCCTCTAGATAGCCCATTAGTCGCGGCCGCGCATAGCCAATAAATCCTCCTAGACCGCCCATCTAGACGAACGGCTAATACCCGTACCTGAAAGTACCCTGGGCCGTTCCCGCTTCCGGACCTACGGCCATGGGGGCCCTCCGTCATAGAGTAGTGACAGTGGCTTTGGACGAGCGAAACAGGAGTCGCTCTCCGCCACGATTCGGAGGGAACCCATGAAACGTCAGGGCAACATGAACATACTCAGCAAGTTCACACAGCGCTTCGACCGCGACAGCGAACGGCAACGCGAAGAGGGACAGGTCGTTGTTCTCTTCGCGCTGATGTCGTTCGTGCTGATTGGGGCGATGGCGCTCTCGCTCGATGTTGGCTATTTGTTGACCGAGCGCCGTTCGGCTCAAGCAGCCGCCGACGCAGCGGCGCTGGCCGCGGCCAAGGGCGCGATGGACGGCGAGAGCTGGGACGCGGTGCGGACGACGGCCATCAACTACGGCCACGCCAATGCCGGCGACAGCGCTGGTGTCGCCGTCGCCAACCCACCGGTCAGCGGCCACTATGCCGGCGACGATGACTACTACCAGGTGACGATCACAAAGGAAGTGCCCAAGTTCTTCCTCGGCGTCGTCTACTCCGGCGATTGGTCCGTCACCGCCTCGGCAGTTGCCAAGATCGGCAACGACGGATTCGGCGCGGGCATTCTGGCGCTCAACCCTGACCAAGGCGGTATCGAGACCCACGGCAGCACACGCATGCACGTCGATGGCGGCAGCATCGTCTCCAATTTCAACTACAACACCAGTGGCAACACACGCATTACCGCCACGGATTGGATCGTCGCCAACGACGGCTTCCAGACCTCCGGCTCGACGCTGCTCCAGGGCGGCATCGGCGAGAACCCGAACGCGCCGGAAGTTGCCGATCCCCTAGCAGAACTGCTCCAGCCGCCGACGCTCCCGGCTTTCCCGGGCAATCCGGTTCCGACAGCGACGGACGTCGGCTCGCCGATTCCCTGCCCCGGCCAGACACCGGGTTGGTGGCCGACACCGGGGCCGTCCGACTACTTCGGCACGCCGGGTCTGTACTCCGGCGGTGGCGGTGGCTGCATCACGATCCAGGGCGTTAGTGGCCCCGAGTATGTCTTCCCATATGGTGGTTACCGCTTCCAGAATGGCGCGGGCGTCAGCCTCCCCTATGAGCGCGTCCGCATGGAGGGCGGCACCTGGATCTTCCAGGGTGGCCCTGGCGTCTCGATCAACGGCAGCACGCCGTACTTCGAGATGACCGCCGGTATGTACTCGTTCACTGGCGGCGCCACGATCAACATCGGCGGTAACGCGCCCGACAACATTCTGTGCGGCGGCTCGACCAGCGCCAGCGATTGCCACATGTACTTCTCCGGCGGCGGCGGTATCGAAACCGGCGGCAGCAACCGCCTGACGCTCTACCCCGGCACCTACATCTTCGATGGCGGTCCCGGCCTGACGATGTCCGGCAACGCGCGCCTCGAGTTCATGCCCGGCACTTACGAGTTCTGGTTCGGCAGCGGCGCGGATATGCGCTTCAGCGGTAGCTCCCGCGTCACGCTCAATGGCGATCCCTATGTCAAGTCGTACTTCTACGGCACGCAGAACAACCCGTCGGACTTCGATATGTCCGGCAGCACGTCGTTCCACGTTCCATCCGGCGAGTACTACTTCGATCGTGGCTCGATGATCAACACCGGCAGCGCGGCGATCATTGGCGAAGAGGTCTTCCTCTACTTCAAGAATGGCGGACGGGTCTTCTCATCAGGTAGCGCGTCGTTCGCGTTCACCGGGATCGAAGAGCAGATCTACCCGGGCTTCTACCCGAATGTATACATGTATTCGGACCGCGCCAATACCGCGACCTTCCAGTGGTTCGGCACGACCTCGACGGTCAGCTCCGGCATCGTCTACCTGCCCAGCTCGCCGCTCGTCATGGGTGGCGCGAGTAACGGCAAGGCCTGGCGCGGCCAGCTCATCGCCGACCGCTTCCAGCTGAGCGGTAGCAACAGCACCGAGATCGAATACGTCGAGCACGTGGCGATGCAGGTGCCAGTCATTGCCCTCGTCGAGTAACAGATGATTCTCGCGCACCGGGCGGTCTCTGCCCGGTCGCGCAGTCCCACGGAGAAGCGCCGACCATCGCGGTCGGCGCTTCTGTATTGCGTCGCCATCCGCCTACGAGGTTATTCCCATTACCCGCCGCGCTCGAACTGCTAGGCTTACTCCCGGCAGACGGTCCGCGGACTCGCGGGAGGCGTGGCGCGCGCGGTGCATTTCGACCGCCGACTCTTTGAAATGACAAAAGGGATTCGCTGGCGCATCGCGTTGGCGGCGCTGATTGGCATGGTTGGCGTGCCGGTCGCCATCTGGCGGTTGCAAGTCACCGCCAATGCCCTCTTCGACGTCTTTCAGGGCGAGCCCTTCGACGACCTCATCCCGTTGCTCTTCCTCATTGGCACGCTCATCGTCGTCCGCAATGTTCTCGAATACCTGCGTGACGAGATCGCCGACCGCACCGCCGCGCGGATGAAGGTCGAACTGCGCGAGCGCATCTACGCCCACGTCCTCCGGCTCGGAGCCGGGCACTTCGACCAGCGTCGCACCGGCGACGCCGTCAACGCGCTGGTTGAGAGCGTCGAGCGGCTCGATGTCTTCTTCGGGCGCTATCTGCCGCTCTTCGTGACCGGCCTCATCACGCCCTTCGTCTTGTTTGCGTTCATGGCGCCGCTTGACTTGCAGACGGCGTTGATCTTCTTCGTCTTCGCGATCTTCACCCTCGCCGCGCCCTTCGCCTTTAGCCGGGTCAATGAGCGCCGTAGCGGCAGCATGCGGACGGCACAAAACGAGCTGAGCGCGGACTTCCTCGACGCCATGCAGGGGCTGCCGACGCTCAAGGTCTTTGGCCAGAGCGGCCGTTGGGGCGAGCGGCTGGCGCAGCGCTCACGCGAGGTCTTCCGCACGATCATGCACGTCCTGGCGGTCAACATCGGCACAACTGGTATCACGATGCTCGGGATCACGGCTGGTTCGGCGGTCGCCCTGGTCTGGGGTGCCATTCGCGTCGAACAGGGCGATCTGGAACTCCGGCCATTGCTTGTGACGCTGATGCTCGGTGTCGAGGTCTTCCGGCCATTGCAGCAGCTCACGCGGGTCTATCATCAGGGGATGCTCGGCGCAGCCGCGGCGCGCAGCATCTATGACGTGCTCGACGCCGAGCCCGAGATTCGAGACCGGCCGGACGCCACCGTGCCCGGCGACTTCACCCCGAGAATGGCCTTCGAGAACGTCAGCTTCGGCTACAGCACGCGTCGCGACAACGCCGTTACGGATGTCTCCTTTGCCCTGGAGCCCGGCAAGACGCTCGCCATCGTCGGCCCGAGCGGCGCTGGCAAATCGACGGTCGTCTCACTCCTGATGCGCTTTGTCGATCCGGACCGGGGCATGGTCACGATGGCCGGCCATGACCTGCGCGAGCTGCCGCTCGACTGGGTCCGCGAGCATATCGCGGTCGTGGCGCAGGAGACCTACCTCTTCGACGGCACGGTGCGCGACAACCTCTTGATTGCCCGGCCGGACGCGACCAACCATGACATCGGTGAAGCGCTGGCGGCGGCCAACGCGATCGACTTCGTCAACTCGCTGCCTCAGGGGCTTGCAACGCATATCGGGGAACGCGGTACGCGGCTTTCCGGCGGCCAGCGTCAGCGCATCGCCATTGCCCGGGCGCTGCTCAAGGATGCGCCGGTTCTCATCCTCGACGAAGCGCTCTCGAGCGTCGACACCGAAAACGAAGCGATCATCCAGGAAGCGATCGAGCGGCTCCAGGCCGGTCGGACAACGCTGGTTATCGCCCATCGCCTGTCGAGCGTCATCAATGCCGACCAGATCGTTGTGCTGGACGAGGGCCGGGTGGCCGAGACCGGTACTCACGCGGAGTTGCTGGAAGTGGATGGACTCTACGCGACATTGGTGGCGGCGCAGCGCGATGCCGAAGCGGAGACCGAGCCGTGGGAGGAAGTGAAGCTCACGCCGCCGCGTCGCAGCCGTAGCGCGGCCCAGGAGGCCCCGTGGGCGGAAGAAGCGCATGCCCCAATCCCCGCGCCGGAGCCGGCCACGCAGCGCTACGGCATGGTCGAGATCTGGCGGCGGTTATTTACGCTCGTCAAGCCGTGGCCGGGCGAGCTTGTCGCCGTCGTTGCCTCAGGACTATTGCACGCGCTGACGTTGATGGGCATCGGAGTCGTCGGGGCGCTGCTGGTTGGCCGGGTCTTCCGGGGCGAGGATCTGACCGTCCTGCTCTGGGCGCTGCTGGCGCTGATCCCGCTGACGGCGCTCTTCACTTATCTCGACATCTGGCTGGCGCACGACCTTGCCTATCGCCTGCTCGCCGAAATGCGGATTAAGCTCTACAAGCTGCTCGACCGCCTCTCACCGGCCTACCTGCTGCGGCGGCGCTCCGGCGATCTGCTCGGCGCGGCCGTCGGCGATATTGAGCTGATCGAGCTCTACTACGCGCACACGCTGGTGCCGGGGCTTCTTGCGATTCTCGTGCCCTCGGGCGTGCTGATCGCGCTGGCGGTCATCGACCCGTTGCTGGCGCTGATCCTGTTGCCCTTCTTGATCGGTGTGGCGGCGACGCCGATGCTCCAGGGGCGCTACCTCGAACAGATCGGTGACGAGCTGCGCGAACAGAACGCCGAGGTCACGGCCCACATGGTCGATAGCGTCCAGGGACTCCGGGCCATTGCATCCTTCGGCTATGGGGCCGAGCGCAACCGCGAGATCACCGAGCGCGGCACACAGCTTGCCAGGCTCAAGCACGTCATGCTCAACCAGCAGTCGATGCAGTTCGCGGTCATCGAGTCCCTGACCGGGCTCGGCGGGCTCGCCGTCCTGGCCCTTGGCGCGTGGCTGGTCAGCCAGGGCGATATCGAGCGCACGACGCTGCCGCTGGCGACGCTGCTCGCGCTTTCGTCTTTCGCGCCCATCGCCAGCCTGGCAACGGTCATCAAGGAATTAGCCGAAACCGATGCCGCTGCCCGGCGCTACTTCCAGATCGAAGACGAGCCGCCGGCGGTCGACGATGGCTCCGGCGGCGCGCTACCGCCCACCGACCGAGGCCGTCACGTTGCCTTCGAGTCGGTCTCATTCCGCTACTCCAAACAGGACCGACCCGCGCTGCGCGACGTCAGCTTCCAGATCGAACCGGGCCAGACGATCGCCCTGGTCGGCGGCTCCGGCGCCGGCAAGTCGACCATCGCCCACCTGCTGCTGCGCTACTGGGATCCTGAGTGGGGCCGGATTCGCATAGACGGCCAGGACATTCGCGACTTCGCGCTCGATGACCTGCGCGAGGAGATCGCGATTGTCTCGCAGGACACCTATCTCTTCCACGATTCGCTCTGGAATAACCTCAAGGTCGGCAATCCGGACGCCAGCGAGGCCGCCATCCGGGAGGCCGTCGCTCTGGCAAATGTCGATGGGTTCGTCCAGCAGATGCCCGACGGCTATGAGACGCTCGTCGGCGAGCGCGGCCTGCAGCTCTCCGGCGGCCAGCGCCAGCGAATGGCCATCGCCCGCGCCCTTCTCAAGGACGCGCCGATTCTCATCCTCGACGAAGCAACGTCGCACCTCGATGCCGTCAATGAGCTGGAAGTGCGTCAGGCGCTGGACACGTTGAAACGGGGCCGCACGACGCTGGTGATCGCCCACCGCCTCTCGACGATCCGCACGGCCAACCGCATCCTCGTGCTCGATGAGGGGCGCGTTGTGGAAGCGGGCACGCACCAGGAACTGCTGGCCCACGACGGGCTCTACTCCGCGCTCATCGCCGCCCAGCTCCGGACTATGGCCCGCACCAGCCACACCGTTGACTCGGTCATGGACGGCGACTGATCCGCCACTAAGCTGGGATCGATGAGCCGACAACGTGGGGCCGAGGCTTGTCCCCGGCCTGTCAGCGAAATCCAAGAGTGGCTGGGGACAAGCCCCGGCCCTACGACTACACCCGAGCGTTACTCCAGGCTGTAGTCGCCCTCGTGGGCATGCCGCATGTAGGCCGCGAGCAGGTCGATCTCGGCCTGGATGTCGGTGACCGCCGCCATCTCGTTGACGGTGTGGACGTAGCGTGTCGGCAGCGAGATCGTGATGGCCGGCATACCGGCACGCGAGAGCTGCATCGCCCCGGCGTCGGTGCCGCCGCGGGGCAGGATCTCCATCTGATACTTGATGTCGTTGTCGCGTGCCAGCTGCTTGAAATGGCTGACCAGCTTGTGGTTCGAGATGTGCGATGAGTCGAAGACTTTGATCGCCGCGCCCTCGCCCAGCCGCGTGACGGCATCCTGTGGAGCTGCGCCGGGGATGTCCATCGCCAGCGTGATGTCGAGCGCGACGCCGATATCCGGTTCGATATGGTATGCGGCGGTGCGCGCCCCGCGCAGTCCGACCTCTTCCTGGGTCGTCGCCACGAGCACGATCTCGGCGTCGACCTGCTCGTCGCCGAGCTTGCGGGCCGCCTCCAGCATCAGGAAGATGCTGATGCGGTCGTCGAAGGCCTTGCCCATGACGTTGTCGCCGATCCATTCGACGGTGCGGTCCATCGTGACCATGTCGCCGACCTGGACCTGCTCCTTGACCGTCTCGCCGCTGAGGCCCAGATCGACGAAGATCTGCTCGACCTTGGGCGCTTGTATCTCCGAGCCGCTCAGTAAATGGATGGGCTTCGTCTCGAGCGCCATCGCGCCAGGTAGACTCGCGCCGGCCTCGGTGTGGACCAGACAGCGTTGCGCCGGCAGCACGCGGCCATCAAAGCCGCCGACGGGCTGCAACCGAAGGAAGCCGTTGTCGTCGATGTGCTTGACCAGGAACCCGATCTCGTCCATGTGGCCGGCGAACATGACCGTTGGGCCGCCGTTGCCGTTGCGCCGGCCGATCATGTTGCCGAGCGCGTCGACGCTGATCTCATCGACGAGCGGTTCCATTGCCTCGCGCACGATGGCGCGGACAGCTTCCTCACGACCGGCGATGCCGGGGGCTTCGCACAGGCGTTTCAGCAGTTCGAAATTGATGTCGGCGGTCATCTCAGCCTCCAATTGTCAGCTGTCTATCCCATTTTGCTAGTACCAGGGGACTCCCAGGCCAGCCATGCCACACTAATCTACCCGCGTTGAGGGTGACGATATTCCCCTGTTCCACGTTGCCGAAAGGCGTCAGACTTTAGCGGAGAGCGTAATGGGTGTCAAAATGACGTCCCAGACCAGGGAGGGAACGTGGAAATTTCCGATCGCGGGTTGGCATTTCCCATCATCGGCGTCGCGGTGGCCTCCGTCATTGTCGCTGCCTTCGAGGCCATCAGTGGTCACTATCCCGACCCGATCTCGATCGTCAACCTCTATCTCCTGGGTATCGGAACCGGTTTGGTCATCGCGCGGTTCGGGCGCTTGGGCCGCTTCGGCGGCTTGCTCGGCATGCCCTGGCACGAGGCACAGATTGAGGAGGCGCTCAAGCGCGAGGTCGCCCGGGCGCGGCAGTATGACCGCGATCTGTCACTCATGGCAGTCAAGCCCGATGGCAAAGCGCGGCTCGATTGCCGCAAGCTCGTTCGCGCAACCGACCAGTATTTCGGCTGTCGCGACGGCTGGCGTCTGATCATCCTCCCGGAGACGGACGCGCAGAGTGCCGAGCTCCTAATGCGCAAGATGTTTGGCGGGCAGGAAGTGCGTGCCGCGGTGACGACCATCGATGTGAACCGCCCACGCCAGCGCATGGACCACGAGCTCGGTGAGCTGCTCGATGCCGCCACCCGCCCCGAGATTATCTCGTTCAGCGCAGCGCGAGCCAGAACCGACGAAGTAGCTTCGCGCGAGAGCCAGGCGCTCGCCAGCTAGCCCGTCGCCTCTACCCAGCCGACTATACTCTGCTCATTGGGAGACTTTGCGTTAGCAGGAGAGCAGGGTATGGACTTCGATATCGAACGCGCCAGGCGCGATACGCCGGGCGTCGAACACGTCATCCACTTCAACAACGCGGGTTCATCGCTTCCAACCCGGCAGGTGTTGGATGCCTCGATCGAGCACCTTCAGCTCGAAGCGCGCATTGGCGGCTACGAAGCCGCCGCCGCCGCGCATGACAAGGTCGAGCGCGTCTATGGCGCAGCCGCAGAGCTGATCGGCGCGCGGCCTGACGAGATCGCGATTATCGAGAACGCGACGCGCGCCTGGGACATGGCCTTCTACTCGGTGCCGTTCGAGCCAGGTGATCGGATTCTCACCGCCGTCGCAGAGTATGGCAGCAACTTCATCCCCTATCTCCAGGTCGCTGAAAATCGCGGGGTAATCGTCGAGGTCGTTCCCAATGACGAGCACGGCCAACTCTCGGTCGAGGCGCTCAAGGAGATGATGGACGAGCGCGTCAAGCTGATCTCGATCACGCATATCCCGACCAACGGCGGACTGGTCAATCCCGCCGAGGAGATCGGCAAGATCGCCCGCGAGGCTGGCGTGCTGTATCTGATCGACGCCTGCCAGTCGGTTGGGCAACTGCCGCTGCACGTCGACGCGCTCAACTGTGACATGCTCTCGACCACCGGCCGCAAGTACATCCGCGGTCCGCGCGGCACTGGCTTCCTCTATGTGCGCCGCGGCGTGCTAGACCGTCTCGAACCGCCGCTGATCGACCACCACGCCGCCCGTTGGGTTGCGGCCGACCGCTATGAATTGCGGGACGACGCCAAGCGCTTCGAGAACTGGGAGACGAACTACGCCGCCAAGATCGGCCTGGCCGTCGCGCTCGATTACGCACTCGACTTGACGATGGACGCGATCTGGGCGCGGATTCAGGATCTGGCGAGCGAGCTCCGGAAGAGGCTCGATGCCGTGCCGCGAGTAACTGTCCAAGACCTCGGCGTCGTGCGCTGCGGCATCGTCACCTTCACCATTGATGGCGCGGATCTCGACCAGGTCAAGGAACAGCTGGCCGAGCGCAAGATCAATGTCTCAGTCTCTCGTGCGCCGTCTACCAGGCTCGATATGGAGGCGCGTGGGCTCGATGCCGTGGTGCGCTCGTCGGTCCACTACTACAACACGAGCGACGAGATCGCGCACTTTGTCGACACGTTGGAGTCGATCATCTAGACTGATAGTCGACTTCGCAACTCGGAATTTGAGACAATCGCCAGCACAGACAGGGGCACCTGCATGACTGCGCCCGCCGTATCGAAGACGATCACGAGCCTCGAACAGCTCAGGGAGGTCATCAACGCGCCTGCGCCGGACAGCAGTGTCATGCGCAAAGAGCTCACGTTCATCGACCCCCACTCCCGTGATTTCATCGCGAAATCACCCTTCGCCCTGCTCAGCACCTCGGGTTCGAGCGGACGTTGCGACGTGAGCCCGCGCGGCGATGGTCCCGGTTTCGTGAAAGTCCTCGACGAGCGGACGGTCGTCGTGCCCGACCGGCCCGGCAACCGGCGGCTCGACTCGATGGAGAATATCCTCGAGAACCCGCACGCCGGGCTGCTCTTCATGATCCCGAACGTCGACGAGACGTTGCGGATCAACGGCCGCGCCGCGATCATCCAGGACGAGGAGCTGCTGGAGACGATGGCGATGAAGGGCAAGGTCCCGACGCTCGGGATCGTCATCGAGGTCGAGGAGCTCTTCTTCCACTGCGCCCGCGCCTTCAAACGCGCCAAGCTGTGGCAGCCCGATACCTGGCTCGACCGCTCCGAGGTTCCAACACTCGGCAGAATCATCGCCGACCAGCTCAAGCTCGGTGACGAAGCCGTCGACAAGATCGACGAGAGCCTCGACCGCTCGAACAAGAACCTCTACTAGTAGCGGCGGTCGACAATCCAGATTCAGCGCCCGGGTTGCCCAGATCCGGGGCGTTGCGCCAATGGACTTTCATCAGAGATGCTGTATAAGCAAGCTGTATTGGAGAAATCCGCTAGAATTGCGGTGAAGCTAAACACATTCCAAGCGTGAGTGAACGGACAATGCTGATGCTGACCATGCGACGCGCGCTTCTGCCCCTCTTGACATTTGCACTGCTTGTTGCGGGTGTCAGTGCCGTCGCAACGGACGCGGTCGAGCAAGCCGAGGCGCAGACGCCGCTTGAGCTCCAGACCTTGTGTGTCAACTCCTACACCTCCATCGTCTCCGCGCCGAACCCGATCACTTCCACCACCTGTCCAACCGGAACCTTCGCGCTCGACATCCCCGACAGCTTCCCCTTCACCCTGGCGATCAACCCCTACACCGGCCA
>JAUIIK010000101.1 GCA_030431755.1 Chloroflexia bacterium
TTCCCTCCGGGCGACCAAAACCGAGATCCAAATCGGGTGGGGACGAGCCCCACCCCTACGATGTTGGGTTGCGGGTATCGTGTCGGTCAGCGGTTGCGCTTCAGCGGTTTCGAGGTAAAGCGGGGTGGGGCGAAGTCGAAGGTCATCTGGCCCTTGGTGAGGCGGCGGATGATCTCGGAGTGGGGCCGGAGTTCGCCGTCTGCGTCGATGTGGAAGACGGGGATGTCACGCTCTATCAACGACTCACCGACGAGCTTGGCGCGGTGGCACTCCTCGGGCCGCCCCTCGCTGCACATCAGGCAGACGGCGTTGCCCTGCTCGCTGGCAGTCTGGAGCCGGTCGATACCGCGCTGGTACTCCGGCAGTTTCTTCAACTGCTCGTAGTCGACCTTGCGATCGTCGATCCAGAAGCGGTCGTCGTCGGGCCGGCCGCCGAGCTCGGGCATGTGGAGATAGCGGATGTCGTGCCCCGCCAGCGACTCAGCGAGCGGCTCACGCGAGAACTCCGGCCGATACGATGAATAGGGCTGAACGCGCACGTCGATCAAGTACTGGATGCCATGCTGCTGAAGCAACTCGACAAACTCCTCGACCGTCCGTAAGCCATATCCAACCGTCAGTATTGGTCCAGGCATCTCCTCACTCGATTTCTAGAATCAGGGCCAAAGCAGGTAGTACATGATGCCATGTAGGCATATTGGATCATCATCTATCGGGATCGGCTACGCTGTCTAAAACCGGACACACAGTAAGGAACCCCGCATGACCCAGCTCGATCTCATTATCCGCAACGGACGCGTCGTGACCGAGGCGATGGACGCGGTGGCCGACATCGGCATCAGCGGCGAAAAGGTGGTCCAGATCGGCGGTGAGATGAACGCGGCGCGGGCGGTCGACGCGACCGGAAAGCTGGTCATCCCGGGCGGCATCGATGCCCACGTCCACGTCACTAGCCAGCCGGGGAAGCAGCCTCCGCGCTGGGTCGATGACTTCACCAGCGGCTCGGCGGCGGCGCTGGCCGGCGGCATCACGACCATCGGCAACATGACCCAGGTTACGCCGGACGAAACGCCCCTCCAGGGACTGGCACGCGAAGCCGAGCAAGCCCGCCGAGAAGCCATCGCCGACGTGCTGCTCCACCCGATCTTCGGCACCGCTGGTGAAGAGATGCTCGCCGATGTCCCGCAGCTACTTGAACAGGGCCACAACAGCGTCAAGTATTTTATGTCGACGCCGGTATTCGACGGCCAGGCAGCGAACTATCTCGAGCTCACCCGGCTGGCCGGAGAGCACGACCTCATCACCTTGATCCACTGTGAGGACTTTCCTCTGATTCAGGAAGCAACGCGGAAGCTCGTCGCGGCCGGGAAGTCGTCGTTGCGCTACTACGCCGAGAGCCGGCCGGTCATCAGCGAGGTCGTCGCCACCCAACGCGCCGTCGCCTTCAGCGAGGAGACCGGCGCGCCGGTCTACATCGTCCATCTCTCCTGCGAACGCGCACTGGAGGTCTGCGCCGAGGCGCAGGCGCGTGGTCTCCCGGTCTACGTCGAGACACGGCCCTTCTACCTGCACCTGACCAGCGAGCGCTTCGCGGAGCCGGACGGCGCAAAGTACGTCGGGCAACCGCCATTGCGCGAGCCCTCCGACGTCGACGCCATCTGGGCCGGCATCCGCCAGGGCACGGTCAACACCGTCTGCACCGACCACGCGCCCTGGTCGCTGGCCGACAAGCTCGACCCGGAGCTCTCCGTCGAGAACCTGCGCCCCGGTGCAGAGAACCTCCAGGTGATGCTGCCGATGCTCTACTCCGAAGGCGTCCGCGCCGGCCGCATCTCGCTCCAGCGCATGATCCAGGTCCTCTCGACCAACGCGGCGAGACTCTTCGGCCTCTACCCGCAGAAGGGCACGATCGCGCCCGGCAGCGATGCCGACATCGCCATCTTCGATCCCGACGAGACCCTCACCATCGACGCGACCATGCTGAAGTCCAACGCCGACTACTCCGTCTACGACGGCTGGGAGATCACCGGCTGGCCGATCACAACCATCCGACGTGGCGAGATCGTCTACGAGAATGGACATCTCACCGGCGCCCCCGGCACCGGCATCCTCCCTCGTCGCGGACCGACGATGGCGCTGTAGGCAGGACAGCATTCTGTAGAGACGTGCCGGTGGCGCGTCTCGTCTTCAGAGATCGATTGCTCTCCGGGAAAGGCATAGCGTCGTGGCCGAGACGCGCCAGCGGCACGTCGCTACGTGAGGATTCGCCTGCCACACTATGATGCCCTCAATCAAAGGAGGCACGAACAATGGGTGCACTATCCGGCAAGGTCGCGCTGATCACCGGCGCGGGACGGGGCTTCGGCGAGGCGATCGCGGCGCTCTTCGCCGAGCATGGGGCCGATCTGGCGCTCAGCTATCTCAATAGCGCGGAGGGCTGCGAGTCCATCGCCGAGCAGGCACGGGCAAACGGCCAACGCGCCATCACGATCCAGGCGGATATGCGCAACCTGGCAGACGTCAACCGCATGGTCGAGACAGTCATGGCGGAATTCGGGCAGGTCGACATCCTCGTCAACAACGCCGGTGTCCTCTATCGCGGACCATTCAGCGAGTCGAACGAGGCCGACTGGCGCGACGAGCTGGAGGTCAACATCTTCGGACCGCTCCGACTGACACGCGCGTTGCTGCCCACCATGATCGAGAACGGTGGCGGCCGCATCATCAACCTCTCCTCCCAGCTCGCGCCGACCGGCGGCAAAGAGATGGCCGTCTATTCGGGCACCAAAGGCTTCATCCTCAGCTGGACAAAGTCACTAGCCCAGGAGGTCGGCCAATTCGGCATCAACGTCAACGCCATCGGCCCTGGCTCGATCGTCACCGACATGAACCTCGCCCTCTATCCTGACGACGAAGCTCGCACCCGCCGCGCCTCGGAACTCCCCCTCCGCCGCATGGGTTCGCCGCGCGACGTCGCCGAATGCGCCCTCTTCCTCGCCTCCGACGCCTCCAACTTCTTGACCGGCCAAATGCTCGGACCGAATGGTGGGAACGTGATGCTGTGATGAGGGAATAGGGATGAGGGACTAGGGATTAGTCGAGTTTGTCAGCGGGTTTGCTGTCCCCTGAAACCTAGCCCCAATCCCCTCCACCAAATCCCTCTTCCCCAATCTCTCAGAGCACGTTCTTCGGCGCAGCTAGATCACCTTCCGCAAAGCGCTCGAAGCGGAAGGCGTGGAGGTCGAGCGAGGGCCGGCCATCCAGGACCAGCTCGCTGAGGAGTTTCCCGGCGATCGGGCCGAAGGCGAAGCCGTGGCCGCTGAAGCCGGTCGCGAAGATGAATCCGGGTAGCTCGTCGGCCTCGCCGATGACCGGAACGGCATCGGGGGTTGCGTCGATCATCCCGGCCCACATCCGACGGATCTTGACCTGGCCGTAGAGCTCGGGGAAGAGCTCGACAAAACCCTTGATCGATTCGACTGCCGTCGCGCGGTCCGGCTCCGGCTCGACATCGACCGTGTGGGCGAAGGGATGCTCGCGCGCCTCGCTGCCCGGCAGCGCCCGGCGCACATCGTGCAAGAGTTCGCGACCGATGTTCATCTGGAAGATGCGGCGGTTCTTGAGGTAGTTCGGCATGAACATCCGCGCCTGCCGGAAAGATTCGAGCGTCACGTCGTGGATCGAGCTTGCGCCACCGGCAAGGTAGAAAGTGCCATCGCGCTTCTGGCGAAATGAGACGCCTGGCGCCCAGGTGCCGATTGAGGTGACGGGCTTCACCGGCGTCGTCTGCGCCACGGTCGCCCGCACCGCTCGCTGCGGCAGTGACAAGCCCGCCAGCCGCGCCAGCTTCGCGGCGTGCGCGCCGGCCGCGTTGATGACGACGTCCGCGAAGATGTGTCCCTTGTCGGTGAATACACCGCCCACCCGGCCGCCAGCCATGTCGATGCCCTCAGCCGTCGTATAGGTGCGGATGTCTGCGCCGTGCTCGCGGGCTGCCTTGGCGAAGGCCTCGGTTGCCTTGCCGGGCTCGGCATGGCCGTCAATCGAGGTGTACATCCCGGCGGTGAAGGGTCCCTTGATCCCTGGAATCAGTCCTTCCACCTGTGTGCCGGTCAACACCCGCGTCTCGACGCCGAAGCTCCGGGCAATGGGCAACCAGTCGCGGAAGCGCTCCGCCCGTTCGTCATCCTTTGCAATCGCCAGGTTGCCGCCCTGGACCCACTCGATGTCGGCTTCCAGCTCCGCTTCGAGCCCCCGCCAGATGCGGTTGCTCTCGACCATCAGCGGCACCTCGTCGGGGTCACGCCCCTGAATCCGGACGAAGCCCCAGGCGCGACTGGACTGCTCCCCGGCGATGCGGCCCTTCTCGACGAGGATGACCTTCGCGTTGCGCTTCGCCAGATAGTACGCCGCGGCACAGCCGACGATACCGCCACCGATAATGACGACGTCTGCCTGATCCAGTTCAACCACCAGTTCCCCCTGCTAGCCGTCTAGCGGCCGATCCGCCCGGCGTGCGCCAGCGCCCCGATGAGGTTCAACGTCAGGCGTGCCGCGAGCCGGCTTGTCATGCCGTTGACATCCAGTTCCGGGACGACCTCGACGATATCGTAGCCGACCACTGATCCCTTGTCGGCGATCCCGCGCAACAGGTCCGTCGCCTGGTCGTAGCTCAAGCCTCCGAAGCAGGGCGCGCCAACGCCGGGCGCGATTGCCGCATCGAGCGAGTCGGCATCGAAGGTGATGTAGTAGCGGTGGCCATCCGGGATACGCGCAAGCACCGCATCGACGCCGTCGCGGTGAACATCCCGTGCCGTCACGATAATGCTGCCGTACGCACGGGCGTCATCGACATCAACTTGCCGCGCGCTGCCAACCGAGCGCAGCCCGATCTCGGCCATGCCGTCGACCCAGGCCATCTCCGACGCGCGCCGCATCATGCTGCTCAAGCCACGCCGGACTCCGCCGATCTCATCGCGCCAATCGAAATGAGCGTCGAATTGGATGATGAAAATCGGGCCGTGCTCTTCATAGGCGTGCAGCACCGGAATCGGAACCGAGTGATCGCCACCTAGTACAAGCGGCACCGCCCCGCATGCCAGGATCTTAGCGACGGCCGCAGTCGCCGCCTGGAAATTCGCCTCGTAGGCGCCCGGCACCATGGCGACATCGCCACAGTCGACGATGCGCACATCGCGCCCGGCGAAGATCTCGCCACCGAAATCGATGTCGTAGTGCGTCAGGTAGTGGGCAAATGCAAGCGACGCCTCCCGTATCGTCCGCGTTGCCTCGCTCGACCGCTGCTTTGCGCCAACCATCCCGTAGGGGACGCCATATGGCACGCCGATCACGGCAACGTCCGCCGCCAGATCGTCGAGCGACTCGATTCTCGGCGCGTCGAGGAACGCAGCCGCGCTGGTTGGCAGCGGCACGGTCAGTCTCGCCATTGCGTGCCCTTTCCAATGCTGTGTTGTCAGGCGCCACGCTTCTTCGGGGGAGCGTTTCGACAGCCTAGTGCGCACAGCTTGCGCCTGTCCATGGCGATTGGGCGGCAACTAACGACTCGTGCGCCTGTTCGGTTGCATCAGGACCGACGGGTCATGGGGCCGGATGGGTAGCAGCGTACACTCAAGTATGGCGAAGAGACAGTGCATTTGAAGGAGAAACGATGATCGGTCGAGCATGGCGCGGCATTTCCGCACTCATCATGTTGGCGGGCCTAGTGGCTCTGACCCCGGTCAGCCCGGCTGTGGCAGCTGGTGTTGTCGGCGACGGCACGCCCGCTAGCTGCACCGATGCCGCCCTGAAGACGGCGCTAACCGGCGGCGGCCTGGTTACCTTCAACTGTGGGCCCGACCCGGTCACGATCCCGCTCACCGAACAGAACGTGGTGCTCATCAACACCGAGATCGACGGCGGCGGCTTGATCACCCTGGACGGCCAGGACACCACCCGGCACTTTACCGTGGGCGGGCCGATAACCTTTGAGCTCCAGAACATCACCCTGACGAACGGTTCCGCAACCGAAGGCGGGAGCATCCAGTCCATTGCAAGCAATATCACCCTGACCAACGTAACGCTCACCGACAACGCCGCGACCACGATCGGCGGCGGCGCGGTGCAGCTGGTCCAGGGCACCTTCAATGCCACCAATAGCACGATCAGCAACAACACCAGCAACAGCGTCGGTGGCGGTATCTTCGCCAACAACACCACGATAGCGCTCGGGGGCGTCGTCATCAGCGGCAACGAAGCGAACGCTGGCGATCCATCAGGTGGCGGCGGTGGAATATTCTCCTCGTTTGGCACGGTGACGATCACCAACTCCACGATCAGCGGCAACTCCGCCAACAACGGTGGCGGCCTTTACAACCTGAACAATGGCACGGTTTCTCTAACGAACAGCACCGTAAGCGGGAACGACGCGCTTGCCGATGGCGGCGGGATCTATGTCGACACCGGGAACCTCACACTGACCGGCAGCACTGTCGACGACAATTCTGTGTTCGGGGCTGGCTCTGGCGGTATGTCCATTGGCGGGTCAGCTACCGTCACAAACAGCACGATTAGCAACAACTTCGGCAGCTACGGGGCCATTGTCAATACCGGCACGGTGACTGTCACAAACAGCACACTAAGCGGCAACGCGTCGGTCTTCACGACGATCACTGGCGGAACGGCGTCCGCGAGCGTCACCTTGCAGGCAACGATCATCGAAGATACGGCGGCGCCGGGCGTCAATTGCGACGGCAACGTCGTCTCGCTTGGCGAAAACCTGAGCGACGACGGCACCTGCAACCTCGACCAGACGGGCGACCTACCCAACACCGACCCCCTGCTTGGAACGCTCCAGGACAACGGCGGGCCGACGTTCACCCATCTGCCTGGCGACCTGAGCCCGGCCATCGGCGCCGCGCCGTCCTGCCCGGCCGAGCTCGACCAGCGCGGCGTGAGCCGCCCCCAGGGCAGCGCCTGCGACATCGGCGCGGTCGAGATTGAGGTCTTAGGTGTGGCCACACCGGTTGTGACGCCGTCGCCATCCAATGAGGGCGAGAGCGTCACGGCGAGCGCCAGCTTCACCAATCCGGACGGTGGCGCGAGCGTCACCTGCACCGTTGACTACGACGACGGCGATGGTCCGCAGCTCGGCGTCATCGTCGACGACACCTGCACCGGCCCGGCGCACACATACATCGATGACAACCCGACCGGGACGCCGAGCGACAGCTACACAGCCACCGTTGAGATCGAGGTCGATGCCACCTTCTCTGCCAGCAACAGTGTCGACCACACAGTCAATAACGTCGCGCCGGTCATCGACGGCATCACGACAAACGGGCCGGTGCCGCAGGGCCAGCCGGTGACGGTCACCGTCGACGCCAGCGACGCCGGCCTCGAAGACACGCTGAGCTACAGCTTCGACTGCGACAACGATGGCAGCTACGAGGTCGGCCCCCAGGCGGGGAACTCGACCAACTGCGCGCTCAGCTCCGGCGCGGGCACGACGACGATCGGCGTCCAGGTTGAAGACGATGACACCGGCGTCGCGGTCGACTCAGTCGATGTCGGCCAGACCGTGACCCTGTGCGTGAACTACTTGACCGGCGCGATCAACGTCTCGCGGTCGGTCGCGTGTCCTGCGGGCACACTAGCGATTGCGGTGCCAGGGCCGGGCTCAACGACCTTCTGCATCAACCCCTATACCGGCGCGCTGGCGTGGTCGCCGGGCGGCGCGTGTGGCAGCAGCTACCTGCCGCACGTCGTGCCCGATGACGGCCCGCTCAGCTACTGCCAGAGCCTCTGGACCGGCAAGCTGCGCGTCCCGCGTATCCCCGGCCAATGCAACGGCGGCGAGATCGCAGGGGTGATACCTGGTTAGAGGCCGGCGCGACGCGCTTCCAGGGCTCATCTGCCCGATGGCCTACATTTCAGTCTGATGCACGCGCAATAGACTCGAACTGGAGATGATAGGGGCACGTAGCTGGCGCAGGTTGACCGCCTGCCTTTTGCTGGCCGGGCTTACGGTTCTGAGCGGCGCCAACCGCTGGGTCCGCAACCACAACCAGTGCACAGCCTGCGAAGCCCCCGACGTGATTCCGGCAGTACCCTCGCCGTGATGACAGTCGTCGTACTCGCTTGCCGGCGTCGTTCCCAACCCTCCGGACTTCGCCTATACTCTCTAGAAGCATGATCTGACTATCCGGAAAGGGACGGGTATGGGGCGGTTCTGGCGGGTATTGATTGGTGCTGCCCTGCTGGCGGCACTGGCAGTCGTGGGGCCGGTCCGCCCGGCCACCGCTGCCGGCGTTGTCGGGGACGGCACGCCGGGCAGTTGCACCGAAGCGGCACTCGATACCGCGTTGACCGCTGGCGGGCTAGTGACCTTCAACTGCGACCCAGGCGACCTGCCGATCGTCGTGACGAGCGAAAAGACAATCGCCATCAACACTCAGCTCGATGGTGGCGGGTTGGTCACGTTGAGTGGTGACGGCACGACCCGCATCTTCGCCGTCAATCTCGGTATCGAGCTCGACGTGCAGAACATTACCCTGACCAACGGTCAAGCCACCCTTGGCGGGGCTATCCATAACGCCGGCACGCTCACCATCACCAACAGCACCTTGAGCGGCAACTCGACCGGCACTGCGGACATCGGCTATGGCGGCGCCATCTATAACGACGGCTCCCTCACCGTCACCAATAGCACCTTGAGTGGCAACGTAGCTGAGGACGGTCTCGGCTTCACAAACGACCGGGGTGGAGGCATCTTCAACAGTTTCAGTGCGAATCTCATCGTCACCGGCAGCACCCTCAGCGGCAATTCGACTAGCACAGGCGGCGGCATCTCCAACGAAGGCACGCTCAGCATCACCAACAGCACGTTGAGCGGTAATGTTGCCGTCAACAGCGGTGGCGGCATCATGAACGACAGCGGCGCAACCACGAGCACCAACAGCACACTGAGCGGGAACGAGGCTTCCAGTGGCGGCGGCGTCTTCAACAGCGGCGCTCTCGAACTCACTGCAACAATCCTGGCCGCCAGCACCGGCGGCAACTGCACCGGAGCTGCCGTCGTCTCTCAGGGCCATAACCTGAGCGATGATGGCAGCTGCGCGCTGGGCGGTACCGGCGACCTGTCGAACGCCAACGCCTTGCTCGGCCCCCTGCAGGACAACGGTGGCCCGACACTGACGCACCTGCCAGGGGCAGGCAGCCCGGCCATCGACAACGCTCAACCTTGCCCAACCAACATCGACCAGCGCGGCATCGCCCGGCCGGAAGGCTCGACCTGCGACATCGGCAGCGTCGAGGTACGCCAGAGCAGCTTCGTCCTCTGTGCCTCCTACTACACCGGCGCAGTTACCAGTCCGCGCACTGGCAACTGCGGCGCGGGGCAGGTCCAAATCGAGGTGTCCAATGGCCCGAGCTTCTGCATCAACCCTTGGACCGGCCAGCTGCAATACAGTTTCGGTCGAGCGTGCGCGCCGCCACGCATCGAGCACACATTGCCCGACGACGGCGATCTGCTGACCTGCGTCTCCTATTACACCGGCGCCAACCGCTGGGTCCGCAGCCACAGCCAATGCACGGCATTCGAAGCGCCCAACACCATCCCGGCGGCGCCGTAGAACGAACCCTCACGGATGCCCGGTGTTGTCGACCTCCGGCAACACCGGGCATCCGGCAACCTCCGACACTCCTAGGGATGGAGATGATCTTCACCGGCGCCCGGAATTGAAGCGAAATCAGGGTGGAGATGAGCTCCAACCCTACGAATGGATTGGTCTCTGCGTTCGACGATATGCAAGCGTTCGGCAACTTGCCGCTACCCATCCCTGACCCCGGCAACGTGAAATAATCCCTGCAGGCCACCTGACGCTCGTTCGACAGGCAAGGGGAGAGCGCCAGCCCGTGAACACACCACCGCCCGACAGCTTCCGGCAACTGTGGGACGATCTTGTAGACGCCTATCGCGGCGACGATTTCCAGGCCCACCTGCCGTCGCTCTTCCAGCGCTTCGCCGTCAAGACCTCGCGCGAGATGGGCCAGTCGCGCGCTTTCATCGCCGCCGTAGCATTTGTCGCGGTCTGGCTGATCACCGGGCCGCTCTTCGGCTTCAGCACCGGCTGGCAGCTCGTCATCAACACCGGCACAACGATCATCACCTTCCTGATGGTCTTCCTGATCCAGAACACTCAGAACCGCGACAGCGCCGCCCTGCAAGTCAAGGTCGACGAGCTGATCCGCGCTACCGACGGCGCGCACAACGCACTGCTCAACCTCGAAGCGCTCGATGACGCCGAGCTGGCCCGCGTCCAGACCCGCTACCGTACCCTGGCCGCGATGGCCCGGCAGGACATGGCGTCCGGTGTCGCCGACACCAGCGTCGTCGATGTCGATCTGCGCGATGAGATGACCGAGGTCGAGCTGACGGATCGCGCCCAGACGATCCTGGGCCGGCGCATTCGGGCCGGCGTTGCCGACGCAGCCCACGCCGCGCGGGACTTCGGCGCGCGCCATATCCACGCAGAGCTTGCGCCCGACAGCCCGCCGGTCGTGGCGCTGAAGCAGCTCATCGCCGGCAACCAGCGCTATGTTGCCGGCAGCCCGCGCCACCCGCACCAGACCGCTGATCGCCGCCAGCAGCTTGCTGACGGCCAGCAGCCCATCGCCGCCATCCTCGGTTGCGCCGACTCGCGCGTTGCGCCGGAGCTTCTCTTCGACCAGGGCATCGGCGACATCTTCACCGTCCGCGTGGCAGGAAATATCGTCGATGCAGTCGTCGAGAACAGTCTCGAGTTTGCCGTCGAGCAGCTGGGCGTGCCGCTCATCGTCGTTCTCGGCCACGAGAGCTGCGGCGCGGTTCAGGCGGCCGTTGCGGCGCTGACGGCGGGCCAGGATATCGCCAACCATCCCAATAGCCTCGTCCAGGCTATCGCGCCGGTCGCCCGTAGCGCCGCAGCCCGGGCCGGCGACCCGATCACCAACACGGTGCGCGACAACGTCTACCTCTCGGTCGACCGTCTCCGCAGCGCGCCCGACATCGCCCCCCATGTCGACACCGGCGCGCTCCAGATTATCGGCGCTTACTACTACCTCGACAGCGGCGAGGTCGAATTCCTGGAAGAGTAGCCCCGGCCTACCTACCGGCTTCCAATCTCAGACGATGGGACCATCGGGGCATACGCGAATGTTGCTTGCCGTCGCATCATCATTGATGCCATCGACGGTCCTCCGGCGCTCGCGACAGGATTTGACAGCTCCATGACACGCACCGGCAAGCTCTACGTCATCCTCTTCGGCATCACCACGCTCGTCATGACCGGGCTGAGCGGGGCGGTCATCTTCTTCAACCTCGTCTCAGTCTCGACCCAGTCGCCGCATGGCATTCCCCGTGAAGGCATCATCCCCGGGCCACAGTTCCTCTATACCTGGGAACTGCCAACCGACGATCCCACCTTCCACTCGCGTGTCCAGGGCGAAGAGCTCGTGCTGTCTGTGGACGAGGATGCGTGGGACGATCCAACGCTCGAAGATCCCGAGATCTACTCCTGGGGCGGCAGCTTCCAGACCTACCGCGACGGCTACGAGGACTTCAGCGCCAGCGTCATGGTGCGCTCGGTCGATTCCGATCCCTACGCCAGCGGTTGCCTACTCGTCCGCGCGGACGGGGAGTACGACCCACCCATCTACGGCTTCACCTTCTGCATCAGCGAGGAATACGGCCTCTGGGGCTACTGGTATGACGAGACCCAGGGCCCGGAGGCCTGGGACTGGCCCTACATCGCCTATACCGACTACGCCGACAGCATCGAGCCGGTCGACGAGTGGAACGAGCTCAAGGTGATCGCCAAGGGCGAGACAATCTGGATGTTCCTCAACGGCGACTATGTCGGCGTCGCCCGCCACCCAGGCCACCAGAGCGGCACCATCGGCGTCTCGATCGACGTCGAGCGTGACGGCCACGGCGCGTTCGCCTTCCGCGACCTCGACATCCGCCGCCTCGGCTGGCTCTAGCAGCGCTACTGAGAATAATGCATTCTCGTCAAGGATGAGCGATCTGAATTGCTGCCGCGAGCCGCGTCTTCGTAGTAGCTCCCATCCACCTGGGCCACGCGAAACCTGACTCATTCCATGAGCACCTCCGTGACCTGTCTACTTGCCGACACACGGAACGCCCAACTGCCTCCAATTGTCGGGTTGTTGCCAGCCAGCCACCTGCGGAATCAAAGCGTTGACCTTTGTCGCTTTCATCACAAAATTGACGCTCGCAGACGAGATTCATACACTCGCACTACACAGCGTTTGATAGTTACGCAAACGTACCCCGCAAACGCCCGGCTTCGTAGAGAACGGAGGCCGTAACCAGGCGTACCGCGTTTCTTCCCCCGGTTCTGACCCCACAAAGGAGGTCCAACCTATGCTGCAACGTATGGAACTTCGTGACTGGCTCTTTGCCGCGCTTGTCGTGCTCGGCGTTCTCGTCGCCGGCTACCACCTGGCGAACGACAACACGATGACCGCCGCGCTCGTTGTCGGCGGGCTTGTCCTGGGAGGGGTGGTGCGCTTCGGGCTCGCCGGAGACGCCGACGGCCTGGTCCGCGACGCCAGCGGCGAAACGCCGCCGGAGTCAGGGCGCGCGCTCAACCGCAAGGGCCGCTGGGACGGCAGTGAAGTGCGCAGCGAGCGCTGGATGCGGGCCGGTATCATCGCCGGTTTCGCCGCGACGATCGTGATGAGCCTTGTGCTCGTCATCGGCTACCTGGTCGCCGGCATCTTCGCCGATCAGGACGCCAGCACCGTCAGCGGCTGGTTCTACAACCTGACCCACAACTCGCTGACCGACGACACGTTCGAGATTCCGATCGGCGCTTACGGCCTCAACCTGCTGGCCGGCGTCATGTGGGCCCTGCTCTACGCCGCCTTCTTCGAACGCCGCCTCAACGGTCCCGGCTGGTGGCGCGGCACGCTCTTCGCGATGCTGCCCTGGGTACTCTCGCTCGTGATCTTCTTCCCGGTTGTCGGCGCGGGTTTCATGGGCTTCGGTCTGGATGCCGGGCCGCTACCGGTCATCGGTAATCTGGTCGCCCACCTCGTCTTCGGCGCGGTGCTCGGCTGGGTCTATGTCGCGCTCACGAGCGCCGAGTTCGATCTGGTCGAGGATCCGCTGCTCCAGGCGGGCTGGATCGACCACGGCATAGCGCTGGGGTTGGCCGGTGGTTTGACCATTGGCCTCGTCCTCGGCGCGCTGGCCGGGCTGATCCTTGACCCCGCCGGCATATCGTCCGCCGAGATGACCCTGGCCGGCGCCGCGGTTGGCATCGTCGGAGGATTGATCATCGGGCCGTTGGCCGGTCTCGAATCCGGAACGTCGTCGCACACCACTTCGCGCGCAGGGTAAACGCGCCGCCCGACTGCGACGTTTCTCCGATGCGCCATTGCAGCCCCTGGGCGACGATTGACCACAACGTCGCCCAGGGGTTTCCTTGTACGGCAGCGGCCCGGGGACAGGTCGAGGAGTCCGATAGCTGCCGCTCGTGCGGCATGACCGCCTGCCTACGCCGCGCGGACATATTGATACCCCGAGGCTCGAACCGCTGAAAGGAGTCTGGCCGCGTGCGCTTCGGCGTCCATCTCCGTCCAACCGACGAGACCATCGACATACGCGATCTCGCATTGGCGGTCGAAGCAGCCGGTTTCGAGTCGCTCTGGGTATCCGAGCACAGCCATATGCCAGTCTCGACCGCCTCTCAATGGCCCGGCGGGGAGGGCATGCCGCGCTTCATGAGCCGCTTTCTCGATCCCTTCCTCTCGCTTGCCAGAGCCGCTGCCGTCACTGAACGAATCATGCTCGGCACCGGCATCGTCCTCCTGCCACAGCGCGACACGCTCCAGGTTGCCCGCGAAGCCTCGACGCTCGACTACCAATCCGGCGGCCGCCTGCTGCTCGGCGTTGGCGCAGGCTGGAATCGCGAAGAAATGGCCAACCACGGCGCGGTCTTCGCCAGCCGCTTCCGCAAGATGCGCGAGCAGGCGCTCGCCCTCAAGACCATCTGGCGCGATGACGAGCCCGAGTTCCACGGTGAGCTCGTGAACTTCGACCCGATCCAGATGTGGCCCAAGCCTGTCCAGCAGCCGTGCCTGCCAATCCTCGTCGGCGGCGAGGGTCCGACCGTGCTCGACCGGGTTATCGGCTACGGCGACGGTTGGGTACCGAACGACCACTCCGAATTGCCCGACCGCGCCGCCGAGCTACGCAGTCGCCTGGTCGCTGCCGAACGCGAGGCCCTCCCGATCACTGCCTTCGCCACGCTACCCGACAGCTCGCGCGTCAGAACGCTCGAGGACGCCGGCATCACGCGCTGCGTCTTCAACCTCCCGGCTGGTGACAGTAACACGGTGCTCGCCGCGCTCGGCGAGCTTGCCGATCTGGTTGGCGGCAGCATCTCCAACATACGCTAGAGCGCCGCAACACAAGGGGCACAGATGAGTTTGGCGCAATGAATTCAAGCCCCAGCCATCACCTGATTGTGCCGCTCATTTAGGCATATGCACATAGCTTCTAGCCCCGCCATTGCCTAGCCTGTGTTGGGGATTGGGGCGAGGCAGCAGGCCGGGCCAGTCCGTTCGCCCTTGTGGCGGCGCGACGCCGGTCGGGTGCCCTCGACTTGATCTCAAGTGTCCTGTGCGAGCGCGCTCCTACCTTGCAGCGGAGCGTGCTCGCCGGACCGTCCGATCAACGCGGCGCTGCAAGCGGGGCAGATATCAAGACGACGTTAGCCAAAGCGCTCAAGGGCGCGCTGGAAGATAATCTGCTCCACTGGGCGGCAGCGATCGCGTTCTACGCAGCGCTCTCGTTCGCGCCGCTGCTCCTCGTCATCCTGATCGCGGCATCCTTCTTTGCTGACGCCGACTGGGCGGCCGGGCGGCTCGCGACAATCCTCGGCAACTTCCTGCCAGACGAAAGCGAGCAACAGCTCCGCGACTTCGTCTCCAACGCCGTGCAATCCCGCAATCGCGTCGGCGCGTTCTCGGCCCTGGCGCTCCTCTACTCCGGCACCCGCGTCTTCGCCGCCCTCACCCGCGCGCTGCATGTGATCTACGACTTTGAGAAAGAGCGCCAGTTCTTTCGCGAGCTCGCGGCGCAGGTCGTGATGCTCTTCACCCTTGGCGGCGTCTTCCTCCTTGCGCTCAGCTCGCGCTTCTTCTTCGACCTTATCGCGGGCGCCGTCGACTTCCTACCGACCGGTGAGGAGCAGCTAGCCCAGCGCCTGATCGGCGGCGGGATACAGATTCTGCTGCTCTTTGGCGCGTTCGCCCTGATCTACCGCTTCGTTCCAAGCAACGAGACGAACTGGCGGCCCCCGCTGACGGGAGCGTTGGTGGCGACGATACTCTTCGCCATCGTCCGGCCGCTCTTCGTCTTCTACCTCGACCGCTTTGGGAACCAGGAGCTCGTCTACGGCTCGCTGGCGTCGCTGGCGATCCTGCTGCTCTGGATCTGGATCAGCGCCGTCATCACGCTCTTCGGCGGCGAGATCGCCAACGCCACGCGGCAGCGCGGCAAAGCTATGGAAATCGCAACCGCCGACTGACGCCGCACACTCATGGCGCGCGTGCGTCTTCATCTCGTAGCGCCGGCGCGAGCACATCGGTGACGAGCACCTGGAGCGCGCCAGCTGTCGGCACGGCAATCAGCGCCCCGAGGATGCCGCCAATCGAACCGCCGGCGAACACCGCAAAGACGCCCAGCAAAGGATGGATATCGGCCTGCCGCTGCATGATCTTCGGCAGCAGAATATTGCTCTCGATCTGCTGGAGCACGACATAGAAGACCAGGACGGCTGCGGCTTTGAGCGGCGAATCGATCAAAGCAATCAATATCGCCGGCACGGCCGCGGCAATCGGGCCAATGATCGGCACCAATACCGCAAGCCCGGCGATCATCGCAAGCACCAGCGGAAAGCGCACGCCGAGCAACGTCAGACCAACATATGTTGCCGTCGCGAGGATCACACCATCGAGCGCTATGGCCCGCACATAGCCGCCCATTTTGTCACCCATCGCCTCGAGCACATTGGAAGCCTGCTCGCGTTTGCCGTTGTCCGGAAACAGCGACAGGAAGAACCGCCGCAATGCTGGCGCGGCCAGAATCCAGTAGATTGAAAGGAAGAAGGCGATAACGATATTGACCACAGTCGAGGTCACCTGCAACGGAACCTGCACGGCCAGGTCCCCCACCGCCGAACGCTGGTTGCGAAGCAGCTCGATCAGCTGCTCGTCACCCAGCGGGTCGTTGCGGTTGATCAGCTCGACAAGCTCCTGTTGGTTGGTCGGCATCTCATCGACGACGCTATCGAACTCGTTCGCAGCCGTCACGCCGATCACGGCGATGACGCCGAGCACAACCAGCACAAGCGAGGCGTAGACGATGATTGCGCCGGCAGCGCGCGGCATCCGACGTTGCAAGCGTTCGACGAGCGGTTCCAACGCTACGGCGATGATGATCGAAGCCAGTAGGATCGCCAGTGGCCTGGCCAGGATGTACGCGCAGAAGAGGATCGCCACGGCAGCGACAATAGCCACAGTTCGCACGAGCGCCGCCCGCCAGAAGTCGTCAGCCACCGTACCGGGCACGTTTGTTATGGGACTACTCTGTGATCGGTCTTCCGCCTCGATGGCTCGCCTCATCCCTCACCGCCAGCCTGGCCAAGCAGTGATCGCGTGACACATCCTGACTCTATCAACGGTGATCCGGCGGCGATATGTGTCCTGATCAGTGCGATGGGACCAGATTGCGTCTCGTTCCGGTGCAAAGAACCTGGGGTGAGTAGTCGGTGACCGCCTCGCCTGCCCGTCTAGTCAGACTGACATCACGCGGGCGGGCGCTCTAGCCGGGCAGCCTACGGAAATCGCAACCGAAAACGCTCCAGGACGAGCGGCATCGTGGGATCGAATTCGCGGTCGATATTGGGCAGGATGCGGCGGAAGAAGCGCTCGTGGGCGGCGTACCAATACTCCCGGCTGCGATCACCTTCACCCTCGTCATAAGCGAACTGCTCATCGACCTCGTTCATCGGCAGCACCCGCGCCTCGGTCGTCTCGATCACGCAACGCGGCCTGTCCGCGCCATCGAGAATGATCGAGAAGTCGCCCGGCTGCGGGATCGGTTCGTCATCAGCCTTGAAGCGCCAAACGGCGTCGCAGGTCGCCGTCTTCGTGCCCGCCAGCACGAGCTCCAGCAGCTCATCGGCCAGCTCCGGAGAATCCCCGAATGCCCAGGCCTGCGGCGCTTCCTCCGGCGCCCCGTCGATCTGTCGCCGTGCTGACTCCCAGAATGCTTCGATGTCAGGGTCCACAGCGTTGCTCCTATCCGGCTTTGCTCGCGCGCGCCAGGATTATCCGAAACGGCGCCGACTTCGTCCCATCAGACTGAGTGTAAGCCGTCAGCCTTCCGGCCATGTCACTGATGACTCGCGCTCGCACCTCATCATCAGCGCTCTCGAATGCGCCCGCCAACGGTGTCGCCTTGATGTGGCGCGGCACGAGCTCATCGAGCCGGCCCAGCGCCAGGTCGAGCGTCGCTGTCGTGACCTCCGGATCAACCAACCCGCCGGCACTCAACAAATCCGCCAGCTCAGCCTCCGACGACAGCGTGAAGCCGGCCGCTAGCCCGCCGGCGACCTCCTCGCCAAGATGATGCGCCACGACATTGACCTGAGCAGCGAAGTAGGGACTCTCCTCCAGCGCCGCCCAGACGCTGAACGCCGCCCGGCCTCCCGGCGCGAGCACCCGTGCCGCCTCCGTGATGGCCGCGACACGATCCGGCAGGAACTGGAGCACCTGGGCGCAGACCACCAGGTCGAAGCTGTCGTCAGGGAAAGGCAAAGCCAGCGCATCGGCCTGGTGAAAATCGACCTCTGGCGCGAGCTGCCGGGCGACGGCCAGCATCCCGGCATTGAGATCAACGCCAGTCACCGTTCCGTCCGGATCGACCAGCTTCAAGGCATGACGAGCGGCGATACCGGTGCCGCAGCCGACGTCCAGCACCCGCTCTCCGAGCCGTGGACCGGCCCAATCAACAAGCGCCCGGGCCGACGGCCCGAGCACAAAGGGCACAACCACATCCTCATACCGTCGCGCACTTTCATCATCCAATTGCCAGGCCCGCGATGTCGACATACGCCCACCTCTTTTCTGCGGCGAACGAAACCGATAGACACTATCTTTCGGTCATCTCCACGAACTCGTTGACATTGAAGATCCGCAGGATCATCCGGACGGACGCAGGCATCCGGCGCATGCCTTCGTCGGCTGAGATCAGGCGTGGATTGGTTGCATCCC
>JAUIIK010000001.1 GCA_030431755.1 Chloroflexia bacterium
TTCGCTGGATCTCCGGATGGAGAGGGAACCTACATGCCTGATAGAGAGCCTCGGATGTTCGGATATCGGTTCCGTTTACTTTAAGAGCAAATCCGGCGGCCATATTTGAAAGGCCACCCCACTCTTCCTTCGTCTTCCGAAAGACGACAGAAAAGGCACGATTGTAAGTTCGTATGTTCGGATCCTTGGTCATAGATGATCCTTGAAATTGGACTTAGGCTAGATCTGGTGGCCTGCAGGCGATCAACGACTCAAGGTGGTTCACGAATCCTTACGCTTTAAGAGCGGCGTCCGTCCTCCTCCGCTCCACCAAATCGCCATTGGGAGGTTGTTTGCCACGTTGCGATAGGAACAGAAGAAGGTTCCGAAACCAAACGACTGGAGCTTCTGCCAACCGAGTGGCCGCATTGAGCCAATCGTCGTTGTGCTCATACAGTCAAAGCCTACCTCCAGCATGGCCCCTTCAACCGTATCGCGGGACGTGGCACTCGAGAAAAGTGTCTCCTTCGTTGGAACTCCATCGTCACGCAACCATTTTCCATTTCGCAGCTGTCTGATCTCAGACTCTCTGTCCTCCGCCGAATGGCGATGGCCAAAGCGATCTCTGTAGTTTCGCTCACTTGGCCAAAGGCACTCATACCGGGAGACAACCGACTTGTTGTGGTCATTCTCAATGTACTTGTCTGCAATCACACTATGGTAGGTAACATCTTTTCGCCGAGCCTCCCTTCTTATGAAACGTTCCGCGTACTTGACTCCGGCCGTATGCGCGGCCAGCGTGAGTACCCATAGTTCGGATCCGTTAGGTGCGTGTCGTGGGATCCAAGATGGACTGTTGGAATCCCCAGTACAGAGGTCGTATCTGAAACGGTTACCCGTATAGATGCAGTCGTCGATGTACACGTACTTCATCGAATCTCGATCACCGCAAAGTTGAAGATCCATTCCGAAGTCTTCTTCAAGGATCTCGTTGAGAAGCCTAAGCAGATCGACTTGGCTTCTCCCTTTGGTTTGTATGTTCAAGAAGCGAGTCTCTGACAGGGTTTCCCACGGGTCCGGATAGTTTGCCAAGTACGATTCAAGGAGCTTGCTAAGCGCCTCCTTGGATCTAGACCTCGAATAGTAGAACTCTGGCAAAATGTGGGCTAGTTCGGTAATGATGCAGTGCCGTTCTACAGGGTCAAATCGCTTCACCCACTGTTCAACATGGTCGGCCGTTGGTTGCGGGACCTCCCCACTCCGATAGTCGTGCAGCGTCTCCGCAATCGACTTACATAGCTCTTGTTGAGTAGCCATGTCAGTCACCTAGCCTTCGGAAATAGGGACGCAGCCATCAAGCTATTTCCTCTTCCTCGACCAGTTCGGTCGCTTCGGTGACGCCGGTGGCGTCTTTGATCAGGTTCCAGATGGCTTGCTGGCGCCAGTCGATGAACCGATGAAAATCGTTGCGCCAAAAGGGGGAGTCGAGGCCGGTCGGCAGCAGGTGGGACTGGAGTAGCCGGCGGAAGCCGTCGGGGTCGGACTCCTCGTGGGCGTCCTGGATCTCCTGCATGTAGTCTGAGGGCGCGCGGGCGCTGATGACCTGGTTGGTCTTGCGGTCGATCAATGTGCGGTTGAGGATCGAGTCGCGTAGCCGGGTTGGGACGTCGAGATAATGGTTGCGGAGATATGCCGCTGGGAAGATATGGTGGTCGTCGATGTGCTGCTCGGTCATCAGGTCGCGAGTGATGCGCGCGCCGGTGTGGAAGTCGCGCGGTCCCTGGCTCAAGAGCAGCGCCATCGAGCCGCGGTAGAGCGCCCGCTGGCGCGAGGTCGTCTCGCGCAGCATCCTCGGATCGAACTGCATCTTGGCCACGGAGTCGGGCTCCTGGCCTCCGTCGAGCCAGGCCATGATCTCCTGAACGTCTTTGACGATCTGGCTGTTCGCGCCGCTCTCGTAGCTCTGCCCAAAGACCGAGCACCAGAACCAGCGCTTGATCTTGTTGCGATGGACGGCGACTTCGGGCGACGCTTTGAGCGTGGTGCGGGCCAGCACGGCGGCTAGAGCGATTGTCATGGTGTTGTAGGGTAGCCATTTCGGGATGATGACGCCGCAGTCGTCCTGCAGCATCGTCAGGCCATCGGCCATCCCAAAGACGGCGCGATCCCACCACTCCTCTATCTGTTCCGCTTCGAGGTCGAGGACATAGCTGCGGGTGCAGGCCGGTGTCGGACGAGCGTTGAGCGACACGACCTGGAGCAGGTAGTACGGGTCGATGTCGAAATCTTCGATGATCGGATAGTCGGCTAGCGCCTTGTCCCAGAGCCGGCGCAGATTCACATTCTTTGGCCAGAAGCGAGCCGTCAATAGTTCGAAGACGCTGAGCTTCACCCCGGTTCGGTTGAGCGTCTCGAAGATCGTGCAGACAGCTTCTGCGCCGGTCTCGTCGGAGAGCGTCACTACCGGAAAGCGATAGTCATCGATCGCCCGGATCCACCGCTCTTCGACAGCGTCTAGCTGATCTTCGAGCTTGATGCGCTCGTCGCTGTCATCGACCCGTCTAGCGACCATCCGCGACCAGCGGCTGTAGTTGCCGGCTCCGCCGCGTAGCTCGCCCAGCGGCAGGATCAGTTCCTGAGCCTGTACATCCTCGTCTTCCAGACGCTTGGCCTGCTTCGTATGGTCACGCGCGTGAAAGATGCTCTCCTCAAAATCTCCAGTGTCAAGCAGTTGCCGCAGGTTCAGATAATAGCGGTGTTCACCTACGCCGTAGAACGCTTGATAGAGCGACGTCAAGCGCTGCTGGCCATCAAGCACCAGGTAGGTGATTTTCCGGCCATCGAGCGGCGGCGCGCCCTGGAACTCGCGATTGGCGAACATATCGTGGGTGTTGCGAATCCGCAACAGGCTTCCGGCGGGGTAATTGTTGGCAATCGAGACGATCAGCTCCTGCGTCGCCTTCGGATCCCAGACGAAGTTGCGTTGGAAGTCCGGTAGCGCTGCCTCCCGCGCGTGGATCTGGCCGAGCAGCTCTTTCAGCTCGCGCGGGTTGGTATCTTCAAACAAACTCATCATTGCTCCTCAACGTGTCGGCGATCCGGCTGCTGAAACGCCGGAAGCGATCGCGGCTCGAACCGGATGCGGTGTCGTCTTGTGGACTGCGAGGCCAGCCCGTATCGTCCGTGGTCGAGCTGTGCCAGCTGGCGCGGTCTCTGGCGGTGGAGCCTGCGACGGCATCGTCGTTGCTGGCATCAGAAGCTCCCGGTTCGTCGATTTCAATCTCGTCGGTCAGGTCGGCAACCCAGCCCTGAGCGTCGTCCGTCTCATGCTCGACATCCACCGACCATGGGTCGACGCCTTCGCGCAGGCGCACGCGGTAGCGCGCTGGGAAGAGATCGGCGATGATCCGTAGCTCCTCGGCCCGGTAGCTGGCGACCTGGTCGTGACCGGCAGGGAGGATGATCCAACCCGCCGTCGACTGCTCGATCAGCATGCTCCAGACGTCAGCCGCGATCTCGAAGCCCTCCTCGAGCGGCTTGTCGCCGACCCAGTAGTGACCAATGGGCTGCGAGTTGAGGCTCCGTTCGACGCCATGGAATGGCGCGCGCTGGATCGTGAAGGTCCGGCCATCTGGGTGGCGAAAGGCGTCCCGATCGTCGCCGCCCAGTACTGGCGCGAAGCCGTGATCCAGAATGTGCGCGACGAGCAGTCGTCGCCAGCGCGGATTCTGACGCCCTCTTCCGGCTGTTGCCACCTCGCGATACTCGGTTGTGCTGTCATCTTCGTTGTCCAGCTCAGCCTCGTCGTCTGGGCCCACGACCGTGAAAGTGACGTTCGGTCGTGAGTGTTCCTCGTTGTTGCGTCCTCCGTGTCGCTCAGGAGTGTCGATTTCGTCGATAGTATCTGGATCGATGTCGAAACGCGAAACGAAATACTCGCGAATCCAGCCTTGTGAGCGGCCAACACAGGCGCTAATCGCCTCCTGGGCGAAACGGCCGACGAACCGGGCTCGCAACGCTCGAATCAGGTCGTCGTGATACTGCGCGCTTGTTCCAGCGACATAGAGCCCCGCGTCATTCCAGATGGCGCGCTGGACTCTTGCTTCGCCGGCGGGTTCATCGTCGATATACGGCGTCACTTCGAGCCGCTGTAGCTCATACCACGCTGCGCCGATCAGGCGTGCCGCGATGTCGGCATCGGGGGGTTCGGCGACGCTCTCGGCGGCTGCGCCCTCCGCCTCATCTCCAGCGAGCCGCTGCTGCGCAAGGATAGCCAGCCCGCGACCGAGCGGTTCGAGCCACTCCGGCTGGTCGTCTGGACGGGGAGCGCCGGTACCTTCTAACCGCGACTCCAGAACCTCGCCCAGCGGCGGCATTGAGGACATCAAGCCTGCGATATCGAAGTCATCGTGCAACATCGAGCAGTCTGCGACGGCGCGCCGAATGCGCGAGAAGAGCGCGTTGGCCGTCCCGCGCTCCGCAATCCACCAGGAGAGATCATCGCGGCTACTCCAGACGCCGTCAGCGCTGAGCCAGGCGTTTGCGCCGCGCCAGATCCGCTCCGCATACGTCCGGAGCAGGCTGACGATGAGACCGCGCGTTTCCGGCCGCGGCCGTGCGCCCGTTTCGTGCTCGGTCAACCAGAGGAGTAGCTGCTCGGGATCGGGCTGTCTGGCAACGCCGATGCGATCCCAGAGGGTTAGCCCCAGGTAGTGAATATCTGGATGGATTGTCATCACGCCCGGCAGATCCTCGGTTGTCTCTTGGACCACCGTATCGGTCGTCGCCCAGCGCCCGTCGCCCGTGATGATCAATGGCTCGGTGTCGAACGCCGACCGCAGCTCGGCCAGCTGCTCGCTATCTTGCCGGGCTGCAATCCGATCGACTGTCTCGTAAAGCCCGGCCAGCTGATGGATTGGCGCTTGCTCGACACCCGAGAGGGCGCGTAGTCGCTGTAGTGGCACGTCGGTCGTTGTCGGGTCGGAGCGGACGCCCAGCAGGTCGAGCAGCACGACGTTGCCGGGCACGTCGAGCTCCGGATGCACGAACCGGTCGATCTTCTGGAGGAACGCGGTTTGAGACGTTACCCGCAGCAGCTCGCTGGGGAGACTCGGCTTGCTATACTCGTCCGGAAGGCAGGGGAGCAAGCGCAGCCGCTGGATCCAGGCCGGCAGCAATGGCCCGTGTTCGACCGCTCGCTTGTGCTTCGTACCCCATTGCGAGATTGACGCCTCGTCCAGGCGTTTGAGGTCGCTCAAGCTCAGCTCTTCGCTCAAAGCCCGTACGAGGTCGACCCAGACACCGTCGTGCGATTCGACGCGCTGCTCCCAGTGTTCCCACAATTCAGCGGAAAAATCGAAGTCGTCAACCTGGAAGCTAGTGGACTTCAGAGGTGCGTTGAGGCTATTGCCACCCCCACGCTCCTCGCAGAAACGGCGTATGCGGAGCCAGCCATGAATGCGCCGGCTGGTGCGATGAGGATGAGGAAAACGTTGGACCGGGGTCGCGTCGCTTAGCCAGAGGAGCCAGTGGCGCCGCTCGCTGAACTCGAGCGATGAGTTGTAGTCGTCGCTGATCCGGTGCGCCTGTATCCAGGCGTCCGGAAGGAGCGCTTCGGTCGCGCCATCGGAGCCGGCGATCAGGCCACGGTCGGCTGCGCGCCACTGTCCGTCGAGGCACTTGAATTTGAACGTTGGATCGACCCGGATGTTCGACCGCGCGGCAATCTGCGCGAGGCGCACACCATCTGCGCCGGGCTGTTCCCGGCCGAAAATCTGTTGCGCCGTGCGGCGCACGAGCTCGCCGGCCGAGATCGGGTGGTCGAGACCGAGGTTTGAGAGCATCAACCGCACGACACCCGTCATCGCCTTGTCGTCCGCCTGCGTCATCGCGCTAATCCAAGAGCTATCAAGCGCGACAAGGTAGCGCATGAAGAACTCGAGTTCATCCGGTCGCAGCTGCGGCTGATACTCGCCTATGACGGCGACACTCTCCGCGGACCACAGCATGTCCTGTCCGTGCGCCGGGATCACGGGGAGGCGTGTGACCGCCTGCAGAGGATCGTTTCGATAGTACCGGCGTTGCCGCACCGCTGGCTCGAGGAATGCCCAGAGCTTGAGCAATTGCTTGCTCGAAGACGGCCTGGGAACAAGCTCTCGTTGTGCTAGTCGGAGAAAGACAGCGTCGCGGTCGATCTCGATCAGCTGATCCCACGCCTTCAACCGTCGCCGATGGGCCGTCGATACGTCCCCCGCCAGCAGGTGACGCTCGTGAGATCCGAGTACCTCCAGTGTCGTGCTCGGTTCCCATACTTCGGAGATGCTCGGCGCGACGGCTAGTGTTTCGCGCTCCTGGACGAGTTCACCAGAGCTGGAGAGGAGAATCGGATTGTCAGCCAGGGTCCGCCAAAACGCGTCCATGACCGTCTGGCAGACTTCGTCTTCCAGGTCGCCGTCAGAATCGGGGCGCTGGGACAGCAGTTGATATGCCTCGGCACGGTCGGAGAGTGGCATAGTCTCCGTGCGGAGCCAGGTGCGCATCGATTCGGCGGCGAGCGCGCCTGCTCGCTGCAGCAACCAGCGGTTCGTCGGCGACTGCGAGGGGCTCTTCGGGCGTGTTCGATCCGGTGTCTGAATGAATGGCGCATTGACCGAAAAGGCGAGATTTGGATGGAACTCCATCGGCAGTACGACGTACACGCTGGGCGTCTGCGGATCGCCAATGATCAGCTCCACTTGACAGCTGCGGATGCCGAGTTCCGCAATGTCCCCGACACCACGTTCCTGTCGGATCTCTTCGAGTGCTTCGCGTGGGAAGTCTTCTTCGCCCGACGCGATATGGATCAGCTCGTGTTGGGACCGTCCCTCGATGCGAACCTCTCGCGAGCCAGCTACAGGTCCAGGACCGAGTTCACGTGCTAGGATCTTCTCGTCCTCGATGATCAGCTGACGGAGGTTTCGGAAGAAGAGGAGTGGTGTCGGATTCTCGGCCCAGCGCTCCTGCTCGATCTGCGCACGCCTTGCCTTGATGTCGTCTTCCAAGCGAATTTGGATCGTTGTGTGTTGAGTTGGCGGGAATCCTTCAATCCAACCTGGGATCGTAAATCGTTCCTTTGCAAACGTCGCCGCGAGGCTCGGCGTGATGAGTGCTACGCGTGAGCCAAAGCTGAAGGTCGATTTGAATCCGATCCCGCGGAATCCGATCGTGAGCAGGCGGCTCTTGGCGGACACGCCGAAGCTGCACAGCGATTTGAACTGCTCCGCCGTGAAGTCGTCTCCATTATGTTCAAAGATGAAATGGTCCTGATGACACCGCATCCTGGCCCAGGTCGCGCCAGCGTCGTCCGCGTTTTGTAGTAGCTCGGAGATTACGTGCTGCGGGCTTTGGACCTGGCTGAAGAGATGGTGCACGGCTCTGCCCCAGGACGAACTCTCTAGCTTGTCCCACTCACTAGCCGCATAGCTTTGTACTGCGTCGAAGTATGTTGGTTTGCTTCGCATGCTAGACCTTTGCAGTGGGGACGCTATCGACGAGCCCATCAATCGAATAGACGACGGCGACGGCTCCGAAGTCGGGTTCGGTGTCGAAGGGTTGGGTAACGTAGATCGGCGCTTCCGTTCGGTCGCCGTCCACGATCACGATCGCGAGGATGAAGTCGTCCGGCTTGTTCAGGCCAGCCAGTATCTCGTTCTTCGTCACGGTGATCGTTTCCGAGCCAGCTACTCGCCCTTTGACCTCGATAAAGCGCGTTGGTCCGCCAGCTGGATCGCGCGACTCTATATCCCAGCCGAACTTCTGATCGCCGACGTCGGTGGGCACGAACCCAAACTCTCGCTCGCGCTCCATCACAGCCTCGATCGCCGTCCGCTCGACGCGCTTGCGAGCAGCCGGGTCGATCGTGATCACCTCCGGTGGCGGGCTGACCTCAAGCAAGCGGAGCAGGCCGATCGGCACGACGAGCGCGCCTCCGGCGATGTTCGGGCGCAGCGGCGCCAACTGCCGCTCCTCTTCCAGTTCCTGCAAGCGACTCCGAAGTCGTTGTCGGAGCTCCTCGGCTCGGGTCCTCGCCAGCGTCGAGTTCAGCCGTGGTTTTTTGCCGGCGTCCTCCTGCATCCGCAGCTGGATCGCCTGGTTGTCCCAGAACATGATCTCCTTTGTGAGCCGATCCTTCACCGCCTCCGAGGTCCTATCGACGAGGTCCTCTCGTCTGGTCCGTACCTCTCGGAGGTGTTGGGGGACGATGTGCTGGACAGCGTGGTTCATGATCTGTGTCTCGAGGTCGGTGGTTAGCCAGTCTGCCTCGATCAGATCTTCAAGCGCCTGACGTTGCTCGTCCGTGATTGGCTCGTAGTCCAGATAGGGGGCGTACCCTGCCAGCCGAAGCTCGCTATTTGCGTCGATTTCGATGAACTGGAGTTGGCGCGAGACGTGACGCCGGTTTCCATCGCCATCAGTCCGGGAATCCTGAATTGAGTGTTCGAGGTAATAGAGGGCCCGAATATCTTCACCGTCGTCGTCGGGGTCGACCAGGATCGTCCCCTGTTTCAAGAGGCTCCGATAGCGTTCCAGAATGACATGGATCGTCGTGTCAAGCAGCGGATGTCCAGGCGCAACGAACTCGGCCATTGGCTGACCCGGGACATTGAGCTGATCTTTATTAAAGGACACCCGCTCGTAGCGTCGCAGGAGTGGCTCTCGCACGCCAATCATGCGGTCGCGTTCCCGCAAAATGCCGGGCACGCGCACAATCTCGTACCGTCGAGGCTCGCGTTCGTAGATGCGGCCGCCGAGGTGTCGAAAGGCTTCGATGAAGAACGACTCGATGTAGTGTGGTTGTAGACGTCGCGCTTCAGCCCGCTCCATATCCTCCCGTACGCGTTGCACGATGCTGGAGTTCATGATGTTACTGACCAATGAACGCGTTTCCATCAACTCGCGAAGGTGCTGGTGATCGAGCGCACCCTCGACCACATGATTGAGGCGTTCCCGTACGTCTTCTTGATCTCCATACCGGACGGCTTTGACTAGAAGCTGGCGCAACGATTCATTTTCGAAGACGACTTGGCCGAGAACGTCGAAGACCTGTCCTCCGAGAGACTCTCGCTCTTGTTCCAGCTTGCGAAAGAGTGTGTCGAAAACGGCCCCCTCGCGGGTTTCTGTCGCAACGAGATTCCAGAGATGACAGACCTCAGTCTGGCCGATGCGATGGATGCGGCCGAACCGTTGCTCCAACCGGTTCGGGTTCCATGGCAGGTCGTAATTGACCATCAGGTGGGCGCGCTGAAGATTGATACCTTCTCCAGCGGCGTCAGTGGCGACGAGAATGAGTGTGTCTCGATCCTGTGTGAAGAGTTCCTGCGCCGTCCTGCGATCTTCACGCCCCATGCTGCCGTGGATCGTAACGACCGCTTCGTCGCGTCCCAGAAGCGTCCGCAGGCGTTCGATGAGCATGTAGAGCGTGTCTTTGTGCTCGGTGAAGATCACGAGCTTCAGACGCCTGCCATCCGGGCCGAACATATCGTCGTTGTCCTGCAACAGGCTTGAGAGCTGCTCCCATTTGCGGTCAGTTCCACTCGAACGCACGGTGTTGGCAAGCTGCTCGAGTCGTTGCAATGTGGCGATTTCCGACTCGAGCTCCGAGATCGTTCGAGAGGCCGTTGCGAGATCAACGACCAGTTCTTCCTGCTCGTCGGCTTCGTCGGCTGGCAGATCGTCCATCTCGTCGATCATTTCGTCCGACATCCCTGGCAGGTCTTGGAGCCATGAAAGCCGCTGCTCGCCGCCGCGACGTTGAAGCTTCTCGTCGCGGACGCGTGCTTCGAGCCTTTCTTTGCGTCGACGTAGCGACTGGTAGATCGCTTCGGGAGATGACGCGAGCCGCCGCTGCAAGATCATAAGCGCGAATCCGACGGTTCCTCGACGCCCTCCTTCCTCCAGCGCATCGGCCCGGTTGAATTCCTCTTTGACGTAGTCGGTGACCTCCCGATAGAGACGGGCCTCTGCATCGGAGAGCGTGTACGGAACCGTGTAGGCGCGCCGCTCCGGAAAGAGTGGCCGTCCATCGAACTTCAGGAGTTGCTCCTTTAATAGTCGTCGCATGAGATCGTCCGTGTCCACCGAGTGGACTCCATCTCGAAACCGGCCCTCAAAGCGATCGGCATCGAGCAGCGCCATAAAGAGCTGAAAGTCCTCTTCACGCCCGTTGTGTGGTGTAGCAGTCATGAGGAGAAAGTGTCGGGTGAGACCGCCGATGAGCTGACCAAGCCGATAGCGCTTCGTATACGTGACCTCGCCGCCGAAGAAGCTTGCCGACATCTTGTGGGCTTCGTCGACGATAACAAGATCCCAGTCCGTTTGCTGGAGTCGAGCCTGCAGATCGTCATTTCGCGCCACCTGGTCCAACCGACAAATCACCAGGTCGTTCTCGATGAACCAGTTGCCGGTTCTGGCGGCCTCTGCCTTATCGCGTGTGAGGATGTCGAATGGCAACTGAAACTTGTAGTGCAGCTCGTCTTGCCACTGCTCCACGAGACTTCCGGGACAGATAACTAGGCACCGGCGGAGGTCCCCACGCATCCACAGTTCCTTGATAAGCAGCCCGGCCATGATTGTCTTGCCTGCACCAGGGTCGTCAGCGAGTAGAAATCTCAGCGGCTGTCGTGTCAGCATTTCTTCATACACAGCAGTAATTTGGTGGGGAAGCGGATCGATGAGCGAGCTGTGAACGGCTAACAGGGGATCGAAGAGATAGGCGAGGTTGATCCGCTGAGCTTCTGACGCCAGTCGAAACAAATGGCCGTCGGTGTCGAAGCGCCATGCTCGTCCTTGCACATCAATCTTGAGTCGGGACTCGTCATCACGAAAAAGGATCGTTTCGGCCGGCTGGCCGTTTGGAGGGCGGTAGGTCAGAGTGAGAGCATCAGATCCATGCCAGTCAACGTCAATGATCGTGACGACCTCGTTAGGTAGAACCCCTCGGAGGTTTGTCCCGCGCTTCAGTTTCTCTAGTGATGCCACGCATTTCTCCAGACGGTGATGTTCCAAGACCTGCAAGGTCTGCTTGTAGTATTCATCGTCGCATACTGGAAATGCCTACTGCAAATGTTGCCCCAGTTCACCCGCCACTGGTGCTCACGGAGGCAGCCAGCGATCCGCCCTTGCTGTATTGGTGGGGAGTGTTGATTGACCGACGTGAATAGATCGGCAACAGGAATCGAGCCAGGTGTAGTGATCGAAAGTGTGGTTTCCAACGCAAGAAAGCACCGTGGCTTCTGCCATGCCCGGATGACGAAAGAACAACCCAACCCGAAGCAATAGCTCCTGTTCAAACCACGATCATCTATGAGCCTGACGGTGCGAACGTTCGCAAGTATCTGGTGGTCTTGGAGCCTATGATTGGATGGTTAAGAAAACGAGCCGACGTAATGCTGACACACACGCCGGCCAACAACGAAGGGGTGATCTTCGATGCTCTCCAAGTTTAGCCACAATGGCGGCCACGGTGCGGTTGGTTATGTCCGTGTTAGTTCAGACGAGCAGTTCGATGGGTACAGTTTCGACGCTCAGCAACATGCTATTCGCCACTATCGTGAAGCGCAAAGCTGGACGCTCGTCCAAGAATATCGGGACGAAGCACTCTCGGCGCGGACCGACGATCTCAGCCGGCACCCTGCCTTCGCGGCAATGCTGGACGATGCAGAGTCGGGTCTGTTCGACGCGATCGTTGTCCATAAGCTTGATCGATTCGCACGCAATCTTCGAATTACCTTGGAAGCGCTCGACCGGCTGGAATCGGCCGGCGTAGGATTCGTGTCTACTTCCGAGAACATGGACTTCGCGTCCGCCATCGGAAAGGTGATGCCCCCCAACTTGGGGGCCCTCGCGCAGTATTGCTCTAATAATCTCAACCACGAAACGAAGAACGGCAAAACGGAACGTAAGTGGCAAGGCTACTATAACTGTTTGCTCCCATTTGGCGTTGCGAAGTGTGACAGCGGGATACCTGTGCCGTGCCCCATGAATCATACGGGCCTCGTGCTGGCGATTGAGACAGCGGCATCTGGCGTCAGCGATCGTGAGGTGGCGGAGACTCTCAACTCAGCAGGCTTTCGCACAACCGGAAACCGCGGTGCCAACCCTTTCTCTAAGGACACGGTGTGCCATATCCTGCGGAATCGATTCTATGTTGGTGACTTGCCTGACGGTGCAGGTGGATGGATGTCGGACAAGCATGAGCCGCTTTTCGATCCTCTCTTGTTCAGTGAGGACAAACGCGTTAGAGCACAACGATCACTGAGAGGACATCGGGTTCGAAGATCAGCGACGAAATACTCGATTTCAGGTCTGGCGATCTGTGGCAACTGTAAATCGCCGATGCACGTCTACAATGCGGGGCGTGAGAACCCTCGTCTTGTCTGCTACGGGCGGACGCAGAGCAACGGCTGCACCGCGATGTCGGTGTTCCTATCGATCATCGAGGACACGATCGAGGAGTATCTCGACTCGTTTCATATCCCCGACGACTACGCCGAGCAGATCGTCGTAATGTACGATGCATCGGAGGTGAACAAGGCTGACACCGACAAGTTGCGCGAGGCTGCAGAGAAGCGGCTGGTACGCCTCCAGGACCTGTACCTGATGGGTGACATCGACAAGATGCAGTACAAGGCAGAGCGCGAAGATCTCACAGCACAGATCGCGAACTTGAGTGACAGCCGCGATCAGTCAGGCGTCATAGCCCGTGCGGCAGCTTTTTTGCGCGATCTTCCGGCCGCGTGGCGGGCCGCGAATGACGCCCAACGCCACAAGCTCAGTCAGCTGTTATTCAGTGAGGTGAGGATTTAGGACCAGCAGTTAACTGGCCTGATAGTCCAGCCCGACTTTGCGCCGTTCTTCTGGCTGGACTTCGAGTCTCGTCAACCGGAGTCTTTGGCACTGCGGAAGCGACGGGATTCGAACCCGCGATCTCCACCTTGACAGGGTGGCGTGTTAGGCCGCTACACTACGCCTCCAATAACACCGGGGAAAGTTACCATCCGGTCCTATGCGTGTCAAGCAGCACCAGGCGCTCAAGCCGCGCTGGCGGCCGCACGGTGCCGTAGGCGGCGGATGATCTCTCGCTGCTCCGGCGTGACGATTCCAAGCAGCAGTCCACCTATCACGAACACCACAGCGCCGGCCAAGGCCGCGACGAGTGGGCGGTCGAGGAACGGCAACGTAGCGGCCGTCGCGAGCAGGCCGGCTGCTGTCGGGCGCAGGATCGCGGACAGCGACGCGCGGTCGTGGATGCGTACCGCCCGGCCACGAGACAGGATCACGAAGGCGGCGAAGATGACGACTTCGGTGGCGACGGTCAATCCTGCCGCGGCGAATGAGCCATATAGCGGTATGAGCAAGAAGTTGCCGGCGATGTTGAACGCCACCGCCGCGCCAAACGCCGGCACGATGTCGCGCTGCCGGCCCTCGGCGATCAGGACGTACTGGAAGACGCCGTTGAGGAACGATAGCGGCGCGAAGAAGACCAGGATGCGCAAGAGTTCGGCTGAGTCGGGTAGGAACTCGTCGCCGGCCAGGATCCGGATCGCGGGCTGTGCCAACGCCACCGTCGCGACGACGATGCCCCAGGCGATCGTGACCAGCAGGTAGGCGGTGAGCCGGTTGGCACGCGCCAGGCTGGCCGGAGCGTGCGCCCGCCGGGACATCAGCGGGAACACCGCCAGCGTCGCGTAGGCGGGGATGATCGTGAGCAAGTTGATCGGCTTGAACGCCGCATCGTAGAGCCCGACCGCTTCCGACCCGCGAAAGGCTTCGACGATGAAGATGTCGAAACGGAAGAAGAGCGACAGCAACAATGCATTGACCAGCAGCGGGGCACTTTCGCGCGCGTACAGCCGCGCCTGCTCGATGTCGAGTGAGAACCGCAGTTCCGGGAGCTCGAGCCTGCGGTAGACGACCGCGAAGGCTGCGACCGAGATGAGCGAGCCAATAGTGGCCGCTAGCGCGATACCGACGATGCCGAGACTCGTGGCCGCCAGCAGGATCGCGACCGGTGCGCGCATAAGGTTCACGCCAACGTTGATGCCGGCGGCAATGTCCATCCGCTCGACGCCGTTGAGGGCCGAATTGACCGCCTCGCTAACGCTCCCGGGGATGATCGTGAGCAGCAGGATTGCGACGGCCAGGAGCACGTCGGACGAGACATTCCCGAAGGCGACGCGGGCCGAGAGATAGATGGCAACCGGCACGACCGCGACAGCGAGGGCGAGCATACGGAAGAGCGCGGTGCCCCCCGTCAGCGTACCCGCATGTTCCCGGTCGCGGGCGATCTCGCGGGTGGCGTAGAGCCCAAGGCCGAAGTCTGACAGCGTCTTCACATAAAACCAGATGATGACGGCTAGCGCGTAGCGTCCGTTGCCGGCCGGTCCGAGCAGCCGCAAGACAGCCAGCGCGACGATGAGGTCGACGCCCCGCACGAAGAACTGTGACACGATCGGTAACGAGCTATTTCGGAGGATGAGCCAGGCCGCGTCGCTCTCCTCGCTGTCGCCCGGCCGTGCGCGGCGCATGACATACACGAGGCAGAGCAGCCCGGCGATCCCAAGCGCGCCGAGGAGAAGGAACCCCGGAGTCGAAAGGATGCGCTCACTGAGCATTCTGGATCTGGATCAGTATCAGGACGGCGACAGTGACGACCATGGCGCAGATTGGGAGGATAAAGAGGGCCCCGATGATCAAAATGCCGAGACGCGGATGACGGCTGAACAGCCCCTTGCGCGGTTCCTCTGCCAGTGACTCGACTTTCTCATGGGAGTCGGTCATATGCCTGCACCGCCGACACGTTCGTAGACACGGAGCGTGCGCCTGGCAGTCTCTGTCCAGCTGAAGGCGGCGGCGCGTGCGATGCCCTGTGCGCTGAGATCGGTGCGGAGCGTTGCGTCGTCGAGCACACGACATATCCCATATGTGATCGAATCTACATCATCTCCATCAACCATCAGCGCGGACTGCCCGGCAACCTCACGGTGGGCCGCTATATCGCTGGCTACGACTGGGACGCCACGGCTCAGCGCTTCGAGCACCGGCAGTCCAAAACCCTCATAGTGGGAGGCGGCGACGAAGACGCTCGCCGCGCGGTAGGCCAGCTCAAGCTGCGCGTCCCCGGCATTCTCGTGCCAGGTGAGCCAACCCGCTGCCTGAGATTGCCGCAAATCCGCGACGATTTCGTCGTCCAGCCAACCCCGGCGACCGACCACCACAAGCCGCGCGTCAGGATGTCGTGCCCGCACGCCATCCATCGCCGCAAGCACCGTGCGGTGGTTCTTACGCGGTTCGATGGTGCCGACCATCAAGATGATTGGTTCCACGCCGCCCTCATGCCGCTCCAGGTGACCTGCAAGCTTCACGCCGTTGGGCACGGCGACGATGCGCTCTCTGGCGGCTGGATAGGCCGCCGCTACTTCGGCAGCCACCGACGCCGACACGGTGATGATCGCGTCGGCTCGAGCGATTGCGCGCGGGACGGCTTGCTGCAAGTAGCTGGCAAGTTTGGGATGGCAGTAGTTGGGATGGTGGATGAAGGAGAGATCGTGGATCGTGACGACTGTCGGGCTCGTGGTTGGTGGGAGTGTATAGTCCAGGCCGTGAAAGAGATCGTGGCCGCCGGTCCAGCGGTCGACTGCTATGGGTAGGCGCAGCCGTTGCCAGGCAGCGGTCATGACGCGCTCGCGCGCTGGCAGCCGCCGGACCTCTCGCCAGGCGCCCGGTGGCAGTGTGGAGAGAAGCTCCTCCGCTGCGCTCGCATCCGCAGCTACGCTCAGGATGAACTGATGGTCCAGCGTCTCCTGGACGAGCGCGACAAGTAGCTCACGCGCATAGCGTCCGACGCCTCCCGACTGGACTGCTGCTGGCGTCGTGTCGATGGCGATGCGCACAAGTCAACTCCTAGCGCCTGCGGACAACAATCGACAAGATCGAGCCGACGACGATGACACTCCAGTAGGCGACGACCCGGTCAACGATCGCGATGGTCGCCGCATCGGTGTCGCTGACATCGAGCAGCTTCAGCGCGATGATCGTGCCGCTCTCGACGACGCCCAGGCCGGCCGGCGTGAGCGGTATCACGGTGAGCAAGCTGGCAAGCAGGGCGACGAAGAGCGACTCCGGCCCGCTGAGCCCGACACCGAAGGCCGCCGCCACGCAGTATACCCGCAGCCCCTCGGATGCCCAGATGACCGCCGTCGCGCCGGTCACCGGGGCCCAGCCGTTGCGTGAGAACGATTGGATCACGCCACCCTGCAAGCGGTCGAACGGCTCCACAAAGCGGTCGGGCACGACACGCCGCAGCAGCCAGGGGTAGCGAGCGGCGAAGGCGAGCCCGATGACGCCGATGACGACGAGCGCGCCACCACCGGCGAGCGGCGCCTGCACATCGCCTGGCACGTCGCCGTGGAAGACGATCAGCGCCGACGTGACCATGAGGATCACGAGCGCCATCACATCGATGAAGCGCTCGGCGACGATCGTGCCAAGCGTGCTCGCGAACGAGACGCCAGCGCGTTCGCGCATCAGGTACCCGCGGTAGGCGTCGCCGAGCTTCGCTGGCACGAGGCAGTTCGCAAACCAGCTCAGGACGAAGATCTCGCTGAGATCACGAACTCGGTATGGCACGCGCGGATTGCCGTCGTAGATGCCGGCATTTCGCATGAGCACGCGCCAGCGCCATGAACGTAGCGGAAATGCGCCGTAGTAGGCCGCGAACGCGATAGCGATCCAGAACGGATTGCCGTCGGCTATGTTGCCGGCAATCTCACTGAGATCGAGATCGAGGTTGCGGAAGATGAAGAAGATAAGCGCCCCGGCAAGCGCGAACGAGACGAGCGTCCGTGGCGACTTAACGCGGTCGGCGAGCGACACCGGCGGGCGCGTAGGGGGCTGGTCGGGCGTTCGCGAATCCTGATCCATGCGCCTAACCGTCCGTCGCTGACAACATGCGCCAGCGTTCCTGCCCGGCGATGACGAGCGCCCAGTGGAGGCCGATGATGATCCCGAGATTCAGGACGTGCAGATTCTCGAACATGTTATGCACGGCGACGGCGATGATCGAGCCAAACGCGCCGAGCACTATCAGGCGAGATAGGCCGTCGACCGGGCGGGTACTGAGCAAGACCCGGAGCGCCAGGAAGATGACCGCGCCGAGCAGCGTGAGGTAGACGAGTAGTCCGGCAAGTCCAGTCTCGGCCAGCGTATGGATGTAGTAGTTGTGCGCGTGCCCTTGCGAGTTGCGGAACGATTCACGCACCGAGTATTCCTCGAAACGGACGTTGAAATTGCCGGCTCCGACACCCAGAGCGGGATGGTCCTGGAACATATCCCAGCCAGTCTGCCAGTGGGCCACGCGCTCGGCGGCGGCGAAGTTCTCATCGGTGATTGTCAGCGTGCGGACATCGAACGGCCGGATCTGTTCGGCGGCGTCGGTGACGCGGTCGCGAAAATCCTCCGGTATCAGCGCCCCCTGGCCGGTGAGCAGCACGGCGGCGAGTGCGACTGTGGCGGTAAGCGTGACGATCCGCGTCACCCGGCCGACGAGCAGAGCCATGATGAGCGCGGCAACGCCAACGCCCAGCCAGGCCCCGCGCGAGAGGCTTGCGACGATGCCACCGAGGATGACCGCCGCGCTGCCGGTGAATAGCAGCAGGTTCGCGAGATTGCGATAGAAGATCCGGCGCGCAGATTGGCTTGCCGCGAAGCCCTGGAGGCGTTCGCGGGAGTAGTTTCGTAGCGCACGCCACGTCTCGCCGGCATACCAGAGCGCCATCGCCGCGGTCGGAAAGAGGGTCATCTCCAGGAACCCGGCATACGAATTCGGGCGGCCGAATGTGCCGTAGGCGCGGGACACGCCAGAACTAACTTGAAAGGGACCAAGACCCACAACGCTTTGGACTACGCCGACGGTGGCTTCGAAGACGCCGCCGGCCGCGAGGAGGCCGACCGTCATCACAAGCCTGCGGTCGCTGCCTCCAACAACGATCTGTAGCGCCAACCAGAATGCGGCCAGCGCGACGCTCCAGCGCGCCACCTCGGCTAGTCCGGCTGTCAACGACTCGGCCTGAAGCGTGCTGACGAGCATTAGGACAATGAGAAGCGCGAATGGCGCCAGGAGCACGTGGCCGCGCAGCTTGCGGTCGCTGTTGACGTAGGCGATGAGGAACCCGGCAAAAGCGACTGGGAACATCAGCTGGGTGAGCGTGACCGGTAGCGTCGCGCCTTCAGACCCGAGCCGCTGGAATGGCACCGACAGGATCAAGAACGCGAAGCTGATCAAGGGATACCGCGCGAAGAGCAGCCCGATCCCGGCCAGGACCAGGAGCGCAGGGAAAAGCACGAGCAAGCCCCGTTGTGCGAGGGCCAGCACAAAGAACCCGAAGACGGCTGCAACGGCAAGCAGCGCCACCGGCTGGCGCAGCGCAGCCGCGTCGAAGCGGCCGGTCATGCGCTGGCGACACCCTCGGCTTCGGCAAAGTACCGTATCGTCTCTTCGAGACCCGCGCGAAGCGGTGTCGATGCTGACCAGCCGAGTAGCTCAACGGCCTTGGTGATATCCGGGCAGCGGCGCTCGGGGTCGTCCTGGCGCATCGGGAGGTGGGTAAAGCCGGCGTCGGAGCCGCAGATGTCGGCGATCACTGTGCCCAGCTCATGGATCGTGCGCTCGTCGGGGTTGCCGAGGTTGATGATCTCGCCGGCAATGCCAGCCGTGTCCATCGTCGCGCGCATGCCCGCGATCAGGTCCGCGATGTAGCAGAGCGAGCGCGTCTGCAGGCCGTCGCCGTAGACGGGCAGCGGCTCGCCGCGCAGTGCATAGGAGATGAATGCCGGGACGACCCGGCCATCTTCTGGATCGTTGCGCGGTCCATAGATATTGAATAGCCGCACGATGCGGGCGTCGAGGTCGTACTGACGGACATATTCGATGGTTATCGACTCGCCGAAACGCTTGCTCTCGTCGTAGCAGGAGCGCGGCCCGACGGGATTGACGTTGCCGAAATAGCTCTCCGGCTGCGGATGCACCTCGGGGTTGCCGTAGATCTCGCTGGTTGATGAGAAGAGAAACCTCGCGCCGCGCTCACGGGCCAGATCGAGCATGCGCTTGGTGCCGACGCTGTTGACCAGGTGCGTGTCGATCGGGTTGTTCATGTAGCCAATCGGGCTTGCGGGACTGGCGAGGTGGTAGATCTGGTCGACGTCGCCGAAGTCGATGGGCGCGTCGATGATATCGGCCTCGATGAGCGTGAATGCCGGGTTGTCTCTCAGGTGCGCGATGTTGATCGCGCGGCCGGTGATGAAGTTGTCGATGGCGAGGACACTGTGTCCGTCAGCCAGCAGGCTGTCGCACAGGTGGGACCCGACGAGGCCGGCTCCTCCGGTCACGATCACGTTCATGGAGGAGACTCCCTCTCTGCATCTAGCGTTGACGTCCGGGCGCGGACCAGGCGAGCCAGGCGAGGATCCAGGCGCTCATGGCAAGGTCGTGGACGAAGTACCCATTGTCGACCAAGCCCTGTGCGGCGGCGGCTGCCAGCGCCACGGTTGCAGCCGCCGCAAGTGGGTCGATTGAGCGCGTGCCGGCCGCGCGCGCGACACGGCTGGCCGACCAGGCGGTCAACGTCAGCGTCAACACGACGCAAACGGCCCCGATTATACCGAGGCGAACCCAGGCATCGATCAACAGGTTGTGCCCGTGTGAGGTGAAGCGCTCGGCCCAGGCCGCCGGATCGACATAGCGGGGACTGTAGGTGTAGAGGAACTGATCTGGGCCGTACCCTGCGAGCGGACGGTCGCGAATCATCGCCAGCCCGGACCGCCAGATGTCGCTGCGTAGCGCCAGGCTGTCCTGTCCGGACCCGCCAATCGCCCGGTCGCGCGCCACGACCGTCAGAGCCAGCGCCAGCACGCCCGCGCCAGCGAGCGCAACGAAGCGGATACGAGGGGCAAGCCACGGCCAGAGCACGATTCCGGCGACGATGAGCCCGAGGGCGGCGCTACGCGAGAAGGACAGTGCGAGCGCAGCGCCTCCGACGCCACACGCCAGCCAGGCTGGCAGCGAGCGGCTGCGCGTCAGCGTGAGCAGTCCGATTGCCAGCGCTACCGGTCGTAGCACGTACAGCGCGAAGGCGTTTGGGTGCGGGAATGGTCCGCTAATGCGCGTGACGCCACCCGCGGCGACACCAGCGCCCGAGAGCGCGTCGGTCAGCCCCCAGACCGCGACGCCGAGGCCGCCCAGCAGGAACGCCCCGGCGATGAAGACGCGTTCGACAGGGCGTTTCACGTGCCAAAGCAAGAGCACTATGAAGACCAACGGTTCGACGAGTGTCCAACGCAGTTCTCGGAGACCCGCCGCTCGGGCTTCAGTGTTGTCGATGGCAGCTAGCAGCGCGCCGCCCAGCAGCGCAAGCAATCCCAGCGAGACCAACGCCACCCGCCCAAACGGCGTGTTCAGGCGTTGGAAGCCAGCGAGGAGCAGCTGCCAGATGCCGCTCAGTCCGCGTTGATCGCTGATCCCGCGAGTGAGGACGTTGGCAACCGTGCCGACGCAGCACGCGACTAGGAGTAGTTCCGATGGCGCGATCGCCAGCTCGCCCGCTTGAACCGGGTGGTGATAGAGCGGGAGCGTCGCTGCCGTCGCGCCGAGAACGACGGTGGGCTGCCAGCTTGCAATCACGACGAACCCAACGGCGACGGCAAGGACGGCGAGCGGCGCAGCAGGGTCGGATACGTAGAGCGTGGCAAGCAACAACAGACAGCCAGCGATCGCGAGGGTCATGCTGCGAACGGTGTTAGGCATTGCGACGGTATGCTCTGGGATGGCCGGATTCAGCGGAGCGGCCGGGCGGCAAGGCGTTGCGGTTGCGGATATCCTGGACACGCGCTAGTCCGACGACCGCCATTGCTGCCGTAGCGACGCCAATCAGCGCTACCGCGCCGAGACCTGCGTTCCAACCGGCCGCCGGCTGACCCTTGACGAACAGCCCCGAGACTGCGATCTCCCCGCTGTTTGTCGCGATGAAGATTGAGTGACGTTCGGCGCTCAGTCCTTCGACGATCGGTAGCGCGGCGTCCTGCGCCTGAAGTGCGCTTAGATCAAGGATGTTGTCGGGCGGACCGGGATTGTTGACGTCCGGGTCGACCCATATGGACACTTCGCCGGCGTCTGGCGATAGCAATGCCTGGAGATAGATCGTCGTGCCGCTGAAGGTCGCCTGGAGCGGCGCGCCAGTGTCAGCAGTCCGCATGTATTGGACGCGACCGACCATCGACGGCGCCCAGCCATCGCCAAATGCCAGCGCTGGCGCACCGACGCCGGAGAAGCCCTCCGGGAGCAGCTCAGCGGTCAACCGTGCCTCGCCCAGCGAGGCAGTCAAGCCAGGCCCGTCAACGTCCTGGACCGGCTGGAGCAGCACGAGGCCAACCTGCGCGGCGTCGCGGATCGCGCCGGTCGCCAGGTCGCGCTCCTCCGGCGATAGCGGGGTGGTTGTTGGAACGACCGGGAGCACGTAGACACTTCCGGCGAAGACCCTGAGCCTGCTGCTTTGCAGGTCGTCAAACGCCTCGACAGCCTGCGTCTCCACGACAGCACCGGTCGCTAGCGGCAGGAGGACGCCGCCGGTAGCCGGTTGGTTGGCACGCACCTGCTCGGCAATTGCCATGCCCCAATCATCCTCGGACTCGGGATCGCAGGAGGTGACGTAGGCGATGCGGTCAGGATAACGGTCGCGCAGCGCGTCGACGGTCAGTTCTGCCAGGACGTCATTCTCGATCTCAGTGACCGGGCGTTCCAGGCACAGCGCGAGGTTGGTATCGACGGTCACCGCCATGACCTGATCGAGCGCTCGGAATGCGCTGTCGGCCTGGGCGTCGTCGGGCAAGGCGGCGATGATGTCTGCGTCAACGCGCACGATGGTCAATGCGAACGCGCTCGAGCCGCTTGCTCGCAGCCATTCGACGGCGTCCAGCGACGGTCGATCCGAGAGATCGACACCGAAGATGCGCTCGCGCGGAAATGGCAGTGGCTGCTGTGGGACCGGGTCAAGCGACGAGCCGATGCCGCCCTGCTCGGCGAAACCCTGCATAAGCAGGGCCGCGATGGCGCAGACAGCAATGAGCGCCGCGGAGCGTCGCACAGCGCCGGTCGCGATGAACCGTTCCGTCGCCGCGTTCATGCCGGAATCCCGCGACGGACGGCAACCATGCCGATCAGGGCCAGCAATAGCGCCGCGCTTCCGGCGAAGAGCGTGCGCGGCGAGCGCTGTTCGTCGACCTGGATGCCGTCCAGCAGAAGTGGCGCAGCGCCACTGACCTCAACGTCGAGCGTTCGTGGTTGCGGCGCTTGATCGGCGGACCAGGCCGCGAGCTCGACTTGCTCCGCGCCAGCTTCGACGGCCACGGTACGCTCGACGTCACCGTGGCGCACGCTCAAGGTTGTTGCCTCTTGTCCCGGAGCCAGCAGGGCGAAGACACGATTGCCGCGCACGCTGACGGCCAGTGCAGCGCCGGGCCCACCTATCGTGTACTGGCCACAGATCGCGGCCGCATCGGCAACAATCGGCCACGGCCCGAAGGCTCGTACCGCTGGGGCGAGATCGTTGTGGATACCCGGGTCGGCATAGCGCTGTTCAGCGCCTAGCGCGCTTAGCTCACGATAGAGCGGGCGCGGGGTGAATTCGACATCGACGGCGCGAAAGTAGTAGTCGGAGCGGTCGAGTGAGATATCACCGACCTGCCTGAAGTACCAGGTGTTCGCGACACCGAACCAGGCATGGGAATCACGCAGATAACGGACGCCGTCGGCGGTCCACTCGGCCTGCTCGGTCTCCGGCACGCGCGACCACGTCAAGTCCTCCGGAGCGAAGGTGGCCGGGGCGGCGTTCCACCCATACTCGTTGAGCCAGATGGCTTTGCCGGCGTCGCCATTGGCAACCGCGATCTGCCGGATCAGCTCAATGCGGCGGATGTTGAGCTGGCTGGAGTCTGGGGCAGCGTCGTAGCGCTGGTCGAGGCCGTAGGCGTTGGCGGCCATAATGTCGAAGGAGAGCCCAGCGCCGGCGTCATAGAGGGCCTGCCAGTAGCTCAGGTCGTCCATGGCCCGCTCCGAGTTCTCGGTCGTCATCGCAAGTGGCGCAGACAGGATGACGATGTCCGGATCGACGGCACGCGCGGCAGCTGCCGCGACGCGCAGCAGCTCGGCGTAGCCTTCAGGATCGATCTCGCCGCCCCATTCCGCCGCGAGATTGGGCTCGTTCCAGATCTGGATGAACTGCACCCGGCCCTTGTAGCGCTCGACGAAGTCGCCAATGAACTCGGCGAACTCGGCGTTGTCGGACGGCGGGGCGGTGTGGTCGGAGCCGATCGGCCGCGCCCACTGTGGCGCGAGGTCGATCCTGGCGATGATGCGCAAGCCGTGGCGCTCGGCGGCGTCGACAATCGCGTCGTACTTTGCCCAGGCGTCCTGCTGGAAGACGGTGTCCCAGTAGGAGTCGCGCTCGGTCTCGATGGCCCGCCAGGCGAAGTGCTCCTTGATCCAGCCCACGCCGGCGTCGCTGGCCATCTCGAGCGTGCGCTCGCGTTTCCACGGTTCGACCTCGCGTGCCAGAAAGGTATTGACGCCGATCGGGTTGACCGCCGTCCACGGGATTTCGGATTCGCGCGCGTCGACCCGTGGTGGCTCACGGTTCCACGGCTCGAGCCGGGCTGTCGACCAGACGAGAAAGATGACGGAGAGAATCGCGATGACCCGGAGGCCTGACAATAGTGGCGCTCGTCGCGACGAATGCTTGGATTGTTCCGGCGTCTGTTGCTGTGACACTTAGCGATCCCGGCTAACGCTGGCCCCGACTGCGGATTATATAGGCGCTACTCGCCAACGGGTCGCGGAGTAGACTCAAGCCCGCAGCGACAGGGAGCATCGGTCGTGAGTGTAGGCGCGGAACTCGGCATCGTCGGTGGCAGTGGGCTCTACGAGCTGCCCGGATTTGAACAGGCGGCGACCTTGCGGCCGGATACGCCCTATGGTGTGCCGTCGAGTGACATCGTCGTCGGTACGCTTGGCGGCCGCAGCGTGGCCTTCATCGCGCGCCATGGCGCTGGTCACCGGCTCGCTCCGCACGAAGTGCCATACGCCGCCAATATCTACGCGCTCAAGTCGCTCGGTGTCACGCGGCTGCTCTCGGTGAGCGCCGTGGGCAGCCTGCAAGAGCAGGTAGCCCCGCGCACCTTCTGTGTGCCAGACAACCTGATCGACCGTACGGTGGCGCGCGAGCGCAGCTTCTTCGGGAACGGCGCGGTTGCCCATGTGTCGCTTGCCGATCCGTTCTGCCCCGCGTTCTCAGCTCAGGTCGTCGAGGCGGCGCTGTCAGCGTCGGAGCTTGGCGTCACCGCGGGCGGGACCTATGTCTGTATCGAGGGGCCGCAATTCTCGACACGGGCGGAGTCGGAGCTCTTTCGGGGGTGGGGCGCTTCTGTTATCGGCATGACGGCCTTCCCGGAGGCGCGTCTCGCGCGGGAAGCCGAGCTCTGCTACGCCTGCCTTGCGATGGTTACCGATTACGATGTTTGGCATACCGAGGAGGATGTCAGCGTTGAGCTCGTCGTCGCCAATCTGCTGGCGATGGCGTCCGACGTCGCCGGCATCGTCGCGGCGCTGGCCAGCCTGGATTCGCACACATGCGACGCCGGTTGCGGCCACGCGCTTGACGACGCGATCATCACCGCGCCGGAGGCGATTGCCAAGGATGTCTGGGAGCGGTTGGGACCGGTTGCTGAGCGCTACCGCCATGAGCGCCCGACAGCATGATCGGCAGGTTCCGCTTTACCGAGTTCCAGCTGCTGATCGTGCCCTCGCTGGCGACGATCATCGGCCTGCTCACGATCTACCTCGCGTCGACCGGCACGCTGGACTGGGACTGGCGCGATATCTGGATTTCCATCGCGTTCATGGGTGCAGTCATTGCGATCTCGCTCTGGTTCAGCGTCACCAAGTTCGCCGGTGACCAGGTGATCTTCCCGCTGACGGCGCTCCTCTGCGGCGTCGGGCTGCTGGTCATCCAGCGCCTCGAACCGGCGCTGGCGGCGCTGGGGCCGGGCTACGCGCTCTTGCCGGAGCGCCAGCTGCTCTATCTCTGGGTGGGACTCGGGATGCTGGCCTTCGTCGTCGTCTTCATCCGGCGGCTGGACTGGTTGCGACGCTACAAATACACCTGGGCCGTCGGCTCGATTCTACTGATGATCGTCACGATGATCTTCGGGACCGAGGTCAAGGGCGCGCGCCTCTGGCTCAGCGTCGGCCCGTTCACCGTGCAGACGTCAGAGATCGCGAAGATCGGACTGGTCGTCTTTCTGGCTGCCTATCTGGCCGAGAATGAGGATTTGATCGTGGCGAAGTACCGGGTCGGCCCGTTCAACTTCCCACCGATTCCGTATCTCATGCCGATCGTCGTCATGTGGGCGTTCTCGATGCTGGTCGTCGTGGCCCAGAACGATCTCGGCACTGCGCTGCTCTTCTTCGGCGTGCTGCTTGCGATGATCTACGTCGCGAGCGGGCGGTTGAGCTATGTCCTCGTCGGGCTGCTCTCGTTCGCCGGAGCGGTCGTCCTGGCGTATCAGCAGTTTGGACGGGTGCAGCTGCGTGTCCAGAACTGGCTCGATCCCTGGCAGGACCCCCTCGACACCGGCTTCCAACAGGTGCAATCCGAGTACGCGATGGCCAGTGGCGGCCTCTTCGGCAGCGGCCTGGCATTCGGTAGTCCGGGCTTCATCCCCGAGGTCCATAGCGACTACGTCTTTGCCGCCGTGGGGGAGGAGCTGGGACTGCTTGGGACCTTCGCAATTCTGATGCTCTTTCTCATCCTGGTCTTTCGTGGATTCTTCATTGCGATGCAGGCGCGGGACCCTTTCGGGCGCTATCTGGCGGCTGGGTTGACGTCGATTCTGGCGATTCAGACGCTGATCATTCTCGGCGGGACAGTGCGTCTAATCCCGCTGACCGGTATCACCTTGCCGTTCGTCAGCGCTGGTGGCAGCTCATTGCTCTCAAACTTCCTGATCATCGGTCTCCTCTTGCGCGTGTCCGATCCCCGGCGGACTGCCTGATGCGGAGCGCGCTGCGTATCGTGTGCATGACGGCGGCGCTGGCCGCCATCGTCTACGGGCTGACTGCCGGCTCGGAGTGGTCCGACCGGCGCTGGCTGGAGGCGCTGGCCGCGACGGGCGTATTGCTGACCATCGCCTGGTGGCCGGGCGGGACACGCTATTTCTCGGTCTTCAACCGCTCGACGCTGCGCCTCGCCACGATCCTGCTCGTCGCGTTCGCGCTGATCAGCGTGCAGCTCGTGCGGGTGCAGATCGTTCAGAGCAGCCGCACACTCGACCGGCAGGAGATCACACCGGACGGACAGGTCGTCCAGAATCCGCGCGAGCGCCTGATCGGGAACACTGAGAACCGGGGCGCGATCTATGACCGCAACGGCGTCGTGCTTGTCGAGCAGCTCGGCGCGGGCGAGGAGACCTATCGTTCGTATCCCGCGCCGGCGGCGCATGGCCTGGTCGGCTACTACTCGCCGCTGCTCTACGGATCGACCGGCCTGGAGGCCGCCTACGACGATGAGCTTGCTGGACGCGAAGGCGAGAACCCGGTCCTCGAGTGGCTTGATGGCGTGCTCTATCAGGACCAGCCCGGGTATGACCTCAATCTGACGGTTGACATTGGGCTCCAGCAGCTGGCCGTGGACATGCTCGGCGACCGGCGGGGCGCAGCCGTATTGCTCGACGCCGAGACCGGCGCTGTCGTTGCCCTGGCGGGAACACCGACCTACGATCCCAACCGGCTCTACACCGATGGCGACACGACCGAGCAACGGCTGACCGAGGTCAGCGCCTACTGGCAGCAGCTCGTTGAGCGCAGCGACGCGCCGCTCGTTTTGCGCGCGGTCGATGGCCTCTATGTGCCGGGCTCGACCTTCAAGATGCTCACCGCATCGGCGGTAGTCGATAGCGGCACGTCGACGCCTGAGACGTTCTATCGCGACGAGGGCATTCTCGAGGTCGATGGCCGAGTCATCATTGAGCAGAATCGGCCCGACGAGTCGCGCGTTGATTGGACGCTCGAAGAGTCGTTCGCTTACTCGCTCAACGTCGTCTTCGCCCGTATCGGTCTGGAGATCGGGGCTGATGTACTCCAGGAGTACGCCAACCGCTTCGGCTTTGGCGAAGAGCCGCCGATAGACGTCGGCGCGACCGCAAGCCAGCTGACCGCGCCAGAGAGCCGGCTGGTAGATAGCCGGACGCTCGTGGCAGATACCGCCTTCGGACAGGGCGAGCTGCTGGTGACGCCATTGCAGATGGCCCTGATCGGCGCGGCCATCGCGAACGGTGGCGAGATTATGGAACCCTACCTGGTCGACTCGATAGTGAACGGCGACGGTGAGGTGGTTGAGCAGCACATGCCGGAGCGTTGGCGCGATCCGATGAGCGCGGAGTCGGCCGAAGCAATGCAGCAGCTGATGGTTGCCTCGGCCAGCTATGGCTACGCCGCCGGGGCGCAGATTGAAGGCCTGACTGTCGGTGGCAAGACCGGCACGGCGGAGGTCGGCGGCGGCGGTGAGCCACACGCCTGGTTCGTCGGCTACGCGACGGACGGCGAGCGAACCTACGTCACAGCCGTCATCGTCGAGAACGGCGGCGCGGGTAGCGTTGCAGCGCTCCCGATTGGCCGGGAGCTATTGGCTGGCGCATTCGCCAAATAGTGTCGGACTCAAGATCGAGGGAGGTTGCAGGGCGGGAACGAGTCCCACCCTGCGGATCTCGCAAACTTCTAGATTGCGCCTTCGTCGCGCGCGGCGGCAATCTCCTCGTCGCCGTAGCCGATCACGGACTTGAGGATCTCATCGGTGTGCTCGCCCAGCAGCGGCGAGCGAACGACGTCAGACGGCGACTCCGACAATTTCACCGGGTTGCCGACTGTCAGATACTTGCCGCGCGTCGGGTGGTCGACCTCGACGACGGTGCCGGTGGCGCGCAGTGACGGTTCCTCAGACAGCTCCTTCATCGAGAGAATCGGCCCGCAGGGGATGTTGAGCGGGTTGGCCTGGGCCATGACCTCGAACTTGCCGAGCGTCTTCGTCCATTCCTCGATCGTATCGAAGATCTGAGGGATCTTGTCCAGGCGTGCATTCGGGGTGGCGTAGTCGGGATCTTCTTTCCACTCCGGCTTGCCGATCAGGTCGCAGATGTTGCCCCAGACGGCGGCCTGGGTGATGAAGTAGACGTAGGCGTTGGGGTCGGTCTCCCAGCCCTTGCACTTGAGAATCCAGCCCGGCTGGCCGCCACCGGAATCGTTGCCGGCCCGCGGCGTCGCCTCGCCGAACTCGATGCCTTGCCCGAACTGGCTGTACTCGGTGAGCGGTCCATGCTCGAGGCGCTGCTGATCGCGCAGCTTCACCCGGCAGAGGTTGAGGACGGCGTCCTGCATGGCGACTTCGACGCGCTGGCCCTTGCCAGACTGCTCGCGATGGAAGAGCGCCGTGACGATGCCGAACGCGAGATGGAGACCCGTCCCGGAGTCGCCGATCTGCGCGCCGGTGACGGTCGGTGGCCCGTCGAGGAAGCCGGTTGTCGATGCCGAGCCGCCGGTGCTCTGGGCGATGTTCTCGTAGACCTTGCAGTCCTCATATGGGCCAGGCCCGAAGCCCTTGATCGACGCGTAGATCATGCGCGGGTTGATCTCCTGGATCTTCTCCCAGGGGAAGCCCATGCGGTCGATTGCGCCGGGCGCGAAGTTTTCGACCAGCACATCGCACTCTTCGATGAGCTTGGCGAAGATCTGCTTGCCGGACTCGGTCTTGGTGTTGAGCGTCACGCTGCGCTTGTTGTGATTCAGCATCGTGAAATACAGGCTGTCGGCGTCCGGCACGTCGCGCAACTGCCCGCGGGTTGCGTCGCCGGAGCCCGGCCGCTCGACCTTGATCACGTCCGCGCCGAACCAGGCCAGCAGCTGGGTGCAGGTTGGTCCTGATTGCACGTGAGTCATGTCCAGAATACGAACGCCTTCGAGTGCTTTCCCCATGATCTCCTTGCTCCTTCTCTCCTCGATCAATTAGTGATCGGCTACTTCTTGGTGACGACGCTCTGCGGGTTGAGGTTACCGATGCGGCCACTCTCGGTCCCGGCGTTTTCGTCAATCACGGCATTTACCAACGTCGGCTTGCCTGACTCCAGGGCAGTGTTCACAGCTTGGATTAACTCGTCGCGCGAGGTGACATGCATGCCGACGCCGCCGAACGCTTCCATCATCTTGTCGTAGCGCGCGCCCTTGACGAAGACGGTTGTGGCGACATCCTCGCCGCCGGATGGGTTGACGTCGGAGCCCCGGTAGATGCCGCCATTGTTGAAGACGACGACGCAGACCGGCAGGTTGTACCGGCAGATCGTTTCGATCTCCATGCCGGAGAAGCCGAACGCGCTATCGCCTTCGACCGCCAGCACCGGGCTGCCGGTCTCGACGGCAGCGGCTATGGCGTAGCCCATGCCGATGCCCATGACGCCCCAGGTGCCGACGTCGAGGCGTTTGCGCGGCTGATGGATGTCGATCACCATGCGGGCGAAGTCAAGCGTGTTCGCGCCCTCGTTGACGAGGATCGTGTCGGGCCGCTCGCTGATGATCGTGCGGAGCGCGCCGAGCGCCCCGTGGAAGTCCATCGGCACATTGGTGTTCTGCAAACGCGGCGCGATTCTGGCGACGTTCGTCTCGACTTTGTCGCCGACCTCGGCGGTCCAGTCGGCCGGTGGCGGCGTCCAGCCCTTCTTCATGCCCGCGAGCAACGCCGCAACACATGAGCCGATGTCGCCGACCAGTGGCGCGGCGATCTCGACGTTGCTGTCCATCTCGCGCGGCTCGATGTCGATCTGGACAAACTTCTTCGGCGCGTCGCCCCAGGTCCTGCCCTTGCCGTGTGACAGCAGCCAGTTCAGGCGCGCCCCGATCAGGAGCACGACGTCCGACTCTTTGAGGACCAATGAGCGGGCGGCGCTCGCACACTGCGGATGCGTGTCCGGCAACAGCCCCTTGGCCATGCTCATCGGCAGGTACGGCATGCCGCTCGTTTCGACGAGCTCGCGTATCTCGTCGTCGGCCTGAGAGTAGGCCGCGCCCTTGCCGAGAATGATCAGCGGGCGTTTGGCGTTGCGGAGCACATCGAGCGCGCGTTCGACAGCGTCCGGCGCGGGAAGCTGGCGCGGCGCGGGATCGATGACCTTGACTAGCGACGCCGCCCCTTTGGCGGCGTCCAACGTCTGGCCCAGGAGCTTGCCCGGTAGATCGAGGTAGACGCCGCCCGGGCGGCCGGAGACGGCGGTGCGGATGGCACGGGCAATCCCGATGCCGATGTCTTCGGCATGGAGAATGCGGTAAGCCGCTTTGCAGTGCGGCTTCGCGATGGCGAGCTGATCCATCTCCTCATAGTCGCCCTGCTGCAAGTCAACGATCTCACGCTCCGACGAGCCGCTGATCAGGATCATCGGGAAGCAGTTGGTCGTTGCATGAGCCAGCGCCGTCAGACCGTTGAGGAAACCGGGCGCGGATACGGTCATACAGATGCCGGGCTTCTGAGTGAGATAGCCAGCTATCGACGCCGCGTAGCCCGCGTTCTGCTCGTGCCTGAATGAGAGCACCCGCATCCCGGATGCCTGCATGAGCCGGCCAAGGTCCGTGATCGGAATGCCCGGTACGTTGTAGATGGTGTTGATGTCGTTGAGCTTGAGGGCGTCGATGACGAGGTTAAACCCATCGGTCAACGCGCCCGTTGCGGCTGGCTCGGCAGCCGGTGTCTGTGTCGCTGTGTCAGCCATGTCCCTCTCCCTGCGATCTCAGGTGGCGTCAATCCGAAGCTCTGTTGAGCGGATCTTAGTCCAAGTAGGTCACGTTCCTTTCGACGTGCGCCGCGAGCCCGAGCGTGTGTTCGCGCGTCAAGCGCTCGGCCAGCTCAGCGTCGCGCTCCTCCAGCGCCGTGATGATGTTCATGTGGTCGATGATCGAGCGCTGGACACGGTCATCCTCGCCGATCGTCCGCGCCCGGATGGCGCGCATGTGAATGAAGAGCGTCTCGGTCATCGCCTCCATGAGCTGCGACTTGCTAAGACGGATGATTGCCTGGTGGAAGCGAATGTTCATCGCCGAGTATTCGTCGATGTTGGCGCGCGCGGTCTCGCCCTCGATGGTCGCAAAGAGCGCTCGCAGGCTGGCGATCTCGTCGTCTGACGCCCGTTCGGTCGTCAGGCGGGCGGCCATGCTTTCGAGCGCTGCCCAGATGGTTATCATCTCGAGAATCTCGATCTTCGATTTCCGGGCAACGAAGACGCCCCGCCGGGGTACGGTGCGGAGCAGCCCTTCCTGCTCCAGCCGGGCGATGGCCTCGCGCACCGGGGTGCGGCTGACGCCGAGGTCTTCGGCGAGCTGGCGCTCGTCCAGCCGCAGCTCATCGTCGCCGGCGTAGATATCCATACCGGCGATCGTCTCGCGCAATGCCTCGTAGACGCGGTCCTTGAGGCTGAAGTTTGGAGCGATGGGCTGGACTGGCAGTTGAAAGGCCGACACCTGGAGCTACCTGCTAGACGCTGAAACGATGCGCCAATAGTGCGTGCATGTACCGTGGTATACAAAATACCAGAGCTTGTCGGTGGTGTCCATCCAGGTCTCGCTGGTTTGAGGATTGATGCCCCGGGCGGCGCCGCCAATGCAACGCGCCGCCTGGGGCGTATCTCAGATCAAACCTGCCTGACGTGCCCAACGGTACTTCGCGGCCAGCACGGCAACCGGCTTCTCCGCTTCATAGGGGTAGGCCAGGATATCGTGCTCCATGAGCTTCCGGGCGGCGTCCTCGACCTCGACATCGCCGACCAGCGACGCGACGACGGGCTTGTGGATGCCCTTGCCGCGCGCGCGTTCGATCTCCTCGCTCAATAGATCGGCGAAGACCATCGGTGGCGTGATGATCGTGTGCCAGTAGCCGAGGACCAGCGCATGGACGCGCTCATCCTCCAGCGCCAGCCGGATCGTGTTCTGGTAGGTCGTCGGCGGCTCGCCGCCGGTGATGTCGACCGGGTTACCGGACGCTCCGAAGGGCGGGATGTACTCGCGGAAGGCCGCGTCGAGGTCGTCGGGCATTGACATAAGGGAGAGCCCATTGTCGGCGCAGGCGTCGGAGAGCAGCACGCCGGAGCCGCCGGCCCCGGTGAGGATCAGGATGTTCTCGCCCTGCGGCGTCGGCAGCACCTGTAGCCCGCGCGCGTACTCGAGCATGTCGTTCAGCGTCATCGCCCGGATGACGCCGCTCTGGCGCAGCACGTCGTCATAGATCTGATCGTCGCCGGCGAGCGCCCCGGTATGCGAGCGGGCGGCGCGCGCGCCGAGCGATGTGCGCCCGGCTTTGAGCACGACGACCGGCTTCTGCTTGGTAACCCGTGATGCCACCTCCGCAAACGAGCGGCCGTCCTTCAGATCTTCGACGTGCATGGCGACGACCTGGGTGTTGTCGTCCTGCTCGAAGAAGGTCAGCAGGTCATCCTCGTCGATGTCGGCCTTGTTGCCCAGTCCGACGATGGCTGAGACACCCATCTGATTGGTGCGGCTGAAGCCGATGATCGCCATGCCGACGCCGCCGGATTGCGACGAGAGCGCGACGCTGCCGCGTTCGTCGTAGGGCGTGCAGAAGGTGGCGCAAAGGTTCTTGTGGGTGTAGTAGAAGCCGTAGATGTTGGGTCCCATCAGACGGATGTTGTGTTTGCGGGCCACATCCAGCGCCTGCTGTTGTAGCTCCTCTTCGCCGACCTCGGCGAAGCCGGAGGGGATCAGGACCGCGCCGGGGATCTCCTTCTGGCCGACCTCTTCGAGGACACGCGGCACCAGCGGCGCGGGGATACAGAAGACCGCGACATCGACCTGGCCGTCGATCTCGGTGACGCTGGTGTAGGCCTTGCGGCCTTCGACCTCTTCGGCGCGTGGGTGGATCGGGTAGATCTCACCCTCGTAGCCGCCGTTGATCAGGTTCTTCATGACCGAGTTGCCGATCTTGCCGGCTTCGGGCGACGCGCCAATCACGGCGACGGCGTCCGGCTGCATGATCCGTCGCATGGCCGTCAGGATCTCCTCCTGGCCTGGTCGGTAGCGTGCCGGTTGCTGATCGAAGTCGAGCAGAATGCGCGCGTCGACGGCGATGGCCCCATCTGGCGAGGCGAGGACCGGGTTGAGATCGACCTCGCTGATCTCGGGGTGGTCGCTGACCAGCTTGCCGACGGCCTCGATGATGCCAGCGAGCGCGGCACGGTCGACGCCGGCTTGACCCCGGACGCCATCGAGAATCTCGGCGCCGCGGACGCTAGTGAGCATGCCGGCCGCGTCCTCAGCAGCAACCGGCGCGAGCCGGAATGTAACGTCCCGCATGACCTCGACGAGCACGCCGCCGAGCCCGAACGCGACGAGCTTGCCGAAGCTCGGGTCAGTGACCGCGCCGACGATGACTTCGAGGTCGCCGGACGCTTGTTGCTGGACCTGCACGCCATCGACGGCCGCGTCAGCATCGTGGGCAGTGGCATTGGCGATGATCTGGTCGTAGGCGGCGCGGGCGGCGTCTTCCGAGTCGACGCCCACGACAACGCCACCGGCATCGGATTTGTGGAGGATGTCGGGGGACTCGATCTTCATGACGACGGGGTAGCCGATCTCAGCCGAGACCGTGGCTGCTTCGTCGGCCGAGGTCGCCAGCCCTTCGTCCGGGACGGGAATGCCGTAGGCCAGGCAGAGCGCGCGCGCGTCGGCGGCGGATAGCGAGTCCCGCCCGGCCGTTTTAGCCGCGTCGAGAATGGCGGCGACGCTGGTCGTTTGGTCGTTCATCGGTGCTGTACTCCCCGTTTCTATCGAATTGGTCATGAATATAGTACGGGCGAGTGTACGGCTCAACTGCGGGCTGTTTCGCGCGCCGTGACGCGGCGCGGGCATACGCTGGGCGGTTGGCCAAATTCTGCGTACGAACGGCAAAAATGGTAGAATTAGGAGGTTATGCGAGAGAGTGAAGGACGCCACGTTGCGGCTTACCGATGAGCAGTTCGAGTCGCTGGTAGTCGACGTGCTCGATGAGCTTCCCGCAGTGATCCTCGAGATGCTGGACAACGTTGACGTCGTCATCGAAGCATGGCCCACGAACGATCAGCTCGAAGAAGCCGGGCTGGGTGACGGCGGGACGCTCTATGGCTTGTATGAGGGTATCCCACTGACGGCTCGGGATGGCGGCTACTTTCTGGTGCCGCCGGACAAGATAACGATCTTCAAACGGCCAATCGAGCAATCGTGCGCCTCGCCGGAAGAGATCGCCGAGCAGGTGCGGATTACCGTGATCCATGAGGTTGCGCACCATTTCGGCATCGGCGAGGAACGGCTTGACGAACTGGGCTGGAGCTAGGAGCGATCAGCGGCAGCAATGTGGGATCGAGAGCTTGAAGCGCAATCCAGGAACGTGGACGAATTGCCCGGCGTCATCGAGACAATCGGCGTGGCGTTCACGCGGCTGCTCGCGCGGCCCTGGATCGTGCTCGGGCCAATCCTGCTCGATCTCTACCTGTGGCTTGGGCTCAAGGTGACGGCGTCGCCGCTGTTCTTGCAGCTGGCCGATTTCGTCCGGCCCGTTGAGTTGGTCGGGGATTCCTCGGCGCAAATTCTGGAGGATCAGGCATCGTACAACCTGGCCGAACTATTGAGTTTTCAGCTATTCACGATCCGGATGCCAACGTTCTTGCCGTCGCTGGTGACGGATGAGTCGATTCGCGTCGACGGTTGGAGTCCGGAGCTTTCCGGCGGCCCGTGGTGGTTGCTGGCGGTGCTCGCGCCGCTGCTCCTGGCGGCCGGATATCTGATTGGCTCCGCATTCCTGATCGCGGTTGGCGATGTGGCCCGTGACCGGCAGATGCATTTCGACTTCCACGAGACTGTGACCGCCGGCTACCGGCTCGTCTTGTGGATACTGGCGAGCGCCGGGCTGATGACGTTGATTAGCTGGCCGTTGATCGTGGCCCAGGGCGCATTTCTCTACTTTGGCTCCGGCACGATGGATCTACTGCTGTTCTTGATGTTTATCCCAATTGGCGTGGGCTTCGTGCTCTTCTTCTTTTCCGCCTACGCCATCGTTCTCGACGGGGCGACGGCGGCCCAGGCACTACGTTCCAGCTATCGCGTCGTCCGCGCCTACGGTTGGCAATCGCTTGCATTTATCGTCAGTTTCATGATTGTGACTGGAGGATTCCCCTATTTCTGGCGGCTGCTCGCAACAGTTGCGCCGGGCACAATGATCGCCATCGTCGGACACGCCTTCGTGTCGACCGGGATGATCGCCGCCGGAATGATCTATTACGAAGACCGCGCCGCAGTCGTTGATCTGGGCGAGGCAGTTGAAGCGCCCGCGACGGCGTAACGCATGACTTCAGGAGGAGCATAAGTTTGGCTCAGAAAGCACCAAAACCAGTCTACGACGCAAGCAGTATCCAGGTTCTTGAAGGGCTCGAAGCCGTCCGGCGCAGGCCCGGTATGTACATCGGCTCGACCGACCAGCGCGGGTTGCACCACCTGATCTATGAGGTGGTCGACAATGCCGTCGACGAGGCGGTCGCCGAAGTGGCCACGACGATCTCAGTGACAATCCACCCGGATAGCTCGGTGACCGTTGTCGACGATGGCCGCGGCATCCCAACCGGCATGCACGCCAAGATGAACAAGTCGGCGCTCGAGGTGGTCATGACGACGCTTCACGCCGGCGGCAAGTTCGGCGGCGAGGGCTATCGCATGTCGAGCGGCCTGCACGGTGTCGGCGTCTCGGTCGTCAATGCCCTCTCTGAGTGGTGTGTGACCGAAGTCCGCCAGAATGGCGGGCTATTCCGGCAGCGGTATGAGTACGGCAAGCCGGTTACTGAGGTCGAACGGGTCAAGAAGGTTCCCAAGAGCCAAACGGGCACGACCCAGCACTGGATGCCCGACCGGCAGATATTCGACGAGCTCGAATACGACTACGACACACTGGCGACTCGCTTGCGTGAGCTGGCCTACCTGACGCGGGGGCTCAAGATCACCTTGATCGAGGAGGAGACCGACCGTGAAGCCACCTTCTACTTCGAGGGTGGCATCCAGTCCTACGTGCGACACCTGAATCGCACCAAGAACGTCGTCAACCCGATCCCGTTCTATATCAACCGGGAGGTCGGGGATTACGTCGTCGAGGTGGCGCTACAGTACAACGACAGCTATGCCGAGTCGACGCACACCTTCGCGAACAACGTCAATACGATCGACGGCGGCACACATCTGACCGGCTTCAAGGCTGCGCTCACCCGGACCGTCAACGACTACGCGCGCAAGAACGGCCTGCTGAAAGAGAACGATCCCAACCTCTCCGGCGACGATGTCCGCGAGGGCCTGACGGCCATCGTCAGCGTCAAGCTGCCGGAGCCGCAGTTCGAGGGCCAGACGAAGGGCAAGCTCGGCAATGCCGACATGGCTGGCGCCGTGCAGTCCGTCGTCAACGAGTACCTCGGCCAGGAGCTCGGCGAGCAGCCCCAGCAGGCGCGCCGCATTGTCGAGAAGTGCATCAACGCCGCCCGCGCCCGTGAAGCCGCCCGCAAGGCCCGCGAGCTCGTCCAGCGCAAAGGCGCGCTCGAGACCTTTTCGCTGCCGGGCAAGCTGGCGGATTGTTCCGAACGCGATCCGAGCCGGGCGGAGCTCTTCATCGTCGAGGGTGACTCGGCCGGCGGCACGGCCAAGCAGGGCCGCGACCGGCGCTACCAGGCGATCCTGCCGTTGCGTGGCAAGATCCTGAATGTCGAGAAGGCGCGGCTGGACAAGATGCTCCAGAACGCCGAGATCCGGGCGTTGATCACGGCGCTAGGCACGTCTATTGGCGAGCAGTTCGACCCGACAAACCTGCGCTATCACAAGATCATCATCATGACCGATGCCGATGTCGATGGAGCGCACATCCGGACGTTGCTACTGACCTTCTTCTTCAGACACCTCGAGAGCCTGATCGTCGACGGCTACCTCTACATCGCCCAGCCGCCGCTCTACTCGATCCGCCAGGGCAGCAACCTCGAGTGGATCCACAGCGACGCCGAGTTAGCAGTGCAGATGAAAGAGCTCGAAGGGAAGCGCTACGAGGTCCAGCGCTACAAGGGCCTCGGCGAGATGAACGCCGACCAGCTCTGGGACACGACGATGGACGCCGATCAGCGCACACTCGTCCAGGTGACGATCGACGACGCCGTTCGCGCCGACGAGACCTTCGACATGCTGATGGGTAGCTCGGTTCCGCCACGCAAGCGCTTCATCCAGACCCATGCGCGCGAAGTCGCGAATCTGGATGTGTAGCAGGCGCGCACTAGACCTTTGAGACGAAGTTCCGCACGGAGTGACCCCGGACCGCACGGTTCGGGGTCGATTCGTTTAGAACCCTTCCATCAGCATCTGCAGCTTGAGGCGTCGCGCGGTGCGGACGTGTTCGATGGCGAGTGTCTCGGCGGTCGCTGAGTCTCCCGCACGGATCGCGTCGATGAGCTCGCGGTGCTCTTTGACCGAGTTGTCGGGGTGGCCGGGGTAGGCGAAGATCGTCTCGGACGACCGCCGGACGGCGTGCTCAACCTGTTCCATAAAGCGGCTGAGGTAGGTGTTTCCTGCCGTCCGTCGCAGCTGTACGTGGAACTGCAGGTTGAAATTCGCGACGTTGGCGAGGTCGCTCTGCTCGCTGGCGCAGGCCATCGCGTCGTTGATACTCACGAGTTCGTCAAGCTGATCCTGGGTGGCGCGGTTGGCAGCCAGGCGGGCGGCCAAGCCGTCGAGCACCTCGCGCACCAAGTAGAGGGCGAGCACATCTTCGGTCGTTAGCGCCGCGACGCGCGCGCCTTGATTCGGCAGGGCTTCGACAAGCCCGTCGACTCTCAGGATCTGGAGCGCCTCACGCACAGGCGTGCGACTGACGCCAAAGTAGCGCGCTACCTCTTCTTCGCGCAGCCAGGTGCCGGATTCGAGCTGGCTGTCGAGTATGGCTTCGCGGATCGTCGCGTGGATCAGGTCGGCGTTGCGGTTGAGGTGACTGAAACGTTTCCTGTAAGGCTCCAGGGCGCTGAGCGCGTCTGAGATGTCTGATATCGCCAACCTGATGCCTTCCCTGACCTGAACGTGGATCGATCTCGTCGCCTCGCAGTAGTCCACACACCAGCTCTCGCGTGCGAATTGGGCCGCACTCTGCGTGCTTCACCGGCGGGCAGGTTCCCGATGTGCATCTGCCGTCTCGGCGTTAGGGGTACCTGGATTCATAACTGCTACTACTGACTATACCGCGTCGACGGGAAGTGCCGTCGTGAGCGTGTCCGCACGCGCGTGCTCAAGCTTGGGCATCCGTGCCAGCGAGATTGCACGCGAGCCGTCGGCAATATGTATACAACATGTTGACAAGATTCTAGAACTGTGGGAGCATCGCGCATCTGCCAATTCAGGCATGGCGAGTAGCGAGAGGAACCTCGATGCGCATTGCCAGATTCGATGATGATCGCATGGGAGTCGTCGCCAGTGACGATACCGTTGTAGACATCACAGATCTGCTCGAGCAGTATGACCCGCTAGACGCGGCGGACCTGCTGCCGGATTTGATAACGCACTTTGATGAACTGAAGTCTGAGCTGGAGAGTAGGTCGGCGAGTGGCGGCGGCAAGTCGCTCGATGACGTTGACCTGCACTCGCCGTTGGCCAGACCGACAAAGATCATCTGCATGATCGGCAACTACCGCGAAGGCACCGACCGCCCGCAGCAGATCATGGATATCTTCTTCAAGTCGCCCGAGGGCATCTCCGGCGACGGCGATACCGTGATCCTGCCGCCGCACGAGGCGTCGATCTTTCACCACGAGGCAGAGATCGCGCTCGTTATCGGCAAGGAGTCAAAGGACCTGAGCCGCGACGACGCGATGGACGCGATCTTCGGATATACGGTCTTCAACGACGTCTCCGCCCGCGGGCTCGGGCGTGAAGGCATCAACAGCTTCCTGGGCAAGTCCTTCGACACATTCGCCGGATTCGGGCCCTGGATCAGCACTCCGGACGAGATCGGCGAGCTCTACGACCAGCACATCACCGTCCACGTCGATGGCGAACTGCGTCAGGATTACAACACCAGCGATATCGAACGCCCGATCGATGAGCTGCTCGCATATATCTCGTCGATCACAACGCTCAACCCCGGCGATGTCATCTGCTGCGGAACGAATCACCAGGGCCTTGGGGCCATGCAGGATGGCGATGTGGTCGTCACGTCGGTGTCGGGCATCGGCTCGTTCACGCTCAATGTTCGCGATAGCGACGCGCGCCAGTGGCAGCGTGGTGTCGATGAAGAGATGGCCGCCAGGGTTCGCGCCCAGGGTCAGGAAGCGCCCGCGCAGGGCAACGGAGGTTAGGCCAGATGAGACTCGTTCTTACCGCCGACGATCGCATCGGCGTCCAGACAGACAACGGCTTCGTCGACACATCCTCCGTCTTCGACGACATCCGCTTCCGGACGGCCAAGGACCGCATGCCGCGGGTGCTGGCTGTCTTCCACGAGCGCCGGAGCCAGCTTGAGGAGCTGGCGCAGTCCGGGACCGCTGAGCCAATGCCGGCCTTGCAAGCGCCAGTCCCGCGGCCGCCGAAGCTGATCGCGGCGTTCGGCAATTACCGCGAGGGCATGGACGGCGACCGGCAGAAGCAGGATTTGTTCCTCGAGAGCCCGGAGTCGGTTATCGGCCCCGGCGGCACGGTCGTACTGCCTGCGCACGAGGCGACGATTTTCCACCATGAGGCCGAGCTGGCGCTCATCGTTGGCAAGCGGGCCAAGGACCTGCCGGCTGACGAGAGCGCGCTTGATGTGCTAGCCGGCTATAGCTGCGGCATCGACGTCTCCGGCCGCGGCATGGGCCGCATCGGGCCAAGCCGCATCGGTAAGTCGTTTGACACTTTCACGCCACTCGGTCCGGCTATTGTGACGACCGACGAGATCGCGGACCCGCAGAAGCTGCAGGTCACGCTTACTGTCAATGGCGAGCCGCGCCAGAACTACTCGACCGACGACATGGAGTACTCGGTCGTCGAGATCCTGTCCTACGTAACCGGCTTCATGACGCTCGTGCCCGGCGATGTGCTCATCTGCGGCACTAACCATCAGGGACTTGGAGCGATGCAAGACGGCGATCAGATCTCGATGTCTATCGAAGGCATTGGAGACTTGCAGGTGAGTGTGTCCGATCCGCATAACCGTGACTGGCAGCGCGGCATCGACGAAGAGATGGCGGCGCGCGTGCGCAACCGCGCTGGTTCCCGGTAGCGCTCTACCGGTCGCCACAGCGCCCGTGAGCGAGGCGCACCGAAATCGCTCGAACTCTGAGGAGGAGTAGGTCGAATGACAAGCGATCACGAACGCGAGACCCGGCATGCGACGAGCTTCGACTGGCGCTTGCTGACGCGCCGCACGCTCTTGACGCGCGCCGTAGCCCTCGGCCTGGCGACGCCGGTGGTCGGGGGACTGCTGGCCGCCTGCGGCGGGGATGACGACGACGATGACGATGATGACGATACCGATGGTGGCGACGACGCTGAGCCCACCGAAGCCTCTGCCGGCGGCGACGCCACTGAGGCTGACGGTGGAGATGATGATGAGCCGACCGAAGAGCCGGACGATAGTGATGATGGCGATAGCGACGGCGACGACCCCAATGGATTGGGCGGCGAGCCGCAGCGCGGCGGACGGCTGATCGTTGCCAACGCCGGGCAGCCGACGTCGCTCGACATCCACCAGCCGGCCGGCGGCCGCACGCCGCAGCTGATCGGCTGGCACATGTTCGAGACACTTTTCACTTGGGACGCTGAATACGGCCTCGCGATGCAGCTCGCGGCTTCGTATGAAGCTAGTGATGACGCAATGCTGCACACAATCTCGATCCGCGAGGGTGTGCCGTTCCACAACGGCAATGAGCTGGTTGCAGCGGATGTCATCGCGACGCTCGATCGCTGGGCGCAGCTGAGCCCGCTCGGTGAATTGCTCTACGGTTCGCTTGACTCGATTGCCGAGGTCGATAGCCACACGATCGAGTTGACCATGAGCAGCCCGATCGGCACGGTTCCGCAGCTGCTGGCACGCGGCGGCCAGGGTGCGGCGATCTACCCGGCCAGCGTGATCGAGGCCTCGGGCACAGACTTCGTCGAGGAGTACATTGGGACTGGTCCCTACCAGTTCACTGAGTTCCAGGCGGACCGCTTCACCTTGCTCACACGCTTCGAAGACTACGTTGGCCCGGATGGAGAGCCGAGCGGCTACGCTGGCGCACGCAACGCCTATGTCGATGAGATCGAGTTCCGGCCGGTGCCGGACGAGGCGGCGCGCGTGGCCGGCTTCCAGGCTGGCGACTATCACTACCTTGAAGAGCTCATCGCCGATCAGATCGAGCAGATGCAGGCAGACTCGAACCTGCGCGTCGCGACGCTGCCGCCGCGTAGCTACGGCTACATCGGGCTCAATCACGCCCAGGGCCTGATGACCGACGTGACGATTCGCAAGGCGGTTCAGGCAGCGATGAACATCGAGCCACAGGGACTTGCGTCGCATGGCGAGGGCTTCTTCCAGCTTGGACCCGGCATCATGTTGCCGGTGACGGTCTGGGATTCCGCCGCCGGCTCCGAGTTCTACAGCATGAACGACCCTGAACTGGCCGCGCAGCTGCTCGAAGAAGCCGGTTACGACGGCACACCGGTGCGCTGGATCACGACTCAGGATGACCTGGGTGACTACAACTCAGCCGAGGTGGGCCGGCAGCAGCTTGAAGAAGCCGGTTTCGAGGTCGAGCTCGTCGTGCTTGACGAGGCGACGCTTGCGACGACGCGTAACGGCCAGGATGGTTGGGATATCTGGAACGGCGCGTTCATCCTACGCACCGATCCGACTCTGCTGCCCTATCTTTCGTCGTGCGACTACTCCGGATGGTGGTGCTCGCCTGACAAGGAAGCGGCATTCGAGCGGCTGCTGACGGAGATCGAGTTCGACGCCCGCTATGCCGCGTTCGAGGAGCTGCAGACACTCTTCTATGAGGAGGTTGGCGGCATCAAGCAGCAGGATAACTACGGCATCATGGCTATTCGCAATGAAGTCAGAAACTTCGGGCCGAACACAACGCTCTTTGAGCTTGAGCCTGAATTCACCAACTGCTGGCTAGAGAGCTAGCACAACGTGGATGCGCGGCGGGATCCCGCCGGCCTTGCACGGCGGCCCGGCGCGTAGGTTGTGAACGGCGCAGCTCGCTGGCTACATCCACCGGCGGCTGCGCCGTTCACAACGCAACCGCAGACCGATATGATGGCAGGTGAACGCAAGTGCACATGAGCGGCGTCACGGCAACCAGGGTTCGCGTTTCGTGCGTGCCTCGGTTGCCGGCGGCACACCGAGAGGCGGAGTGCAGTTGACCGGGACGAGCAAACGAGCTGATGGAGCAGCGCAATGACGGCATACATTCTGCGCCGGATCGCGTTGATGGCTCCGGTGCTAATCATCGTAGCCGTCATCATCTTTTCTCTGATTCACATCACTCCCGGTGATCCTGCCGCCGTGATGGCGGGGGAGGAGGCCACCCAGCAGCAGGTCGAGGAGATGCGCGAGCGTCTCGGCCTGAACGAGCCGATCTACATCCAGTTCATCGAGTGGACGGCCAATGCGTTGCGGTTGGACTTCGGTGAGTCGATCTTCCTGCGTCAATCGGTGTCGAGCGCGATGGTGGAACGAGTGCAGCCTACGCTGCTGCTAACCATCTACTCTCTCACGCTGGCGATGTTGATCGCTATCCCGTCGGGCGTGATCGCCGCGGTTCGGCGTAACTCCATCGTGGATCGCATCCTGATGGTGTTCGCCATCGGTGGTGCCGCCGTGCCGAACTTCTTCTTTGGGATCGTGCTGATCCTCCTGTTCGCCGTGATTCTTGGCTGGCTTCCGGCGGGCGGCTACGTCGACATCGACGACGATCCGGTTCAGCACTTCAGGCGCATGATACTGCCGTCCGTGACGCTCGGCTTTGCCGCGGCGGGTCTGCTGGCCCGGATGGTGCGCTCGACGATGCTCGATGTGCTCAATGAGGACTACGTGCGGACGGCGTATGCCAAGGGGCTGCGTCAGAATCGCGTCGTCCTGCTCCACGCCCTTCGCAACGCAATGATCCCGGCGATGACGGTGCTCGGCATCTCGTTGGCCGGTTTGCTCGGAGGTTCAGTCGTCATCGAAACGGTCTTCAGCTTGCCCGGTATGGGCAGGCTCGTCGTCCAAAGCATCCAGCGGCGCGACTACCCGGTTATTCAAGGGGTTGTGCTTGTGACCGCCGTCATCCAGCTCGTTGTCATGCTCCTCATCGATGTGTTGTACGTCTATGTAGATCCGAGGGTCCGCTATGGTTCTGACTAGATCACAGGAGCAGTTGGCGGATCTCGCCGGAGGGGAGCATCAGCGGCGCTTCAGCCTCTCGTCGATTCCGCCCTCATCGCGCTATTACTGGATTCGCGTACTGCTGGAGAATCCGGCTGCGCTGGCCAGCCTGATCTTCCTTAGCACAGTCATCATCCTTGCCGTCTTCGCGCCGCTCGTGACATCCTACGCTCCGACCTTTGTCAATCCCGTATCGCGGCTCCAGGGGCCGTCAGCCGACTACTGGTTCGGGACCGATACACTCGGGCGCGATGTCTTCAGCCGCTCGGTCTATGGCGCGCGCATCTCGTTGCTCGTTGGTGGAGCGGTCATGTTCGGCGCAGGCTTTCTCGGCTCTGCCTTTGGGCTTGTCGCCGGCTACTATGACCGCGCCGACACGCCGATGATGCGGGTTATGGACGGTTTTGAGGCCTTCCCGGGGATTCTCCTGGCGATCGCGATTATGGCCTCGCTCGGGGCAGCGACGCGCAACGTCATCGTTGCCTTGATCATCGTCTTTACGCCCAACGTCGCGCGGCTCATGCGCGGCACGACGCTCGTGACCAAGCGCCAGCTCTACATTGAGTCGGCGCGGGCGATTGGGATGCGCGACCATGCCATCCTGCGCAAGTACGTCTTCATGAACTCGCTATCGCCCTTGATCGTCCAGTGCACCTTTGTCGTGGCGTTCGCGATTCTGGCCGAGGCGTCGCTGTCGTTCCTCGGCGCGGGTGTGCCGGCCGGCACGGCGACCTGGGGCAACATGGTCAGCGAAGGTCAGACCTACTTACAGCGCGCCTGGTGGATGGTCTTGTTCCCCGGCCTGCTGCTATTCATGACCGTGATGGCGATCAATCTCATCGGCGACGGACTCCGCGACGCGCTTGACCCGCGCTCGCGAGATCGCTAGCCGACGGCGAGCGCGGCCCGCTTAGCTAGCAAATTACACAACGCTAGCCGGCGGGTTGTGAAGCGATCGAGAACAGCGCTGTCGGGGTGGAGTTCATCTCCACCCGGTTTTGTATTCGGTCCCACAGCCCGGTGGAGATGAACTCCACCCCGACAATTCACGAGACGCAGCCGTCCGTAATGTAGTGCGAGCACCTGGACAGCGGCATACGCAAATGACGCCCTCGTTCGAGGGCGTCATTCTGATTCCGTTGCTGCGTGGTTGACCGTCTGGTCTAGCTCTCCGAGACCGCGCGCTTGAGCTGCGTGCCGGGCCGGAAGCGCGGTGTCTTGCCGGCTGGAATCTGCATCGGCTCGCCGGTCTGCGGGTTACGACCCTCACGGGCGGCGCGTTCGGTGATCCCGAAGGTGCCGAAGCCGGTGATCGTAACGTCTTCGCCGCCGGAGAGGCTTTCGACGATCGTGTCGAATGTCGCGTTCACGAACTCGCCGGAGAGCGACTCAGGCTGCTTCGTCCTGCGAGCGACCTCTTTAATCAGGTCTTGCTTACGCATAGATTTCCCCCTGTTCTTGGCAGTATCGTCGGGACATAAGATTTCTGCGTCCCGAAACGTATGTCAACGGGCCGGACTATAGCACAGTTTTCGCATGTTTTCCCATAAAATCGGCATACGTACGGAGTCTATTCAGGGGCACAATCACGGATAGCTTCGAAGAGCAGCACCGCCGCGGCCGCTGCGACATTGAGTGATTCGATGCCTGGTGCCATCCGGATGCGGACATGCTCGGTCGCTATCGCAGACCATTCTGCGCTCGGCCCCGACGCCTCGTTGCCCAACACGAGGATGTACGGGACTTGCCAGTCGAAAGCGGTGTGCGGCGTGCCTGTCGAGCTGTCGGCAAGGATGATCCGCCGCGGAAACCCGGCGAACTCGGGCGCGGCCAGCGCCTCCGGTGATGATACCGGGATGATGGGCAGCGCGGTGAACTGCCCGCTGGTGGCGCGGATGACCTTTGGGCTGTAGGGGTCGACAGTACCTCTTGACATAAGTACCGCATCCACGCCCGCCGCTCGGCACGATCGTAGGATCGATCCCAAGTTACCAGGGTCCTGGATGCCGTCCAGCGCAATGACCGATTTGGGCGTTTGCGGCGGCGATGGGTCGTGCATCTCGAAGACGCCGATAGCGGGCTGGGCTGTCTCGACATCGGAGAGCTCGGCGTAGAGCACCGGGTCGACGGCAAGCACAGGGGCGTCCGCGCGATGGGCCGCGTAGACGATCTCATCCGGCACGTCAGCGAAACGGGATGCATCGATCAAAAGCCGGCTGAGGCGGCTGCCGTGATCGAGCAGGCTCGCGATGGAGCGCATGCCCTCCGCGACGAAGAGCCGTTCGCGGTAACGCGCCGCGCGGCGTTGAAAGAGAGAACGCACCAGCCGGACTGTTGGATTCGTCCGGCTGGTGATCGTATCAATGGTGTTCATGTTGGATTGTATCGGCGTTGGCTAGAGCGCTGCCTTGGCAACTGAGACGTATTCGCCAAATGCATCGGGATCACGCACCGCGAGGTCGGCGAGGATCTTGCGGTCGATCGCGACGCCCGACTTGTTCAGCCCGTTGATGAACTGGTTGTAGGGTAGGCCATGTTCGCGCGCGGCGGCATTGATGCGCTGAATCCAGAGCCGGCGCATCTGGCGCTTGCGGGCGCGCCGGTCGCGGTAGGCGGTTGCGTCGGCGCGCATGACGGCTTCATTGGCGCGCTTGAACAGACGTTTGCGTGTGCCGCGGAACCCTTCTGCGCGCTTGAGTACTTTGCGGTGTCGGCGGTGGCTCGTCACGCCGCGCTTGATGCGTACCATCGGTTGCGTCCTCTCTCAGGAAGTCGTGAACGGGCTACTTGACGCCGTACGGGAGCAGGCGCTTGATACGCTTGCGGTCCTGCGGCGCAACCTCGTGCATCTTGTCGAACATCCGCTTGGTGCGCTTGGCCTTGCGGCGCCGAAAGTGAGATTTCATGCCTTTGGCGCGCATGACTTTGCCCTTGCCGGTGATCTTGAATCGCCTGGCTGCGGCCTTGTTGGTCTTCATTTTTGGCATGATAACCTGCCCTCATCGTGATTACTGCGGCACTCAAACGGCACCGCACAAGCGGTGCCGTCTGTTGCGACCTCTAATGATAGCAGCCGGGCGCGACGAACGCTATGGTGTCATTGCGGGTTAGGCTTCCTCGTCGACTTCCATGGCCACGGCATCGGGGTCGGGACTGAGCAACATCGACATGTCCCGGCCCTCCGAACGCGGCATCTGGTCCACCTGGGCAATATCGTCAAGCATGTCAATAACGCGCATGAGAAGTTCACGCCCAAGATCGCGATGCAGGTTCTGGCGGCCGCGGAAGCGGACCGATACCTTGACCTTGTCGCCGTTGCTGAGGAACTTGCGACCGTGGCGTACCTTGGTCTCGAGATCGTGGGTGTCGATATTCGGCGTGAACCGAATCTCTTTGACCTGCGCCTGCTTCTGCTTCTTCCGCGCTTCCCGCTCTTTACGGCTTTCCTCGTAGCGGAACTTGCCGTAGTCCATGAGCCGGGCAACGGGCGGGTTGGCGTTTGGCGCAACCTCGACCAGATCAAGGCCCTTATCTCGGGCAGCCTGCAGCGCCTCCACTGTCGGGACAACGCCGAGCTGGTTGCCTTCTTCGTCGATCAGACGTACTTCTCGGATGCGGATGCGTTCGTTGACGCGCGCCGTTCTGGAGCTTATCGAGTCCTCCTCATGGTCTCAAGCACTGGGTACAACAAGTCACACGTTGTTGTTTCGCGTGTGTCTAGAATAACAGATACGTCAATACACCTCAATCGCTGCCGCCAGAACCGGGTCGCCGGCACGTGCCAGGATCGTTGTCTGACCCTCCTGAAACGCAATCTGCCAGCCCAGCTCCTCAAGCGCCGCCACCTGCTGGGGACCGCGCGCGACAAGCTGCTCACAATCAGCGGAGGTGGAGCGTTCGATCACGCCCATGACGATGAAGCGGGGTTCGATGCCGTTCGGAGTTGGGCCCGGAGCGCCATTGAGCCAGCTCTGAGCCAACTGGTCTCGGCCACCAATCGCGAGTGTCAGGTCGGTGAATTCGCCGCGCCGCCACTGGCGTTCATGATTGGCCCAGCCGAGCATCGTCGGGACGCCGGTGAACGCCGAGAAGCGGTTCATGGGCACGCCGCCGAGCGATTGATAGGCGCATCCCGGCGCTTCAACGATGACGTCGCCTGCGCCGGCTTCGGACGCCAGCCATGCAACCGCCGCGGCTTCACCTGGGTTCGATTGCGCGAGATAGGCCGAGCCATCGAGGGTTCCGGACACCACGCCCATGTCCATCCAGTCCTCGGCCGAGAGCACAGCGTATGGCATGGAGACGAGCACGGCGACGACGATTGCCACGGAGCCGGCTCGACGAAAGATGGCGCGGTTGCTTGCAGCGACGATGGCGAGGCTCGCCGCGCTCGCGACGCCGAGGAGTATCCACGCCTGGAAGTTCAGCTTGAAGACGGTGTTCATGCGGCTGCCAAACGAGTCCTGGATGTAGAGGAACTCCGGAACCAGCGCCAGCGCAAAACCGGCGGCAAAGAGGCCGGCGACGATCCGCGCCGGTTGGCGTGTGTCCCAGACGGAGACCGCGAGGAGGAACGCGCCAGGAATTCCGAGCAACACAAGCGCCGGTGCCCAGGCGATTGCCAACGCGAGGACCACGAGTCCAGCGGGCACTACGTATGGGATGAGGCCTGCCGTCCTGCTTGCCAGCGTCTCCGACGTGCGGAACACCCAGGCTGAAAAGACGCAGGCGCTGACGATCCACAGGCCGTGTACCGTCAGCAGCTCCGTGGCCGATGACGGCCGCCAGGTCACAATGGCGATCGTGTCGGGCAACGTACCGAGGACCGGGATGCGCGCGAACCACGCCGGCACGTCATTGGTTGCAACGCCAACCGGGGCGGTGTAGTGGATAGCAAAGGGCAGCGCGGCAACGGCAGCGCCGGCCAACGCCGCGCCGGCTCGCAGCAACAGCTCCTGGTTCAGCGACTTGATGGCGAGCGCCAGCGCGCCAAGTACGACGACAACGCCGACTGGCGCGTCCCAGCTATTCGAGGCATAGAGTAGGCCAGCGCTCGCGCCGACGGCCGCCACGCGCTGGTAGCTGCACCAGGCACGGCCCGCGGCAAGTCCAGTAGCCAACACAACCACGGAGAGCAGCATTGGCAACGTCGTCAAATGCGGGTGAAGGTCGCCGAGGACGAAAGAGAAGGCGGGAAACTCGTTGATCGTGTCAACCGCGTCCGGGTTGCCGTTGATGCCCGTGTCCGAAATGACGCGGCTCGCCTGCCAACCGACGCCGTCCCACCAGCCGGCCGAGACCGTAGCCGACGGGTCGCGCACGAGCCTGACGAAGGTCTCGAGATTGCCGGCGACGCCGACGAAGAACGCGGCCAACGCGCCGGCAACCCAGACAGCTGTCGAGGTGAGACGCGCTCGCTCGGCCAGCCATGCGCCGAGGCCAGCGGCGCAGGTCAATGTCGAGGCGAAGATACTGGCAAGCATGAGATTGAAAGCGACGGCAGTCTCGACCCGGCTGAGGTGGACGAGCGTTGCAACGGACTGGTAGCCAAAATAGTAGTAGTTGATTGGTGATCCGGCGAACCAGGGATCCGGCGCGGGCACGTCGCTGGAGATCACGACGGAGTTGAGCAGCGCGATCTCCATTGGTTTCTCGGTAAACGCGATGTCGGGATTCGCCACCCGGAAGACGACATATCCCAATATTCCAAACAACCACAAACCTTCAAACAGAACGATCGCACGCCACTCAACCAGAGCGGGCGAACCGTCTCCGTGCTGGCGCACATGCGCCGCCCACGCCACAACACCAACAACCAGCGCTGCCACGCTGACTGTCGTGGTGTTGAAGGGTACGCCGAGCAACGCTGCTGGCCACCAGACGACGAATGTGGCCAGTGCCAGTCCAACGGGTCGCAGGAGCGCGTGCCGGTACGGGCCGAGCCCTGCCGCCATCCACCAGACGACGGGCGCAAGGGCGACGGTTATCAGGCTGTACGCGAGCCACCAGCGCAGGACCGCCTCAGCAACGCTCATAGATTGTGAACTGCGTCGGCTGCCGGGCGGATCATCGGGAAATCCAGTACCTCGTAGACGCGCGTTGGCCCGCTGACGAAGGCGAGCCGCAGTGACTCGCCGAGCATCGACTCGAATGCCTGCAAGCCCGCTTCGGAGGCGTAATACTCTGGAGCTTCCTGGTAGTTCCAGTAGCGTTCAACGTCGCCAACGACGACGTAGCGGACGTTATAGCGACGTAGCAGGTCGAGCTTCTCGGCAGGGACGGTCGAGTTGTAGATCGTCTTGACGTCGGCCATGCGTTTCGCGATGCCCTCTGGATAGCGTTGTTGGTACTGGTGCCGGTCCCAGCCGATGACGGCCGGCATGCCGGTCGCGCTCGAAATGCGTGCGCCGTTGCCGCGATATGGGCCGATTCCGGCTTCGACGATGACCGCTGTCTGGTCCTCCTGGCCGTTGAGCCAGTTGATCGCGTCCAAATCCCCGGCAAATGAGATCGTGTCGCCGGTTGCGTTCGTGATCCAGCCCTCTTCCATCCAGGCGTAGCCATCAAGCGTCAGTGCGGAGGGGGACGTTGGCATGTCCTGACGTAGCCGTACCGGGGTCGCAAAGAAGGGATATGTCAACCCGGCCACCAAGGCGACCACGCCGACGCCAGCGAACGCCGGACGGAGAAACCGTCGCCATTGACTTACCGTATGCGGCTCGGATCTTGCGTGTTCGGCCGGCGAAGCGACGATCCCCAATTGCTGGTTTGCGCCGCTGAGCGATGGCCAGGAGACTGAGCCCACTAGCCGCGCCAGCAGCACGCCGGAGCCGATTGCCAGAAGCATCCAGGCCTGGAGGTAGAACTTGAAGACCGTGTTCATCCGCTGCCATGAACCGTTCTGCAGGTCATCGACGACGTAGACGAACTCGGTCGAGGCTATCGTCAAACTCCCGACCGCGATGAACGCCCAGGGGAGAAAATAGCGCGGTTCCCGCCAGCGGCTTACGGCAAACATCGCGCTGTCGGCAGCAAGGCCAACCGCAACGGCGGCGGCGGGCGCGGTCGGACTCAGGAATCCGGCTGCGACGACGAGCACGCATATCGCTACGACGGGCAGTGGATGCCGACCAAGCGGCCGCGTCGCCATCGCCGCGCCGCCGATAGTCGCAATGACGAGCACAAGCGCAGCAAATACTTCACCGAGTGGCGCGCGTGCGAGTCCCGGCACGCCAATAATCGCACCCGGCGCGACTGCCGCGAGTCCCAATAGCAGCAAGGGCAACGCCTGCCGCGCACTGTCTGGTCTCGCCGTCGCAGTCAATCCACGGTACAGCATGACGGCTACGACGACCATGAAGAAGACGCCCCAGACGGTCAGGAACTGGCGCAGGTTTGACCCAGCGTCGGCCCTTCCAACGCCTTCGACGACGCTATAGAAGTTCGTGTGAAATGGTAGGAACGCCGTGTAGCCGGCCGCGAGCACCACGCCTCCAGACAGCGCCAGCGTGAACGCAGCGCGAGTGGAGCGCAGCAGGCCGGCGTAGAAGAGTGTCGCAACCGTTACGGCGATCATCAGCGGCAGGTCCCAGGCGTTGATGACGAAGACACTACCGACCGCGAGCGCGCCAACGACGGCCAGCCCTATCGCTCGATCAATCATCAGCGCATCAACTTGTAGCCCCTTGACATACGCGGTCGTTGCGACGAGGAGTGCCAGCGTTAACACGACAATTGGCATACCCATCAGATGCGGGTGCAGGTCCGCCCAGAGGAACGAGAAGTAGGGGAACTCGTTGATCGTGAAGTCGATGACGCGCGTGCTGCCCCAGAAGTCGAAGAAGTCCGGCACGTCGCGCCGCAGCTCAAGCACCTGTCGCAAGGCATCGAGGTTGCCCACGAAGAGCACGGCGACGAGCGCGAGTCCCGGCGCGAGGATCGCTCGGCCAATCCGCCCGGCCTCCCATCTGACACCGGAGAGCATCATCGCGACCAGCGCGACCTGCATCGCTAGCAACGCCGCGAGCGTCGGCACGGCAAGCTGGAATGCGTGGGTCACGCCAACCCCGGGCACGCGGCCAATGGTGCTCACGAGATGCCAGCCGTAGTAGTAGTAGTTGATCGCGCCATCGCTGTACCAGGGATCGTAGGGCGGCATCTCGCCGGACGCCGCCACTGCGCGGAGATAGGCCAGCTCGAACGGCTTTTCGCCGCCGAGAAAGGTCTGCCAAAAATCTGGATACAGCGCGCGCGCCAACAGGAACGGAGCGAATACCGCCAGCATGAGCCCGGCAGCCAGACCGTAGGCTCGCAGTGATGGGAGGGCTGGCGCGCGCTTCGCATTGTCCCGCCACTGGAACCAACCCCAACAGGCGATGGCAAGCGCTGCGAGACACATCACAACGGTGGAGGTCGTTGCGCGCCAGAAGCCGAGGCTGGCCCCGATCCAGATGAGCCAACCGACGATGACGATGCCGACGAGTCTGGTCGCCAGCGCGCCGCGATCCGGCGTCCGGCTGAAGACGAGGGCACTCAACGGCAGAGCCGCCAGGCCAAAGAGCTCCAGCGCGATCAGCCAGACCAGGAGCGCGACCAACCCGCTGTCCACCGCCAACGCATTCCAGCCGATGTCGGCGACCGCCTCGCGTTCTCCAACTGGCTCATCGAGTAGGAGCCACTGCTGGGATGGATAGCGTTGCGGCTCCCACGGTTGATTGATGCCCCAGAGCAGCCGGTCGCGAAATTCCGCCTCGCTCAAGCGCTCAACACGCTCGAAGATCATGACCCGTGGGTGGTCGTATACCGTGAAGCTCTCATCGGCTCCGGAGTCGTCATAACGCACGCCGAACAATTCTGGGCGCAGCTCTGCCTGGTACACAAGCTGGTAGCCGAGCTGCCCGTTGACCAAGCGCCGGTAGTACTCGTTCTGGACGCCGTAGCGCCAGGGCAGATTGTCAACGGAGTAGATCAAGCGATCGCTGGACATAACGACGTAGTCAACCGGCTCCAGTGCTTCGTAGAGGTAGCTGACTTTCTCCTCGGGTGGCAGGTCACCGTAGATGTCAAGCGACTGGATGTTGTAGCTACTCGTCTCGCCATCAATGCGTAACGGAAGAGCATCGTCCCATGACTCGGCGCTCAACGTCGCGCCCGGCTCGACGTTGTCGTAGATCCAGTGCGACGCGGCGATGCGCGGGTGCTCGCCGGAGTAGATCGAGCTGAACCCGAAGGCCCAGAGCGCCGTGACGCCGAGCACCACGACCGCCGCCGCCAGCGCCGTGCGTCGCGCCTCCGGCCGTTGCATCCAACTCCACAGCATCCCGCCGGCGAAGAGCGCAAAGACCGGCAATAGTGGCAGCGCGTAGCGCAAGAAACGCGCCTCGGTGATGAGCAATGTTGGGATGTAGGCGACGATCCAGACAAGCGGTATCGCTAGCGCGACATCGCGCGATTTCGCCACCCGGAAGACCACGAAGGCAACGCCAGCAAGGCTTGCCAACAGGAGGGCCGGGCCAGCGGTATAGGCAAAGAGGTTCTGCAGCTCGTAGACACCGGGTGTCAAGCCGACGAATTGACGGGTAAACGGGACGTCCCAGATCCCGCGCACGATACGCGCTTGCGTCCGGATATCTTGGATAAACGGTTCACGGCGAATTAGCGCGTAGGGCTCGAAGAGCGTGAAGACCGCAAGCGCGGTCAGCGCGCCAGCGGCGGCTTGGCCGACGACGTGTTGCCGTCTGTCGGAGCGCCAAAACACCACACCGAAAGCCAGCAGCAACGGCCCCAACAGCGCCGGCACGCTCGCCTTAGTTGCGAAGGCGCAACCGACGACGATGCCGAGCAGCGCCGCGCGCTGTAGTGTCGGACGGTCCAAGTAGCGAATTGCAAGGAACAGTGCCGTCGTCACGAACGCTGTCAGCCACGGATCGACGGTGAAGTAGTGGCTCAGCTGGATTGGCAGCACTGCCAGCGCGTAGAGCGCCGCGCCGATCAATCCTGCGGCGTCGCCAAAGAGCCGCCGGCCGAGGAGAAAGACGACGACGAGGGTCACGAGATCAAGTAGAGCGGTGAGCGTGCGGCCGACGTGATACAGATCCCGGTATTCGCCGTATTGAGTATCGAAGACCAGGTCGATGGCCCAGCTCACCGCGCCCTGAACGTAGATCGGCAGCGTGCCGTAGGCAAATGACTGCGGGTTGCCGTTAGCATCGTCGCGGCGCGGGTTGATCGGGCTGTTGGCAGGATCGAAGACATCGCGCAGGCGGTCTGCCGGCAGCGTGACCCGGTCGCTGGAGACGCTGGCGATGAAGCGCTCATCGGGGTGCAGGTAATGGCCGTCGTCCCAATTCTGACCATAGAGGCGTAATCCCGCAGCGACGAACATGATCAACAGCAGCGCTAGCCAGGTCTTACTTAGGGTTGATAGACGCTGGGACATGGAGCTGGTTCCGACTCCCGGATAAGTACTAATCTCCGATGGCTCGTGTCGCTCCATCGAACCTATACTCTACGTCAAGACAATGCAGTTTCCGCATATACGCCACGCCGTTCACGGTTAGCGGGGGTCCACGCGAATGATACGCACATTGAAGGTCATTGTTGGCGGCGAAGGAGCAGTCGGAAAGACATCGCTCATCCGGCAATACGCGAAAGCCAAATTCAGCGAGGCACGCAACATCACGCTTGGGATTGACGTCACGACCCAGGAGTTCAACATCGACGGTCAAGACGTCAAGCTCGCCATCTGGGACATCGAGGGTCAGGCTGGCAACCGCCCGAACTTCTTCCTCGGCGCGCAGGCCGCGCTCCTCGTTTACGACACCACGATTGACGGCTCGCTCCAGGCGCTGACCGAGTGGCACGCGCGCTGCAAGCGCTATTGCCCCGACGCGCCGATCATCGTCGTCGGCAACAAGATCGACCTCGGCCTCTGGTTTCCCTCTGAGTGGCCGCGCACGCTGGCATGGTACTCTCGCGCGAAGCACGGCTTCCTGTCGGCGAAGACCGGCGAGAACGTCGGGCAGGGCTTCGAGCTGCTGGCCCGGTCGGCAATGAACCACGCGGGAGTGCTAGAGACGAGCGCCTGATCCACCGCATCGTATTTCTTGGATCGCCGGAGTTTGCCGTCCCGAGCTTGAACGAGCTGGCGGCCCATCCTGAGCTGGATGTCGTGCTGGTCGTGACCCAACCGGACCGGCCGGCTGGCCGTGGCCGCAAACTCACGCCACCGCCGGTCAAGCAGGCCGCGGAAGCGCTCGGCATACCGGTCTATCAGCCTGAATCCCTACGCACCGTTGATGCCTCCGCGCCGCTGCGGGAAGCCGCGCCGGATCTTCTTGTGGTTGTCGCATACGGCGAGATCCTGCGAAAGCATGTTCTCGACCTTGCGCCCGCCGGGGCGCTGAACGTCCATCCCTCGCTCCTGCCGCGCTATCGCGGTTCAGCGCCGGTGCGCGCCGCGATCCTCAACGGCGACGCTGAAACCGGTGTCACGATCATGCGTCTGGTGCGCAAGCTCGACGCTGGCCCCATCGTCCGGCAGGAACGCGTGCCATTGGCGGGAAACGAGGACGCGGAGAGCTTGTCCGACGAGCTCGCGAAGCTCGCGGCGGAGTTCCTGCCCGAGACATGCGTCAACTGGATCAACGGCTCGCTCGAGGCCGTAGAGCAGGACGACGCGCTTGCGACGATGACGCGCGAGTGGTCGCGGGATGACGCCCGCATCGACTGGACCGCCGATGCCGTCGATACCGAGCGGCTGGTGCGAGCGTCACAACCGTGGCCGGTTGCGTGGACCATGCTGGACGGCGAGCCGTTTCGTATTCATCGCTCCGCCCTAGCGACTGGGTCGGGGCTTGCTGCCGGCACGGTTCGGCGGCAAGGGAAGAAGATCATCGTTGGCTGTGGCAGCGGCGTGCTTGAGCTCGTGAGCGTGCAACCCGCCGGCAAACGGGCGATGCCTGCGCCAGGCTGGTGGAACGGCGTCCGGCAGGATGAGGTCCAGTTCGACGCCTGAGTGCGAAGCGGCCTACAACACAACATAATCCGGCATCTTTAGATTACGCCAGATAGAGTAGGGCGACTCGTCGCGCAAACGCGCTATGTACAGCGCCATTACCGTCCCGTGACTGACGATTCCCAACCTGCCTGAGACACACTGCGACATTTTTCGCGCCTCGTCGACAGCGCCGGCGAACCGCGTCAATGCCTGCGCCGCCGTCTCAAGTCCGAACACGAGTTCGTCGGGAGTCTCGAAGAACCGTTTCAGCTGCGCGTGCCAGGCATCTGCGCCCAACCACGGGAGCGCCTCCCGACCGTGTTCGCCCAGGTTTGGCACGGTCGACCAGGGAACATCGAGCGCGGCAGCGATTGCCTCCGCCGTGCCGGCAGCCTTTGGTTCCTCACTCGACACAAGCTGCTCGATATCGAACGCTCGCAGTTCTTCTCCGAGCCACATCGCCGCGGCTCGCCCATCTTGCGCGAGCGGCCACCGGGCAGCCGGGATCGACGGATCAACGTTCGGTTGCGCGTGCCGGATCAGAACAAGATCGGCGCTCATCTGTGTGGTTCTGGGAATGCTACTGACTCAACCACAAGGTTGCGTGCTGCGCCGCCAAACGGATCCTGCCATTGCCAGTCGCCGGCAACCGACGCGAAGACGCGGCCACCCGAGCAGAGCGCCCAGACTTCGCCCTCTGGCGTCTCGACAAAGCGCTCGACCATGTCGTCCAGCGGCGTGTCGATGCCGGCGTTGAGCGGCTCCCACGATGCGCCTCGATCCCGCGTGCCAACGACCCAGCCGCCTTCGTTCGTGCGTGCCGCCGGCCCGGCGATCAGCCAGTCGGTGCTCGTTGACGGTATGTGGACGGCGCGGGTGTAGTGCGGCAGCAGCTTCGTCCAGGTCATCCCGTCGTCGCGTGAGACGGCGACACCGCCAATCTGGCGCGGCTCCATCAGCCACTCTCCATGTGTGCGGTCGACCAACGCGCCGCCGAGCGCCACGATGATGGCGTCGTCAATCGGATCGATCAGAACCTGGTGAACGTCGTCATGCACGCGCGGTCCGGGATCGACAGCCAGGAGCTCCCAGATCGCGCCCCGGTCAGAGCTCACCAGCAACCCGCCAACTTCGACCGAGGCATAGAGTGTGCCGTTCGCACTCGCCGCAAAGTTGCGGACCGCCCCGGCGCGCGGTGAGTAGGGTAGAAACCAGTCTTCTACACCCGACAGCTCGCAGATCGTCTCAAACTCGTGCCAGCTTGCGCCAGTGTCAGCGCTGCGGAACACGCGCGCCGGTTCAGTTCCTGCCAGAATCGCGGTCCTGTCAAAGGGGTCGCGCTGCAAGGTCCTGAATGCGGCCGCCGTCAAGCCCGCGTTGGATGCGCTCCAGCTCGCTCCACCATCGCTACTTCTGAACATGCCAGAGCCATAAGAACCGGCCAATAGCGTTGTCTCGCCCACGTCTCCCGTACGCGCATACAGCGCCCAGATACGGTGCGCCTCCAAGCCCAGCCGCTCGATGCGTCCCGTAGCCCGGTCGAAGCCCCAAACACCGGAAGTCGTACCCAGGTACACCGTCATGATGACGCTCCCTCACCGTTATCTCGATCGGTCAGCGCCACGATCCAACCTAGATGCTCGTCGTAGTGGAAAAAAGTATTGCCGGCGACGTAGGCGAACGCCGGAGCTCCGGGGCCATCGCCTGGTTCGTCTGGCGCAAAGTGCGCATAGGGTTGTTGCAGCCCATCCCAGCCGACATCCCGCAGCGTCGCGGTCAGTTGCTTATGCACCTCGTCGAACTCCGCGCGCACATCCGGCCAGTCCCGATCACGGTGCTGCCGGTAGATCTCAGCGTTGATCTCGTCGAAGTCGTGCGCTAGATAGGTCTCAAGCGCAACGCCGAGCCCTTCATGCCGAGGTCTGCCGGAGAGCAGATAGACCATTGACCGCTCCCAGTAGATGAGATGAGCAACGTGGTCCTTGGCGGACCAACCGGCCTGATCGCGCAGCTCGTCGCGTTCCTGTGACGTGAGACCGTCGACATACAAGAACAGCGCGGTGCGACCGCTCTCAATCCGCTCTTCTAGTTCGGTCAGGGACGTGGGATGCGCTTCAGCCACTCGATCTTCCCTCCATACTCCGGTCCGGCGCGCCCGTGCGGAACGTCGAGCACGGGAATAGACGCAGGCCGCGGGCGTTGATAATCGTGTTCAAGATATTATCGTGACGAGGTCAGACAGACTACAGGATCACTGGGAGAGGGGCACACGATGGCAGGTAGCGCCAATCAGGCAGAGATCAATGAGCTGATGAAGCACGTCCGGCAATCACGCCAGTATGAAGCAGGCGCGGTGACGGAAGAGCAGGTCCAGCAGCTACTCGAGGTCGCGCAGTGGACCGGCAGCTCGCGCAACACGCAGCCCTGGCACTTCGTCGTCGTGAACGACGCGGATCAGCTGAAGGCGCTCAGCGATGTTCGCACTCCGATCAATTGGGTGGCCGACGCGCCGCTGGGCGTCGCAATCGTCCTCGACGGCAACAGCGAGGTCAGCGAAGCCTATGACGAGGGCCGGGTCACCGAGCGGCTGATGATCTCAGCGCACGCAATGGGCCTCGGCGCGGGCGTTGCCTGGTTCGGAGACGCCGATCAGCAAGCGGAGGCCAAGCGTATTCTCGGGATACCGGCGGAGCGCACGGCGCGTTCGGTGGTCGCTATCGGCCCATCGAGGACCAGCAAGGACCCGCGTCCCAACCCGTCGCAGGGCGGCCGCAACCCGCTGTCCGAGATCGTCAGCTACAACAAGATGGACTAACACTTGACCAACGCGTGGGACTGACGTGCCGGACGGTGATTCACTCGGATCATGGGAGCCGCTAGAGCCGGCTGCAGTCGCCCGGCTATTCGACGGCTTCAGCGAACCGTGGTGGGTTGGCGGCGGATGGGCGCTCGATCTGTTCCTCGGTCGTCATACGAGAGTTCACGAAGACATCGACGTGGAGATCCCGCATGCATCTCAGGCGGCGCTAGCAGCGCTGCTTGCCGGCTGGGATCTGCGGCTCGCGGCCGATGGCGTGTTGACGCCATGGCACCCCGAGACCGAGATCCCGGCCCACGTCAATAGCCTGTGGTGCCGACGCGCTGGGGGGCCCTGGCAGCTCCAGGTGATGTTGGCAATGACGGAAGGTGAGCAGTGGCTCTACCGCCGCGATCACCGCATCCGCCGCGCCCTGACTGAGGTCTATAGTCTGTCGGATGACGGCATTCCCTACGTTGCGCCTGAGATCCAGCTACTCTTCAAATCAAAGTCACCGCGACCGAAAGATGAGCGGGATTTCGAGGCCGTGGCCGGCATGCTTTCACCAGCGCAGCGGGACTGGCTAGAAGCCGCATTGGGCATGACCGCGCCTGACCATCCCTGGCTGGAGCAGTTGCTAGTGTTTGGCAACACATGACTTGCTCGACTATCTGATACCGATTCACGGTGAGATTGTCGCGATCGATGTAGGGGCGTGATTCATCACGCCAACGCTGCGATCCATGCGTACGTTCGAGGGAAGCGGCTGCATGGGTCCACGCCCTTACCGACGTTTGTCAGTCTATGCCACCAACAAAACGAAACAGTATGGGGCTCTCTAGAGGACTCAACAAGTACCAAGCTTGTCATTTCGACCAGCGGGAGAATCTCAGTCGAACACCAGCGAAGCGCTGCACTGAGATTTCACGCACCCACGACGTGGGTCCCTGCTCGAAATGACAGATTCGTTGCGGTTGAGTTGCCCAGCGACGTGAGACGATTCCTTCACATCGCCTGTGACACATGATTTAGCCGATGATCCGGGGCTTCCCGAATGACTCACCAGCTCGCGCGTGACTGCCTGCTAGACGGGTTCCAGGTGTTGGTGGGGGTGGGCCGGCAACGACGGCGCGATCACATCGCCTGAGCGAACTTCCCCGCCGGTTACCACGACACCCATCACGCCGGCCTTACGGACGAGATTGCCGTCTTCGTCGCGGTCCAGCACTGCCATCATCAGGCCTGCCTGTATCGATTCCAGCTGGGCGCAGGGATTCCGCAACCCGGTGACTTCGACCACTACCTCAGCCCCGATGCGCAGGCGCGTTCCAGTCGGCAATGCAAGCAGGTCGATGCCACGGGTGGTAATGTTCTCGCCCATCTGTCCCGGAGCAATGGGAAATCCCACAGCCGCGAGTTCGTCGAACAGCTCGGCGTGAATCAGATGTACCTGGCGCAGGTTTGGTTGCGTCGGGTCCTGCCGCACTCGCGAGCGGTGTTTCACAGTCTCGCCCATGTGAGCATCGCCCTCTACACCGAGCCCCGCGAGTAGCCGTATAACCCGCTCATTCGGCTTCGACAGCGTGTGCGCGCCGCTGCGGCTAACCGCGATGACCTCTCCGCATGCGTTTGCTTCCAGATCGGTCACGCTCACCATCCTCTGCTGCTAGCGGCGGGCCAATCCCGCGCTCAATCAGTCCACCTCGCGCGACTATAGACAATCCATCGAGGCCACGCCAAAGACGTTAACGCGCCTGAGGGCTGGTCGTCCAACAGTTGAGAAATTTGGCTTCACTGTTGCAGGATCATAGACTTACCTCTAGTATGAAGCGCGACGGGGGAATGAATCATCGCGTCCGAATTTTCTACCAGGGGGTCGAAGCCAGAGGCTTTGTGGCCCTGTCCATGTCGGGCGAACGGTCGATCGCGGAAGGGCATCCAACGTGCTGATTCGAATACTGACATTGTTCGCGCTGGTCGTGCCAATGTTCGCGGGTCTGGCCGTTGCGCCCGCCGCCAACGCGCAGGCCACGCCGGTCCGGTTCTTCGTCGAAGGTCCTGAGCGCGTCGACGTCGATAGCCCGATCGAGTTGCGCATCGGCGTGGACGGGGTGGAGAACCTGGCCGGATTCGAAGCTGTCGTGCTCTTTGACACCAACGCGGCGGTCTTCCGCGGGCATGAGCTGCGCGGCAGCGATCTCGCCCGCAACGGCCGGAGCGTGGCCCCGCTATCGGCCGTCGAACAGGACTACGGCATCGCCATTGGCGCGTACACCTGCTCGGCCAGCTCCTGTCTCAACGAACAGGTCGGCAACACGGAGTCCGGCAAGGACGGCCGGGTCAACCTCGGCTCGATCTCGCTGTTGACCGTGCTCGAAGGGCAGCTAGAGATCTCAATCGCGGCGATCAAGCTCGTGAACGCACGCGGCGAGGAGATCGGCCCGGCGCTGCCGGCCTTCAATTTGCGTATCAGCGTCGGCGAAAGCGGCGCGCGCGGGAGTCGCTTCGCCGCGCCAGCGCCGCCCTGGAAGCTCAAGCCGGATCCGGGCCTGGCGCGCAACTACGACATCGTCGCTGACAGCGTCGTCTCCTACGCGGACGCGGCTGAGGTCGCCGTGGCCTGGGTTGACCAGCGCGAACAGCGCAATCCCTGTCGCTCGCTCTGGGACGCGCGTATCGACGTCAACGGCGATGGCTGCGTCGATGTCGCCGATATCCAGCTCGTCGCCGCGAACTTCGGCAAAGCCACGAATGACAGCGACGGCCCGCCGGACAATGGCCGCGATCAAACCGGCGCGGAGCTGGCACAGGGCGGCACGACATTCGTCGTCAACTCAACCGGCGATGAAGATGACAACAACATCGGCAACGGCGTCTGCCAGACGCCGGCCGGCACCTGCACCTTGCGAGCGGCGATCCGCGAAGCCAACACCAGTCCCGGCCCAAACACGATCGCCTTCAACATTCCCGGTGGCGGCGTCCAGCGCATCCAGGTGACCAAGCAGCTGCCGGCGCTTGGCGACCAGAGCGGCGGGACGACGATCGACGGCTACACACAACCGGGCGCGTCGGTCAATACGGCTGCGTTGGCCAGCAATGCCAACCTGCGCGTCGAGCTGCGCGGTGGCGGCGAAGACCAGTACGTCGCGATTAAGATCACGTCATCCAACAACGTCATCCGTGGTCTGTCCCTGTTCCGCTTCCGCAAGGCGATCTGGATCTTCGGTAGCGGCGCGTCGAACAATACTCTGATCGGCAACTTCATCGGTACAGACGCTGCCGGTAGCTACGTGTCGCCGGTAATCCAGGGCGCCGGCCATGGCGTTCATATCGAGCAGGGCGCGCATGACAACGTCATTGGCCGGCCGAATCTGGCCGACCGCAACGTCGTCTCCGGTAATGGCCGCCACGGCATCGGCATCTGGCACGCCCCGAGCAACGACAACGTCATCCAGAACAACATCGTCGGCCTGAGCCCGGCGGGTACCGCAGCCCGTCCCAACCGCAAGCACGGCATCGACATCAACTACGGCTCGGCCAACAATCTCATCGGCGGTGCGGGCGCGAACCAGCGCAACGTATCATCCGGCAACGACGACACCGGCGTCGAGATCTCGCACCTCGAATCGACGAGCGGCAATCAGGTCATCGGAAACTTCATCGGCTCCGACCTGACCGGCAACGGCGCGCCGGGCTACACGGCCAACCAGGGACGCGGCATCATGATGGAAGACGGCGTCCGCAACAACATCATCGAAGGCAACGTCATCGTCAACAGCCAGCAAGCCGCCGGCATCGAGGTCCGCCACGACTACACCTCCGGCAACATCATCCGCGACAACCGTATCGGCATCACGCTCAATGGCACAGCCGCGCCGAACCCAACCGGCATCGATGTCAACGGGAACAACACCCAGGTTGGGCCGGACAACACCATCGCCTTCAATCTCTTCGCCGGGATCAACCTCGGCACGGACACCGGCGACTTCAACACGATCACCCGTAACTCGATCTTCTCGAACGCCGGTCTCGGCATAAACATCGCTCCGGGCGGCGTCAACCCCAACGATCCGGGGGATGGCGACACCGGGCCGAATGAGGGGCTGAACTTCCCGGTGCTGAATCCGCCGACCACGTCGACGGCTACCGGCGCTGCCTGCGCCAACTGCGTCGTCGAGATCTTCGAGGCAGACAGCGCCGCCGGACAGCATGGCGAGGGCATGACCTTCGTTGCCAGCGCCAACGCCAACGGATCGGGCGCGTTCTCGGTTGCGATCGGCGGACTCTCGCCGGGCACGGTTCTGACGGCAACGGCAACGGACCAGACCGGCAACACGTCGGAATTCGCCCAGAACGTCGCCATCACCGGATCAAGCTCGCGGATTAAGGACATGACCTTCGAGAATGGCGCGGTCCAGCATCCAATCACTGGCGCTGACACCGACTTCGGGCCGATTTCAGCCGTCGCGCCTGGTTCTATCTCCGGCAACTTCTCAGCGGCCGTCGACACCAACACCTTCACCCGCGCCTACCTCCAGGAGGACTTCGCGGTCGCCGCCGACCTCTACGTCGCGTTCGAGTTCCGCATCGACGACCTGCCGGCAACGAACCTGCGCATATTCGAGATCTACAACCTGGGTTCGCTTGCAGGGAACATCGGCCTGAGCTCTAACGGCGTGCTCACGCTGCGCTTTGGCTCAACCTTTATCGGTCAATCTGCCCCGTTGCAGGAAGGTCAGGTCTACCGCATCGGCATCCACCAGCAACGCGGAACCGGCGGCAACGCGGTGCTGGAAGCCTTTGTCGTACAGGGCGCCGGCGGCTTCGGCGCACCGTTTGCGTCAACGAGCTCAGGCAACTGGACGACGTTTGCGAACCGCATCCGGCTGGGAACGACCACCTCGACGATCTTTGAGGCAACGATTGACAACGTCTCGCTCGACACCGCCATGATGCCTTGAGCGCCGGGCAGTCCCAGACCGCGCCGACGCTCTACACGGTCGGCGGCAAACAGCGCCAGGCACGGACGTTGAGCGAGCGCGAGGTCGACTGGTACCGCTTCGGCCAGGGCTTGATCCTTGAGGTCGAGCCTGACACGGGGGATACACGCGAGGTGGTCTCCTACGTCTCACCGCCGGATGTCTGCGCCCCGGATGACCCGGCTATTCTCTTCAAGGGCGCGGCGCTGTGCGGCGACGAGATGTACGTCTGCACGCCGACCGAGGTGCTCGTCTACGAACTACCCGGATTCGAGCTTCGCAGGTACATCTCGCTGCCGGCGTTCAACGATCTGCATCACGCGCGGCCAGACTCGCACGGCAACCTGCTCGTGGCAGTCACTGGTCTCGATCTCGTGTTGGCCATAGATCAGGCGAACTCGATCAGCGATTACTGGAGCGTTGCCGCCGGCCACAACGCGAGCCACCATATCGGCTCGTCGGTCGACTTCCGGCTGGTGGCCAGCACGAAACCGCACATGGCCCACCCCAACCAGCTCTTCTTGATCGACGACGAGCCCTGGGTGACGCGTTTCGAGCAGCGGGATGCGGTGAGCCTGCGATCTCCCGCGCGGCGCATCAACATCGGCTGCGAGCGCGTACACGATGGCTATGTCGACGGCGGCTGGGTCTACTTCACGACTGTCGACGGCCGCATTGCCGTGGCGTCGACGACAACGCTGATCGTTGAAGACGTACTGGATCTCAACGAGATGTCCGGGACGTTGCTGGGCGATCGGCATCTCGGCTGGTGCCGGGGACTGTACATTGACGGCCCGCGCGCGTGGGTCGGCTTCTCGCGGCTGCGCCTGTCGCGGGTGCGCGCCAATCTCTCCTGGGTGCGTTGGGGCTTCAAACCGTTCGCGCCGACCCGTATTGCCTGCTACGACCTCGAGCGCCGCTGCCTCGTCCACGAGGTCGACTTGCAGCGGCACGGCCTCGACGCCATCTTCAGCATTCTGCCGGCCAGCTAGACACTGCGGCTGCGTGATCGACCTCAATGTGTGCGGCGCGGTCTAGAGGACGGCTGGGAGGACTACCAGCATCGAGATCGTCATAAGGGCGTGAGCGCCGACCGGCCCCCAGAGCGATCCGGTCCAGTAGCGGCCGAAGCCAAACAGCAACCCGGCGACGAATGCAATCAGCACGGCAGCCGGCGAGCGACTACCGGTGTAGAGCACCGCAAAGAGCAGCCCGGACCAGACGACGCCGATCCAGCCAAGGGTCGAGCTGAGCGGCGACTGAAACATCCCGTGGATCAGCAGCTCCTCTACCAGCGCCGAGCAGACGAGCAGGACCAGGCCGAAGGCGACAATTTGGACGATGCTCGGGTTCTCGACGAGTGGCCGCGGCTCCACCATGATGTAGCCAACGTATCCCAGCGCAGCCCCGGCCGGCAGGAGGGCCAGTTCCACCGGCGTGAATGAGCCGGTCAAACCTAGCTGCCGCAGATTGATCGTGCCGGAGTAGATGAGCACCACCGCGGCCAGCAATCCCGTTGTTCCCGCGCCCACGTACCAGACCACAGGCGACGTCGACGCCATCGGCAATGCCAGGCTCGCAATGCGCACGATTGCAGTCGAAAGCAGCGCAAATGCGACCACCCGCCGCCCGCCGCCGGTGGCGGACAGCGCGACATGGCACGCCAGGCTGAACGCGCCTACGGCATACATGCTCGCGCCGTAGAGCGGACTCACAAAGGTCGCTAGCACCTCGGCCACAATCGCGAACTGAATCGCCACCGCGACGTATGCGGTGAGCGACGCTCTGCTGTCCAGGCGACCAATGCCCAACCGTGGTTCAGGTCTTGATGCCGGCGTGGTTGAAAGCGGTGTGTTCATAGCCAGTTGAGGATAGTCATGATGCGCACCGCGATAATGCATCCGGCAACAAAGGCAAGCGGCAGAATCGCAACATAGAGTCCGGTTGGTGGACTGGCTGGACCGTCAGCCGTGCGGTAGGCGCGCAGCGCTTCGTTCAACACCAGCAGCGCAAGCAGCAGCAGCACCGGGACGAGCGCGGTTTCAGTCGAGAGCACGGAGAGAGCCGAACCCTCTGCCGTCCGGTAGGACGTTTCGTTGATCGTGCCAGTCAATGCTGCGCTCCTTGCGGCTCCGACGGCGGTCCACGTAGCGCCGCCAATGCGACCAGCACTAGTGTCAGCGCCGCCAGACCAAAGAAGACCAGCTCGGGTTCCCAGATGCCGGCATAGAGCAGCGAGCCGGCCAGGATGATATTTGCTGCGATGCTCGTCGCAATCGCGAAGACCAGTGTTCCCGCCAGTCCTTGGATACCGAGCGCCCGCGCCAGGGCCAGTCCAGGCGCGGCCAACATGAAACCCAACAGGACTACGACCCGGAGCGGGGACTGCCGGTCGTCGATCACAAGCGCGAGCGCCAGGGCTGTGAGCAGCATGATGCCCCAGAGCCAGAATGCCCCGGGCGCATGGAGATAGCCATTGGCTGTCCGCTTGATCAACTGCTCCAACCTTCGCCGTCCAGACATCGCGCGACGATCATCAGAGACATTCTATACGCTTCCGTAGATACATACTATTCGTGAGATACTTCGGGCATGAAATCTCTCGATGCCCCGCACGATAGTCGCGCCCAATACTCGCACACCGCAGGCCTCCAGACTGCTGGCGACGACGTTACAACAGTCCGCGCAACCGACGGCGTGACGGTGGCCGTTCTCGGCGAGGCGCTGAAGTATCGGGAGCTGCTGGGCTTTCTCGTCTGGCGTGATATCAAGATCCGCTACAAACAGACTGCGCTCGGCGGCGCGTGGGCGATTCTCCAGCCGCTGCTATCGATGGCGATCTTCAGCGTCGTCTTCGGTCGGCTGGCGGGATTGGACAGCGACGGCGTACCCTATCCGCTATTCGCCTACGCGGCGCTCGTGCCCTGGACCTATTTCTCAACGGCTGTCAGCCAGGCCGCTAGCAGTCTCGTCGACCAGGAACGCCTGCTCACCAAGGTCTACTTCCCCCGTGCCCTGATGCCGGCTGCGCCGGTCGCCGGCGGGCTGCTCGATTTCGCAGTCGCCTTCGCCCTCTTGCTTCTGATGCAAGCGTTCTATGGGATCACGCCGGGCTGGGGCATCGTCGCTTTGCCGTGCTTCCTGGCGCTCGCCGTCGCCGCTGCGCTCGGCATCGGTTTCTGGCTCGCTGCCTTGAACGTCGAATACCGCGACGTGCGCTACGTCGTGCCTTTCTGCCTTCAAGCGCTCTTGTTCGCAACTCCCGTCGCCTACTCCAGCTCGCTCGTGCCGGAACGCTGGCGTCCGCTCTTCGGGCTGAACCCGATGGCGGGCGTCATCGAGGGCTTTCGCTGGAGTCTGTTCGACCTGCCAGGTCCGTCGTGGGCGATGATCGCGGTCTCACTTGCTACCACTATCGGTCTGCTCGGCAGCGGCTACCTCTACTTCGCGCGCATGGAGCGTACCTTTGCTGACCGCATCTAGGCACAACCGCACGGTGATAACGGCGCGCGGTCTCGGCAAGCAGTACCAACTTGGCGGACGCGACAACTACCGGGCGCTCCGCGATGTCCTGACGGATTCGACACGCAAGCTCTTTTCCCGCAGCGCTGACCAGCATGATGTCAAGGACAATATCTGGGCGCTGCGAGAGGTGAGCTTCGACATTCGCCAGGGCGAGATCGTCGGGGTGATTGGTCACAATGGCGCGGGCAAGAGCACATTGCTCCGTATCCTCTCGCGCATCACCCACCCAACGACCGGAGAGTTCAGCTTTCGCGGCCGCATTGGCTCGCTGCTCGAGGTCGGGACCGGATTCCACCCGGAGCTGACCGGCGGCGAGAACATCTACCTGAGCGGCGCGATCCTCGGCATGTCGCGCGATGAGATCCGTGCCCGCTTCGACGAGATCGTCGCCTTCGCCGAAATCGAGCCGTTCGTGGACACACCGGTGAAACGCTTCTCAACCGGCATGTACATGCGGCTGGCCTTCGCGGTCGCCGCCCATCTCGATACGGATATCCTGCTCGTTGATGAGGTTCTGGCGGTGGGCGATGCGCGCTTCCAGCAGCGCTGCATCGGCGCGCTTGAGAATGCGGCCTTCGAGCATGGGCGCACGGTGCTCCTGGTCAGCCATAACATGGCAACGATTGAGAAGCTCTGCGGACGCGCGCTGCTGATCGATCACGGTCGGCTCGCTGTCGACGGCAGTCCAACGGAGGCGCTCGAAGCCTATCTCGCAGACGTCCCGACGGCGAGCAAACCCGGTGAGTGGATCGACCTTGGCGACGCGCGCAGATCTGGGAGCGGCGAGGCGCGCTTCATCGCGCTGCGCTACTCCGCCGGCAGCGTTGAGCAGCAGCGGCGTGTGCAGCCCGGCGCGTCAATCGCCATCGATCTCCGCATCAACACCAAGCAGGCCATGACAGTCAACCACCTCGCTGTATCGATCACCGATCGGCGGAGCACGAAGCTGATCCATGCCGATGTCGCCCAATCCGGTGATTTCATCAGGCTCGACGAAGGCAACAACGTCTTTCGCGTGTCGCTGCCGTCACTGGCGCTCAATCCGGGTCGCTATGCGCTTGAGCTGCGGCTTGCGCGGCGGCGCAACAGCGTCGTCGACGCGCTCGAGCCAGCGATCGAATTCGACGTATTCAGCCCTGATGGCGCTGATGCCGTGGACCCCACCGAGCACGGCTACCTCTGGACAGCAGCTACCTTCGACCGCATCACGTAGCGCTTACACCCACGACCAAGTGGCCAGGCTCACGCTTGCACAAGCGGCAGCAGCGCCGCGAGCAGTCCGGCGAACTCATTGTGATGGCTCCTACGCTGCCGCTCGCCGAGATGCCTCTCGCGGCGCTCGCGCTCGACGCCGTGCTCCAGCAGCATGACGATCCAAAACGGGATGAGATAGTCCCGACTGATCTCGAATGCTGCCCGGTAGCGGTCGATCTCTTCGCTGGCGGCCTGCATCGCGTCGGTATGCTCCGCAGCAGGGCCGAGAAGGGCAAGGAGCCATGCTGCACTATCGTCACGCCCATCGACAGCGCAGCCCCAGTGCAACGTGAAGTAGAGCAGGTCACAGATCCCTGGCCCGGGAGGCGCGTCCGGCGACGCGTTCTCCCAATCGATCACGCTCAGATGAGCTCCGTCGCGCAGCACGTTCCACGGTGTGAAATCGCGATGGCGCAACGTTACGCTGAGCGGGTCGTCCACGAGGCGCTCAACACGCTGTCGCGTCGCGTCGACCGTCAGGAGCGCATCTGGGTAATGCCTGGCCCACATGGAGCGAACTGCGGCCGGCATGTCGAGCGACCCGGCGAACCAAGCGCGCGCGCTGGCCCGCTCGCTCGGTTCGAGGTGACGATGCGCACGGCGCAGCCAATGCGCCGCCAGCCGCAGGTCGAGCTGTTTCTCGCCAAAGGCCCGGTTTCGTCTCCAGGCCAGGTCAATGACTCGAGTGCCTGGGGTCCACGATTCTGTCACGGTGAGCGTTGTCCCGTCCCGCCGTTCCGCAAGCGGCATCGGGACCGCCACCGCCAACTCCTCCGGAAGCATCCTATGAAGATGCGCTAGTGTCGACTGCTCGCGCGCGATCTGTTCATCGAAGTTCGGGTGGCGTGCTGTCTTCGCCACACGCATGGGCTGCGAGCTCTCGTCCGAAAACCAGAGCGTCACGACGCGGCTGCCGTCGTCGACACCGCTCGTCATCTGAATTCGGGCCGTTTCGTTCAACTGAGATTCAACGGCACAACGATCAATCCGGCTCAGGGCTCCTGGTGGTGCCAGGGTGGAGAGGAACTCCACCCCTACGGCGCTCCGGGTGCGGCGACGTTCGGTGCGGCCTTGTACAGCAGGTCCTGCCGTGGGCGGGAGCTTCCAGGCTACTGTCCCGATCGCGGCTCCCCGTCGCATCGCCAACCGGCTAGCAATGCGTGGGGACCGCGAAAGCATCCACCTGGCAACCTGCTGAACTGCACTAGCACCGGAGACTAAACTACGCGCGTACCAGGCCATGGTCCGGTCGTCGACCTGAACATAGCGACGAGCGTTCGCCGGGCCGAGGAGCAGATAGTGCGTGATTGAGACATCCCGTATGTCGGTCTGCTCTATCGGTCCCTCGAAATAGAGCGCCTGGCCCGGCGTCAACAGCGCGCAGGCATCCCGGAACGACAACGGCGACCCCGGCAACACGGCCAATGCTTGATACTCGTTCGAGCGACTGGAGATCGGGGCGACATGCCGGGCAATACCGCAATCCACGAGCAGATCACCTAGCCCTGCCGGACCGCCCGAAAGGGCGAGGAGGTCGAATTCCGGACCGACCTGCGGACCAAACAGGAAGCGCCAATCAGCGTGCCGTAGCGTCGATTCGCCCGTCACCGGACGAGCCCGTGACATGCGCGCGCCAATGCCCCGATACGCCGCGCTCCGCCAACAAGCCGAAGAACGACCTCGAGTTGGAGCAGTCGCAACTTGCCGTAGTGCTTCCGATAGTAGCGCCGCGCTCCCGTCTGCCAGCGGCGCCAGACGCCGTCAGGGGCATCGGGACTACTCCCACCTCCGACATGCGCGACCGTCGCAAACGGCGCGAAATGCACCTCGCGGCCAAACGCCCAGCACCGCGCGCAGTAGTCAGTCTCCTCGTAGTAAAGCGGAAACTGCTCATCGAAGCCCCCGAGCCGGTCAAATGTCTCCCGCTCGATGAGCAACGCAGCGCCGAGCAGCCAGCGCACTCTCCGTGGACGGCGATGATCCCACCAGCGCACAGAGAGACGCCCCGCGCCCGGCAGACGAGCAAGCAGCGGGCTCAGCCCGCTTGAATCGATCAACACGTTCAATGGTGTCGGCTCCGGATAGCACGATGGCTGGAGCGTGCCATCCGGATTGACGATGCGCGGCCCGATGACGGCTGCTTCCGGATGCCGCTTCGCGTATGCCGCAAGCTGGCTGACCGTGCCAGGCTCGGACACGGTGTCGGGATTGAGCAGCAGCGCATACGGGGTGGTGGTCTCGCGAATACCCTGGTTGGCCGCCGGTCCGTAGCCGCGGTTGCGCCCGTTCAAGATAGCCCGTACCTGAGGGAACTCCGTGCCTAGCATCTCGATCGTGCCGTCAGTAGATGCATTGTCGACGACGACCAATTGAGCGAGGCCCTGACCTCCGAGCGCGGCAAGGCAGCGCCGAAGGTGATCGCGGGAGTTGTAGCTGACGATGCAAGCTGCGACCGGGTACAGCGCGCTCATTCGCTAGAGTTGAAGGCGGTGCTATCGAGTGGTTCGCTCAGCACGAGAATTGTCGCGTCATCGGTATCGAGCACAGCGCGGAACTCGCCCGACTCGAGCAGTTCATCAACCAGATGATCCAGCGCGCCGGTCTCCAGCCCGTAGAAGATATCAACCGCCGCGCTCGTTGCCCGCGTGACGACGAAATAGACCTCATTCCGGTTCGTCTCGCGGACCTCGCGCATGTAGGTAGCGATCTGGTCGGGGTCGCCCTCGCGGATCATACGCGCCGGGATGACGCGCTCGCTAAGATCCTCGTAGCGCTCGGCCTTCCAGGGCACGCTCGGCCCGCCGGCCACCAACACCGCGCCCTCGGGCGCTTCGGCATAGAGATACGCAATCGCAGCCACCTCCTCGGCGGTGTAGTAGTCCATGCGCTCGTTTCCGAAGCGCGCGAAGAGAAATCCGCCGAACAAGACGAGACTGAGCGCTCCAGCAACGAGCGAGGTCCGCAGCTGAGTCTGCCCCGGACGCGCGTAGATCGCGAGCGCGGCCAGCAACGCCAGGCCCGGCAACGCGAAGAAGAAGGCACGCAGCACGCCCTCGCCGCCGTAGGCCTGCAAGCCCAGGATGACGACCGGCGCGCCCGCCAGCAGGATTGGGACGATATCCCAGCGACCGGAGCAAACCCGCATCACGATGCCGATCCCGGCCAGGATGATGTAGGCGACGGCCATCACGAGCCGCATCTGGACGACGAAGACATGCTCCCGGCTGCCGCTGACCCGGCCGGCGACGCCGGCATTCACGTTGCCGCTCAACTGGCCGACGCCACTAGCAACACCTTCGAGGTGCCCCAGCAAGAACGGCACAGTCGCGAAGGCGATCCAGCTTCCGACGACCAGCCCGGCATAGAGCGCGATGCCGGTTGGCTGAATCCGCCGGAAGATCACCAGTGCGCCGAGCATGATGACCAACGCCACCGGCGTGAGCTGGTGGCTCGGGGCCATCGCGGCAATGATCAGCAGCGTTGCCAGCATGAGCCCGACACGCTGCCACGGTCCGGCCAGGCCGGTGTCGCCGTCGATCTCACTCGCCGCTGCGAGCTGCCGCGAAACCACGGGAAAGCGCTCCAGATGAGCGGCCGTCCAGGCCCGGAATCTGCTCGGCTCGGCGCTCAGGGGCATCGGGAACCAGTGCAGAAGGATGGCCAGGACCGACAGATAGAGCAAATAGTCCAACGCTTGCGGCGCGAAGTAATCCTGGCCAATCCAGTTGCCGAGGTAGAAGAGCCAGATCCCGAACCAGCGCGCCCGCTCGTCGCGGACGATGGACTTGAAGATGACATACAGCGGCGCAAGATAGAGCGCGTTGAAGACGAGCGAGGCCCAGCCGGCCAACGCTGACGGGTCATCGACGCCGGTCAGTTCGGTGAGCAGCGCCGCGAGGATAAATGCGCCCGGCCAGCTGAAGTAGGCATCGAGTCGTGTGTCGAGCTGTTCATTGCGGATGATGTACTCGGTAATCCCGATGTGTTTCCAGGTCGCTGCAAAGCGCGGCGCTTCCTCAACCGCCGAGGTCGTCGCAAAGAGAATCACGATCATCGCCGCAATATGTAGAAAGACCGCAACTTGAGAGACCTTTGCGCCGCGGAGCGACGATACAAAGCCACAGGTGAGCGTCGCAAACGCCGCGTAGTACAGCACCGGCAGCACCGACACCAGGCCGAGGTCGTTCATCCCCTCGACCGAGATGCGGTCGAGCGAGAGCGCCCAGAGGACCAGCGCCAGCGGCGGAAACGCAAGCTCTACCGGAGGCAGGCGCAACCAGCCGCTGCGGCCACGCAACGCACTGGAGAATCTGCGTTCGCCTGGTTCTAGTCGAACGGATTCAGCCATCGTCCCTATCCGTTGAACGCTCCGCCACCTGCGCCACCAGCCAACGCAGCGAGGCCAGCATCATTCGATGACAATACGCACGTTCTGTAATAGTAATACAGTGCATACGATCATCGCGCCGCAAAGGTCCGTTGCGCCAGCCGCTCCACCAGCGGTTTCGGAGCTGCACCGGCGGCGGCGAACCAGGCCGCGAACCCGGCCCTCCGCCAGACCGGTGCGTCGTCACGCCGCTTCGCCGCCCATATGCCGGATGAAACGAGTGACGCGCGCGAGTCATGCCGGCGTGGATGCCCTTCCGGATCAAGCCGGAGCGACACCAGCCGGGCTGCCAGATCCGTCACCGAGAGCTGCCCACGGCCATCGCCGGCGTCCGGATCGAGACCCAGCTCGCAGGCCCGCCGGCGAACATGCGCGTCCCCGGCTTGATTGCGTTCGATGAGCCCACGCAGCGCAGCAAGATCAAGCGACGTCCGGTGGTGGGCATTCCCACCATGCACACGGTAGCGCCCGAGAACCTGATCGAGCGAGACGACGTCGCCGTAGAGCGGGGTGAGATTCAGCAGGTAGAGATCAGCGAGTACCGCGCCATACTCGGCCTCCGGGATCGGCAGTATCCGCTCGAGCACGCGCCGCCGATAGGCGTTGCCACTCATCGGCGGACAGCGGACGTCGTGTGGATAACGGAGGATCTCCGAGCGGAGGTCGCCGTCAGGCATACGCCTGTGCTGAGGCGGGGTCGTGCCCGGCAGCGACACGCCGTTCCCATCGACATGGCCAAGCCGAAACTGCACCCGCGCCGCGTCCGGGCGCTCGGCAAACGCCTGCGCGACGAGCCCGGCCGCGTGCGGCTCCAGCCAGTCGTCGGCATCGAGAAAGTGCACGACATCGCCACGGGCCAGCCTGAAGCCAGTGTTGACGGCCGCGGCCTGGCCCGCGTTCGAGCGCTGGCGCGCGGCTTGAATCGAGCTGCCGTATGACTCGATCGTGGTCCAAGATTCGTCAGTCGATGCATCATCAACGACAACGACCTCAACATCGACGCCCTGCTGCCCGAGCGCGCTCTCGATAGCATCCGGTAGATAGCGGGCGTAGTTGTAGTTCGAGATGATGATGCTGACTGCCGCCTTCATGGCAGCCGGCTCGAAGGCTCCGGATGCAATGCCGGCGAACTCGCGGCCCGCGTTCGCGTGAGCATGGGACTGAGCCGAAGCGCCGCGACCACCGCGCCGACGCATTGGGCGATCAGCCAGAATGCAGCGACGCCGACAAGCCCAAACTCAAGCGCGCCAAACGCCGCGCCGGCCAGGGAAAGGAAGCTGATGCCGCCGGCCACGATTGCAGGTTCCGTCAGATCGCGGGTGGCGCGCCGGACGGCAACATAGGTCTCGATGAAGGTGCGTGGAAGAACACCCAGCGCCACGAGCCGCAACGCAGCCGCGCCCTCACGCGCATAGTCTGCGCCCATGATCGAAAGCAGGAGATCGGCGCTAACGATGAGCACAAGCGCGACAGGCACGCCGATTGCAAGCGCAGTCGTTACGCTCTTCCGCACGCTCACGTCGACGCTCCGGCGGTTCGCGGCGGCCTGGGAGAAGAGCGCCTGGGCACTCGCGCTTGGCACGACCATCACCAGGACGCCAAACATCCACACCGCATACCAGTAGGCCGCCGCGCTCGCCCCGAGCAGCTCCGCGACCAGGATCGGCAGTATCCAGATCTGCGCGAGCAGCGCCAGCGATAGCCGGTAGTTCGGCAGCCCGATTGAGAGCATCACCTTCATCGTCCTGCGCCGGAACTTCGGTAGCAACGTGAGCTTCGGCAGATGCCATGTCAATTGCACGATGCCCAGAACGTTCGAGAGCAGCAACGCGACAGACCAGGCGAGCATGATCGCCGCGACGCCGTCCGTCGACGACGCCAGGGCGGCGGCCGCGAGAACGGCGACGCTAACGACACCCTGCACTGCGCTGCGCACGACGATGCGCTCGGCGCGCCGTACGGCGAGCAACACGGCGTCGATTGCGACCGATAGTGTCCAGAGCAGGCTCAACAAGACGAACCCGGCGGCATAGCCGGGCTCTCGCGCGAGCGCCGCCATGTCGTCCAGCACAACTGAAGCGGTCAGCAGGAATGCAGTGTTAACAACCAGCGCGGCAAGCAGCACCGTCGAGAAGAAGGTGCGCATGAGGCCGGACGAATGCCGGCGGACACCAGGCAGCATCGTGATGACCGCAGCGTTGAGCCCAAGCAGGGCGAGCTGCGCCGAGAGCCGCATCGCCGACGTTGCGCCAGCGCCGAGCCCAACCGCGTCGGCTTCAAATAGCCGCGCGGCAAGCAACCAGAATGGGTAACCGAGCGCTGCCGAGAGCATGACGTTCAGCATGAGTGCGAGTGCATTGGCCCGCATCGGAAGTGCCCGGTAGTCGATGTCTCCACGGGCACGCCAGATCAATCCACGCCAGCCGTCGTCGAGGAGCTCGCTCAGCTCATCCAGCGCGCCCTGGACGAAACCCGTCGCGGCGCGGCTGCGGCGCCGCAGGTTCATGCTGCCCGTCCTTGCGCCAGGAGGTCTTGGTAGACGGTTTCAGTTGCAAGCACTGCTCGCTCTTCGCTGAACATCGCCGCCGTCCGGCGCGCGCCGGCAGCAAGCCGCGCCCGCAAGGCCTCGTCACCGGCAATATGAGCGAGCGCAGCCGCCAGCGCAACCGGATCGTCGGGCGGCGCCAGTAGGCCGTTATCGCCATCGTTGACGACATCGGGAATTCCGCCCACGCGCGAGGCGACAACCGGCTTGCCGGCGTTCATCGCTTCAAGCAGCACCAGGCCGAACGGCTCAGCCCAGACCGACGGGACGACCCCGGCCAGCGCCCGTTGCCAGGCGAGCTGGACGGCGTCGTTGGGCCATTCGCCAAGATTGACGGCACGGGCAGGCAGATCCGCCAGTCCAGCGTCCCAGGTCTTGCCAATCAACACCAGCGGCGGACGAGACTCATCGAGTCTAGCATAGGCGTCGAGGAGTACGCCGATGCCCTTGTCGCGCCTGAAATCGCCGACAAACAGGAAGTACGGCCTTTCTGGCAAGCGCTCGTAGTAGTCGGAGTAGTCATGGTTTCCAATGGCAGGTTGCGTGATGAAGTTGGGAATGACCGACACGTTGCGCCGATCTGCGATCTGGTTGCCCTGCACCGTAGCCGAGCTCACCGCAATGAAGTGATCGACCAGCTTCCGCTCGGCTAGCGTGCCGGCGCGGTGCAGGGCCAGCGCGACCGGCCCTTTGGCCGTGCCATAGTGCTCCACCGAGCACGCAAGGCAGCGCAGCGCGTCGGGCCCGGCACATGGCGCATCGTGCCTCATCAAGGTCTTCTTCGCACATGCCGCCGTGTAGTAGTGGAGTGACATAACAAGCTTCGCGGGGAACAGCGGCTTTAACGGCAGGTACGACCGCGCCAGCCATTCGTGGCCGTGGACGACATCGGGCTTGAACCGCCGCACAATCCGCGCAAGCGTCTGAGTGGCGAGCGGATCAGGGGCTGGCGGTGCCCAGCGCCGTTGTGTATGCGCGTGCAACCCGTTCGCGCGCTGCGCCAACCCCTGCAGACGCACCACCCGTACTGGACCATCAAGCTCGTGCGCCGGGCGCTCCGGGTGGGCAAGCGTGGCGACGACGACCTGGTGTCCTCGCCGGGCGAGCGCGTGACTGAGGCCGCGCACATGCTGTTCGACGCCGCCAACATAGGGATGATAGAAGTCCGCGATCATTAGGACACGCATTGACGCTCCGCCGCGATCTCGTAGTAGAGCTGCTCGAGCTCGGCCGTGCAGCCTTCCCATGTTGGCAGTTCGAACTCCGCCGTCATCTCCGGCGCGTCGATGCGCTCGATGATCGCCGCGGCGACAGCTTCGGGCGAGCTACCCGGCGGAATCGTGCGCACCGGCGGGTAGCGCCCAAACTGGGCCAGGCCGGAGGTGTCCGCCACGAGCACCTTGGAGCCACAGGTGAGGGCCTCCAACACGGCGATCGGATAGGCTTCGTAGTCGCTCAGCGCCGTGACGACGTCGGCCGACCCAAGCAGCCGCGCCATGCCTTCGCGGTCGTCGTGTGGAACTCGCGCGATCTGTACGCGGCCGCCAACGCCAAGCTCGTGAGCAAGCTCCCGCAGCTTGTGCCCGTATGGTCCCGCCCCGGCAATCCTCAGCTGGACGTCCGGGTAGACCTTCGCTACGTGGGGCAGGGCCTCGATAACTCGCTGGTGTCCCTTGTAGCGTTCGAGCCTCCCGGGCGACACGATTAGTGTGTGGTCAACGGCTGCCTGCCGAGCGGAGTCGGGGATGCGGGCAACCGAGTCCGCCCCATTCAGAATGACTGTGAAGTCGTCGCGCGGGATATCGAGCTCGCGGCTAAAGTGATCGGCCTCGAATTCCGAGACGCCAACGAGCCGGTCGGCCCGGGCAATCAGGGGCCGCAGCATCCGCCACTGCACGGGCCGCGCCAACACCCGCAGCCGCGACGAGTGGCCGCCGCTGTGAAAGGTAACCACATAGGGGATGTCATGCTGTCTGGCTGCGAGCATCGCCGCCGGCGCAACGAACGTGTGATAGCCCTGACAGTGCACGACATCCCAGTCCCGGGCAGTCACAAAGTCGTAGATTTGCGGCGCGATGTAGAGATCGAGATTCGATAGGAGCGTTGGCACACGGATCACCCGCACGCCATCGATGATCTCGCGCGAGGGCACGTCATCGCCTGGATCGGTCGTCAGGACGGCGACCTCGTGGCCGCGCGCGGCGAGCCTCCGGCCAACCTCGTAGACGTGCGTCTCTGTGCCGCCGACAAGCGGCTGGAAACGCGCCGAGACCATTGCGATGCGCAATGGACGCTGCCGGCATTGCGCCTCCGGCTGTGCCTGCTCCCGTGGAGCAAGGTCAAGAACTGAGGTAGCCATAGCGTGCCAATACAGGGAGCGTCATCGCAGACATCGCCGCTTGCTGCCAGCGTGGCATCTGCTCCCGCCAGGCGTCGTCGGTGCGGATGACCGCTCGACCGGAACTGAACCTGTTCGGGTTCCCGCCAATCGTGTGGTCGATTCCGAACTCGACGCCGCGGCCCGTTTCATCCCAGGGTGGTCGGGACCAATCGGCCTCGAATGCCCCGGCGAGCTGCTCGACCGTCCCGGCTGGGTCAGCCGTCAGATCCTCGTAGCGCAGCACCACGTGGCGGTCAAAGCGACGCATGGCCAGCGCCAGGAGCGTGTGCATGCTGTTCCACTCGAACGCCGATTTCGCGAGGCTGTAGCGCTCCATGTAGCGCTCCTCCCAGTGCACCTCGGGCCGTAGCTTCTTGCGCTGCCAGGAGTATGCCGTCGCCCGGCTGTCGCGCACGAGCTGAATCCCGTCGATCTTGAGCTCGTCGACCTCGCCAAGCATAAAGGCATAGGAGGCGAGCTTCGACGAATCGACGATCAGCGACGCGCCGGACACATCGCGTATGGCCCGGTAGAGCCGCCCGAGAATGCGCTGATAGCGTTCCAGCCGGCGCGCATAGGCCGGCGGCCGCAGATGCGGGAAGACCAGGTAGGGCAGATACTTGCGATCCTGGACCGAGTTCCAGAGCCGCATCATCTTGTCCGTCTCGACCTTCTCGAAGCCGCCGAAGGCCGTGTCGAAGACCTCGGTCCAGAATGGGCAGCTACGGATCGGCACGCCGCAGCCGCAGAGCTGGTTCTCCTGCAGCCCGACCCGCCAGATATGCCAGACCTCGCCGACCGCGAGGTGATCGTCGATCGTCGCCAGCAGGCGATTGAACATCGTGCTGCCGCTGCGGGTATACCCGCCGATGTAGAGCATGTGGACTGGTTCGACCACGCTAACCCGCCCATTCGTGGACAAGCTCGTCGCTGCCGGTGTCTCAAGCATCCCAGTCATAGTCAGTCCCCAACATTCGGTAGAGACGCTGGTTGGCGTCTCGAAAGCGCTCCGCGAGTAGCTCCCGCCGCTCCGGTTTCAACTTCGGATACTTGTATGATTTGTGCCCGTGGTATGGCTCCGGTTGCCAGTCGTCCAGCTCCAGGAAGGCCGCGACCCGCCGCAGCGAGCCAGCGGGATCGCGGAAGAACGCCTCCGACTGGAGCACCAGCAGCTGGTCGTCGCCGAAGTGCTCCGTCCACCACGGGAGTTGGTCGGCGTAGTAGCCGCGTGAGAGATATGAGAAGTGGTTGCGGGCGAAGCTGAAGTAGCCAGGGTCCGCCAGCACCTTCTTGGTCTCGCCAGCCAGGCGCTCCGGCTCGCGCTCAAACGCCTCTGATACCGGCAGCGACTCGAAACCCAGCCGGACCTCGTGGTGATAGTGCGAGAGTGCCCGGTCAATCGGGTTCCGCAGCAGCGCGATCAGCTTGACGCCGGGTAGTTCACGGGCAATTCTGGCGGGCGCATGCGGGTAATAGATGTAGCCGCTGGCTTCGCCGCTAATGATCCCGGCTTCTCGCGCGTCGTCGGGAAAGTTGGCCCGGTACCAGTCAAGACCTTTCCCGTAACGGCGGTGGAAGTAGTGGATCTCGCCGTCGTTCAACGACTCGAACAGACAGGCCTTGACCTGCGGGTGCTCGATCAGGCGATCGTAGAGATAGGTCGTCCCGCACTTCTGGCCGCCGATGACGATGAACGCCGGCGCGGTACCGGTCTTACCCGCCGCCATCCGCGCGGAGAGCGCCGCATCCAGCACCGTCTCACGCTGGCGCAGGATGCCTCGCTTGACTCCGGGCGGAAGCGTCCGGACGGCGATCTCGCGAATCTGCACGTCGTCCTCGCCCTCGCCTATGCCCGCCGGCTGACAGCTTTGACCGCCGCGCCATTCTCGGCCGCGAGATCGGTCACGTTGTCCTCCGCGCTGCCATCGCCACGCACAAAGCCGCGCTCGGCGAGCAATTCAACGATCAAGTGCGCGTTCTGGTCTGGAGTCTTCTGGACGGTCTCCAGCACGATCTCGGGCTGTGCGGGCGGTTCGTACGGATCGTCGATGCCAGTGAATCCGGAGATCTCGCCGCGCCGCGCCTGGGCGTACAAGCCTTTTGCGTCGCGATCCTCGCAGACCTCCAGTGGCGTATCGACGAAGACCTCGACGAAGCGCCCATCGCCGACCATCGCCCGCACATCTTCGCGAGTTGCTCGGTACGGGCTGACGGCAGCGCAGATCACGACACCGCCATGCCGTACGATCTCGGCAGCGACAAAGCCGATCCGCCGGACATTGACGTCGCGGTCTTCCTTCGAGAAACCGAGGCCGCGCGACAGGTGCGTCCGCACGACGTCGCCATCGAGGACGGTCACGCGCCGGCCCTGGCTCAGCAAGAGCGTGGTTAGAATATTCGCGGTCGTCGACTTGCCAGACCCGCTGAGCCCGGTGAACCAGATACAGACGCCCTGGCGGTAGCGCGGCGGGTAGATCTCTTCGAGAATCTCGGCCACCTCCGGGCGCGTGAACCACTCCGGCAGCCTGCGGCCATTGTCCAAGAACTCCTCACGGACCTGGGTTCCCGAGAGCGAGGCCGTGCGCTTGCCGTTTGGTACCCGTGTGATCTCCTCATAGCGGTCGTCGTCAACGAGATAGACGAGCTCCTGGAAACCGAGCGGTTTGACGCCGAGCTCTTCCGCGTGCTTTTCGACCAGCTCTTGCGCGTCGTAGGGGCCGTAGAACGGGCGTCCTTGCGAGTCCTTGCCCGGCCCGGCATGGTCACGACCGACGATCAGGTGATTCGCCCCGTAGTTGCGGCGAATCAGCGCGTGCCAGAGCGCCTCGCGCGGGCCGGCCACACGCATCGCCAGCGGCAGCAAGGAGAGCAACACATGGTCCGGGTCGTAGTGCTGCCGCGCGAGCGCCCGGTAGGTGCGGACACGCGTGAAGTAATCGACGTCGCCGGCCTTGGTGAGCCCGACGACGGGGTGAAGCAGGAGCGTGCCATCGACGGACGCCGCGGCGCGCTTGGTCAGCTCCTCATGAACCCGGTGCAGCGGATTGCGCGTCTGGAACGCGACCACGTTCTCGCGGCCGAGCTTCGCCAGCGCCCGCCGCGTCTGTCGCGGACCGAGACGCAGCTCGGCGAAATCGAAGTGTTCAGGGGTCTTCAGCACACGCAACGGCCCGGAGATATTCAATGGTCCCCAGCGCTGCATCTCGGCCACCAGCGGATGACGCGCATCAACCGTGCCGAAGACCTCGCGTGCGACACGCTCATTGTCCCAGGGGTAGATCGACTCGACGCGCATGATCGCGAGCAGATCGTTGTTTGCGTCGCGCAGCGCGACTTCTTTGTCAATGCCAACCGGCGCGTCCGCCTCAACCGGCAGCGTTACCGGGATCGGGAAGAGATGCCCGCTTGCGAGCCGCATGTCCTCGATAACCCGCGCGTGATCGTCCGGCCCCATGAAGCGGTCGAGTGGCGAGAACGCGCCGACCGCAAGCAGCTCGAGGTCGCACACCGAGCGGTCCGAGAGCTGGATCGAGGGCAGCGTCGACGCGTAGCCCCAGAGGTCCTCAAACTCGTTTGCGCCGACCGTTAGATCGACGAGTTCACCGCCGCAAGGCGTGATGAGATCAACCGTGTTCTTCTCCGTCACCGGAATTCCTCCGAACTGCCGGTACATGCTCAAGCCTGTCCAGGTACATGGCGGCGAGCGGGTACCGAAACGTCTAATTCGCGAAGCGTGCGCTACCTCTGTGGTGAGCGGGTGGTGGTAGCTGAAGTGTTGGTGATCCAGGGCAAGCTAGCCTCAGCGTTTCCTGATTGCGCCGTCCTCCTGCGCAGGTGCTGAAGCTTGCCGATGCCGTATCCGGCGGTAGTGACTGCCAGGCCCGTCGCGATCGCCAGCCCTTTGGCCAGCGGCCCGGGTCGCAGCTGCCGCGCAGCCTCCGCCAACGAGCGGACAACTCCGCGCGGCAGTGTGCGCGTCGCGTAGCGCCCCTCGGTCGAGAGACCGCCGCGCGCGCCGACGTACGCAGTCACCAGCGCCTTCGAGCGCCCTTCGTTGAAGCAGCGCCGCAGGAAGTAGCTGAGATTCGAGCGGGTCGCCGGCACGTCATGCAGGACTCGCGCGCCGGGTTCGAAGATGAAGCGGGTACCGGCCAGTGCCTGCCCCACGCGGATGCACAGCTCAGTTTCCTCGCAGCCAACGGGCAGTGCGCCGACCCGGCCAATGCCGCTCCGAAACGCCCCGCCAGCCACCAGCGCCCGGCGCGTGAAGGACATGTTTGCGCCAATGAGATTGCGGACCGGGCTCGTTGTCTCGGGCATACCGCGATAGGTACAGCCAACGACCCAGTCGAACTCCTCCGGAAACCAGCCGGGCCGCGATTTCTCCCAGGCCGGCTCGATTGATCCGCCGACGCCGGCGACTGCGTCGTCGACATACGCCTGTTCCAGCCGCGCCAACCAGTCGCACTCAGCCAAGGCATCATCATCCATGAAGGCGATGATGTCGCCGGTGGCGGCTCGAACGCCGCTGTTGCGCGCGCCTGAGAGACCTTGCCGGTCATCGTTGTCGACCACGGCGACGCCATGCAATTCGCGCGCAGCTTGCGCCAGCAGCCGCTGGTTGTGATCAACCACGACAATGACCTCATCGACCGGGCGTGTCTGGGCGTGGAGCGACCCGACCGCCCGCGCCAGCTGTTCCCAGCGCCGCTCGTCGTAGGCGCAAACGACTACGGAGATGCGCTGCGCCATCAACCAGTCCCGAGGTCGGACTCGAAGGCGGGCGACGTGCTCTGTGCAAGCCGCACCGCCTCTGGGCCACGGCGCAGCCGCCGCGCTTGTGAGCGGAGCAAGGCGTTGATCTCGCCCATTACCCGGTTCCGGTCATCCAGCTCGGAATGCTCCGGAATCGGCGTATGGCGCTCGTGCCAGATCGTGCGCAGCACGCGCAAGCCGTCGGGAATCGTCTTGAGACGGCCCTCGCCATAGACCCGCTTCGCTTCAAAGCTCGGCACCTCAGCGATTTGCAGCCCGGCACGGAGCGCTCGGACGTTCATCATCGTCTCGATTTCGAAGCCATCGCCGTTGAGTTGCAGCAGATGCGTTGTCGAGGTCCAGAAGGCGTTGTAGCCGTAGCAGAGATCGGAGAAGCGCCCGCCATAGAGCAACCGCACAAAGTAGACGAAGGCGAGGTTTCCGAACTGCCGGTAGCGCGGCATGTCCGCCGTACCGCCGCCGTGCAGGAAGCGCGAGCCTTTGGCGAAGTCCGCGCCGGCCAGCAACGCGCCGACATACTGCGGGATCTCGCGCGGATCGGTCGAGCCGTCGGCGTCGAGCATCACGATGATGTCGCCGGTGACAGCCTCGAAGCCCGCCCGCAGCGCGTCGCCCTTGCCTTTGCCGGGTTGTTGGACTACACGGATGTCGGGTAGGAGCTGCCTTGCGACGGAGATCGTATCGTCGACTGAATGGCCGTCGATCAGAATGACTTCATGAACGCCGTCGGGAATGTGTGGCAGGACGTAAGGCAGGTTCTCAGCTTCGTTGAGCGCCGGGATAACGACACTTACGCGGCATCGTGGTGGCCAGATGCCGGTCTCATACGCGGCCATGCGCGCTTCCTTTCCCCTTGACCGTGGCAGCGAGCAATGGGGCTCCCACATACCAACTTGCTCGCCATGCAGACCGATCAGTGCGAGGCAAGCGTTGAACCCAGACCCCTGTCCTTGCCCCAGATGGTCAGTAACTTACGATTAAGAAGATACAGTGTCAAGGGATAGTAGCTAGCGTCAGGTTATATTTGCGAACAGCTAACGACAGGCTAATACGCGCGTAATCCGTGGCGGCGCCGCACATGAACGGGGACTGTGCCAGGCATACGAAAGCGACCCGCGACGTTACGCGCGGGTCGCTGTGTCTCGGAACGAAGTAGAGCGGAAGCGGCTCTGCCGCTAGTCGAAGACCACGATGGCGTCGAGGTCGACGCGCTTCGACGAAGAGTTCTGATTCTTCGCGCCGAGCACCTTGATCTCCAGCGTGTGCGTGAAGTTGGGATCCAGGCCATCGGCGGTGAAGGCCACACGCCGGGACATCGCGCCGCCATTGACATAAAGGTCAACGGTCTGCATCTTTACGCCGTCGAGCCAGACTTCCGCTTTGCCGCGGTTGTTGCCTCGCACGGAGATCCAGCTCACGCTGGTTCCGGTGAAGGTGAAGGTCACATTTGATCCCTTGGCGCTGGCGTGCTTGAGCGCGCCACCATATGCGCCGCTCATGGATGCCGTCGTCCAGCTACCGCTGTAGGGGATCGAGCTCGAGCTTTCCTCGTAGAGTCTGATCGAGAATGTCTCGCCGGTAGACCAATCGCTCACCGCGCCGAGATTGTCGGTTGCCCGGACACGCAGCTGGTAGTCATGCCAGGGCGGCAGGTTCAAGGCGGTCGATTGATTCTCGGCGCCGCTGGCGATCGTCTTGACCGTCACGAACGCGCCGCCGTCGGTGCTCAGCTGGAGTTCGTGAAGGCTGACGCCATCGCTGTCGCTGCCCGACCAGGCAACCGGCACCGGCACAGCGCTCGGCGTCAGCCGGAAGACCGGCGGAGCATAGGTTGGCGCGCTAACCGTGGGCGGCTCGTTGATCGTCGCGCCCGGTCCGTCGCGCTCGTCGACGCCGATCTCCATCGCCGCGGCGCCGGGGGCGGCGTCGCCGTCGAGGTCCTCGGTGTAACCCTCGCCGGCAGGCTCGTTCGTGCCCCGGTCGATGACCGGGCTATTGCCGCTGACGTGGAAGTCTTTGCCGGCCGGATTGACGAAGTGCGGGTCGGCGATGATCGAGGTTGGACTGATCTCCCAGTTCTGAATGAAGTTGTTCGGAAGTGGAAGCCCGCCGGGATGCCAGTAGAGATTGTGTGTCTCATTGATCGTGTTGCCGGAGTTGACGTAGATCGCCTTGTCCGACGCGACGATGATGTTGTTCTTCATCTCCAACACCTGGTTGGAGCAGGACATGCAGACGACGCCCTGGCCATCGTTGCCGATGTTGTAGACGACGTTGTTGTAGAGCGATGTGCGCCAGACCGGGCCGTGCGGTTCGCCCGCGCCCCGCGTTACGACGAAGCGGCTACGCTCCTCGTTGTTCGAGTGGACGTTGTAGGCAAACGTATTGTCCGCCGACGTGATCGACGAGCTGCTACCCATCTCAACGAAGATGCGATCATACGAAACATTGTGATGCACGTTCGAGTTCGTCGCATTGAAGAGCTCGATCGAGATGCTGGATGTGTACTGGCCAATGCCGCCATCCGGGGCTTTCGTGCAGAGGCTGTTGTTGTTGGCGAATGTGTTCCAGGCGACCTCGTTGGCATTGCCATGGAGATTCACCCCCAGGCCGCCGAGCGGGTCCCCGGGCTCGTTGCGCCAGAGGCCGACATTATCGCGAATCTCATTGCGAAAGATGACATTGTGGTGCGAGTTGTCGGACATGCCGAAACCCATGCTGTGATTCGAGGTCTTCGAGTGGCGAACCGTGTTGTGGTGTGCCGCGCCATCGAACTGGAAGCCAATCTTCCAGCCCACCGGCTGATTCAGGCAGCTGCCATCCAGCTCGTAGGCCGTCATGTCATGGCGCGTCTGCAGGTACTGGACGATGATGTAGGAGCCGGAGATCTTGACGTTGGCGTTCGGCGCGTTCTTGATCATCGGGCGGTCGCCCGAGCCATAGGCGCTGATCATGATCGGGTTGGCCGACGTTCCATGCCAGCTCGCCTTGAGCGGACCGTCCCAGCTGCAACCGCGTTTGAGCAGCAGCTGGTCGCCGGCTGAGAGGGTAGCGCTGTTGACGGGGTCGAGCGACTTCCAGGCGTTGCTCGATGAGGTTCCGCTGGCGCCGTCATTGCCGGCCACACAGTCAACATAATACTTGGTGCCGCCTGCGGCCAGAGCCTGTTGGGTGAGTCCTGGCGTGATGGCGGCGAAGCCGGATACGACTACAGCGCACGCCAGGAGAAGACAAGTGAACTTGCGGGGCACGATGGATACTCCCTTGCAGTTTCGCGATCCCCATACATCACCATGCTCCCATCGGGGAGCTTGCGGTGGCAGGCCCCGATAGGTTGTCTCAGGCCCCGACAAGCGGCCTAGGACCACCCAGACCAACGGTCTAGGAGGGCTCGCAAACTACGGGGTCGACGCTGCTTCGGGATCGGGAATAGGCCGGCAGCCTGTGCCGCGGAGTGGCTCTCGTGCGGGCATGGAAAGAGCCGCGTACACGGTCTCTGTTGACAACCGAGGCGGTGCTAGTTTGCCCGGGAATATCTCATATACACGCCGAAAAGCAGCATCAACGCCCCAACGACTCCGACTGCGAAACCTGGCATCCGGCATCCCGCTACGCCGCCGCCGATGCGGAGCGCAACGAACCGTCAAACCCGGTCAGCACGTGATTACCGCCTACCGACCGTCGAGCGGTAGGCTAGCCACTACCATACACTAACCCAATGCGATAAAACTAATCATTAGTATGTTAATAATTACTAGCAACCAGCGCTCGTATCCATTTCATAGCCACTCACGCTCTCTGTTCAGAGAAGCTGCGCATCGTCCGGATGGGTGCATGTCCCACCCACAGGGTAGAAAGCAGCATCCCCAGAGCTCCAATGGCCAGCGTCGGACGCAGCCCGATGGCCGTTCCCAAGACGCCGCCCAGCAGCCCGCCAATGGGGATTGTTCCCCAGATGATGAAGCGCATCGAGGCGTTCATCCGGCCAAGCAGTCTATCTGACGTAAGCATCTGCCTCAGGCTCACCTGGTTGATGTTGTAGATGGTCGAACCAAATCCCAAGAGCATCCGTGACACCATCAGGATCAAGGTCAGGGCAACCAATGAACCCGAGGCGATCGGAATCAACGCAACACCGACGCCGGCAATCAACCTGCCGGCAATGATCGTCCGGCCAATCCCAAACCTCTCCGTCATCGGTGCTGCCAGCACTGAAGCCGAGAGTGCGCCGATGCTCCCGATCGCGAAGATAAGCCCCAGTAGCCCGCCACCAATGTCCAGCGTGCGTGTCGCATACAGTACGAAGACTGCCAGAATCAGTGCTCGCGAGAGATTCGCCGTGGCAGTACACCCAGCGAGCGAGCGTAGCAACGAGTTCCCGAGCACGGTTTGCAGACCCTCGCGAATGTCCGGCCAGATACTCCGCCGCGAGGGTGTCTCCGTGGGAGCCGCTTCAGGCGTGCGGATCGAGCGCAGCAACAGCGCCGAAATCAGGAAGGTCACGGCATCGACAACCAGCGCAAACGGCGCGCTGGCGATCTGTACCAACCCGCCCGCCAGCCCCGGCCCGGCAAACTGGGCGATCGAGCGACTGGCAGTGAGTCTGCCGTTGGCGTCTGGGAGCTGGGCACGGCCAACGAGGGATGGGAGATAGGACTGATAGGCGACATCGAAGAACACGCGAAACAGCCCAGCGAGAAAGACGATGATCAGGAGGTGCGTGATCTGCAGCCTATCGAGGAATGCCAGTATCGGAATGACGAGCAGCAGTGCGAAGCGAGTGAGATCGGAAACGACCAGGATCGGTCGCCGGCGGAAACGGTCGGCCCACACACCCGCAAACAGCCCGACGAGCAAGGCCGGTGCCTGGCCGGCGAAGGTCAGAAAGCCCATCTCCAGGGCTGTTGCATCCAGCGTCAATGCCGCAACGAGCGGGATCGCCAGCAAGGATATCTCTGAGCCAAACTGCGAGGCGGACTGCGCGGCCCAAAACCTGAGGAAGTCGGTATGTCGCCAGAGGTTGCCGCCAGCGATCTGCACGCGGGACGAATCACACGGTGCAGCATCATCCCGTGGCCCTGCGCCGGACATACCTAGAAGGTCACATCACGATTGACGTCCTTGTAGAGCAGGTAGGCAGCCTCTTCCCAGCCGGTGCAGAAGCAGAACTGCGGGCAGTAGTGATTCATCCAGATGAAATCGTGAGCTTGCACTTCGTGGAGGTCGCCGGCCAGCTGGTAGAGCATCTGGCCCTCGAGCATGTAAAGACCGTGCTCCATGATATGCGTTTCGACGTAAGGGAAGTAGACGCCCGGTTCGAAGCCGAGGATGTTCATCTGCATGTCGAATGCGATGTCATCAATCGGCAGCAGATACTGCCAGTAACGGCCGACAGTGTCATGGCGACTACGCTCGACATTGTCCCGGTGGCCGATCAGCGCGTCCGGCGTCGGCAGGTCGATTGCCGCATAGGGGCGCTTGATCCACAGCAGGCGGCTCTCCTCGTCGCTGTCGCTCCGGATGTCGTATGTGTGACCGGCGGGGACATACGCGTAGCCGTGGGGCGTCAGGTGGTGAGACTGACCGTCGATGCTGATCGAGACAGCGCCGCTGACCAGGTAGAAGAAATGCTCCAGGCCATCGTTGCGGGCTGCGGTCGTGCCGCCGCCGGATTCGATCTCGAGCGCTGCCTGGGCGAAATGCGCACCCATCTCAGGCGATGTCTGAAATCGGACGACCGTCTTTTCGAAGCCTGGTAGGCGGCTCGTCAAGATGCCTTCCGGCGGCATAACGGCATACTGGGGAGTGACCACCCCCCGGTTGTGCGCGAAGATGTTCGGCGGTAGCGTGGTCAGTTCTGAACGAGTCACAAGCATGTTCCTTTCATAGCGTTCCCAGAGCCGGAAACATCGCGGTGCTAGCCGTTGGTTGCGCCGGGCATTCGGATCTCGGCGCAGTCGCCGAGAATGTCGATGCATGTCCCGAACGGCGCTGAAAGCCGCGCAACGTCGGACAGTATTTCCCGGGCCTCGTCGCCTGTCGCGAGCGCGGGCCGTCCACGCCTTTGGGGCGCGTCATGCTGGCCGAGAGAAACCGGGAGAAGCTCAACGCGGTTCAGGTTGTCCCCTGCGAAGTCGCAGATGGGCACGACCGTCTGCCAGTACCGCCGGTCGGCAACGAAGCCGCCAGCGCCACCCTTGTTACGGCTCCGTGCCATCTCGGCGGGGGTAGCGGCTGGGTCGAGTCGGAATTTCTCATACGCGTCAGCCGGGTGCTTGTAGATCAGGTCATGCTGATCGATGAAGTTGCCAAGACTGTAGAAGATCGGCTTGCCGCGATAGATCTCGATTCCGCGGAGCAGATGCGGTCCGTGTCCTGCGATCACATCTGCGCCCTCGTCAATCATGCGCTGGGAGAACTCCCGGATGAAAGCTGCGGGCTCCTCCTTCGTGTCACCCGGCTCGTGTGCGTGGAGGCTAACGAGGACGAGATCGGCCCGCCGGCGTGCATCACGGACCCAGGCGGCGAGCTGCTCGACATCGCGCTCATTCAGCACGCGCTCCGTAGCCGGCGTGTCTCCAGCCTTGAAGTGCATGCCTCCGAAGGGGAAGCGGCCCGGATCGTCTGGCGGGAAGCTGAACCCGAGTTCGATGCCATCCTTCCGGCGCTTTTCGAATCCCAGCTCCTCGGCCATCGTCTGGATAACCGCCAGCTGATCCGGCTTGATCCGGTACGTTGTCGTGAAGCGCAGTGGGTTGATGCCCGGGCGTCCCTGCATGTCGGGGCGTTGCTCGCCGGCTTGCTGCCCGCGCTTGAACGTCGAGCAACAGGCGATCAGCGCGACCGCGCCGCGCGGGCTGTCGTAGTAGGCCGGCATGCGTGCCTCGCCGAGATTCCGTCCAACCCCGGCATATGCAACGCGCCGCTGTTCGAGCGCATCAATCATCGCGAGCAACCCCTCGATGCTGTAGTCCAGGGAATGGTTGGTCGCAGTAGCGAAGAGATCGAAACCCATCGCGATGAGCTCGTCGAGCACCCAGCTATGCCCGGCCATGTGATCGCCGCCAGTTTCCTGGGCTGGGTAACCCTGGAAGTTGTTGGCCAGCACTTCGAGGTTGGTGAAGGTAACGTCCGCGGCACGCAAACGCTCGACCAGGTCTTGCACCGCTTGTTCAGTTGAGCCGGCAATGCCGCCGCGCATGATCGCGCTGTCGCCGGTCAACGCAATTGACAGGCTTCTCTGATTGTCCTCCAAAATCGCCCTCTTTGCTGCTGCAGTTCTTTGCCCTGTATCACTGGAATACACTCGGCACGCGTACGCGCATTGATGACGCAGGCGCGTTCGATATGGCTTCCAACTAATATACTAGTTGTCATATGATAAATGGCAAGCACAGCAAGCGTCACCGCACCAATGCGCAGGAAATGAGAACGCACGTATGCCGATACCGCCGAACGTCCACCGAGAAGAAGCGGACAGACCGGCGCGGGAGGTCGTCCTGAGCCATCTCCGGAACTGGATCGTCGAGGGCATTCTGGCGCCCGGCGAGATCATCAAGGACACGGAGATTGCCCGAACCTTCGACGTGAGCCGTACACCGGTGCGCGAGGCATTGCTCCAATTGCGGGCCGAAGGATTGATCGAGACAAAACCGCAGGGCTGGACCCAGGTCAAGCCGCTTGATCTAGCACAGGTCAAACTACTACTGCCGGTTGTGCTCAATCTCGAAGGGTTGGCCGCGCGCATGGCCGCCGAGCAGCCGGATCGGGAAATGCGCGAGCTCGAGCAGGCACACCGAGACCTTATCGATCTGCTTGAGGAAGCCGGTGTGCCGGTGCCGGCGGATAGCGCCGAAGCCGTCATCGTCGCTGACGACCACTTTCACGCGACCGTGCTGGCAATGGCAAACAACGTGTTTCTCTCGGGCGCGTTGCAGCCCCTGAAGATGCTGATGCGGCGCTACGAGCGCATCTACTACGGCCGCATGACGGTAGTGGACCACGATTCGCTGACGCTACACCAGCGAATACTCGACGCCATCCGCGCTGGCGACGGCGAACAGGCGGCAGCGCTGATCATCCGCAATCTTTCGAACTCTCCGCTGCATGCGGCAATGAACCGACTGGATTCCAGCTTGGCCGCCGAGAGCGGCGGTAGCGAGTGACAACAGCCTATTCTCTAATGCGGATAATCTAGCTTATTCGCATACTGGCGGGACTAGAACCTGCTTCATAGAGCTTGTCCATCATCGAAGGCGTAGCCACAGTGCTGAAACCAACCGCGCGCATCTTGGACGGTGATCCGATCAAGCCCTTGCGCGATCGCTTCCCAGAGCCCCTCGACCGCGCGTTGGTTGGCTCGTCGAAGATGGGCTTTGAGTTTGGAAAAGAGCTGCTCGATGGGGTTGAAGTCCGGCGAGTAGGGCGGTAAAGGGAGCACCCGACATTCGGCGGCCTCGATGAGCACTACGGCATCGCTACTCTTATGCACACTGAGGTTATCCCAGATGACAATCTGCCCCGCACGCAATTGCGGGACGAGGAATTGGGCGATGAACTGATCGAAGACGGGCCGGTCCATGGCCCATTCAATGACCACCGCCGTCTCGACACCACCAAGGGTCATGGCCGCCATCACTGTCGTGTTCTTGCCCCAGTTGCGCGGCACCTGGCCGATGCAGCGCGCTCCGCGTGGAGCCCGGCCGTAGCGTGGCGTCAACGTGATGTTGGCGCCACTCTCATCGACAAAGATCAACTGCTCTGCGGCAACACCCTCGATCTCAGCCCACCAGGCAGTGCGTGCTTCTGGATCCTGTTCGCTGGCGATCAGCCGCTTTTTTTCGCGTCAATTCCAGCCGCTGCAGCGTGCGGCACATGGTCGCGGCACTGACCCTGACCCCGCTGACTCCCATCCACTGATGGCAGTAGTCGCTCAGGGTGGCATCGGCGCTGGCACGCACCAGGGCTGTCAGCGCCGCATGCTGGTCGGCTGGGATCAGCGGCGGGCGTCCCGGGCTGGTGCGCGCCACAACCGAGCCTTCCGCACGCCACTGCTGGCGATAGCGCCGCACAGTGCGGGCCGAGACGGCGAACCGCCGCGCGACCTCTGCCACCGTCTGCCCCAACTCCAGAGCGGCGATGATCCGTTCACGGAGATCCGGACTGTAGGCACGCATCACCCCTCCTGCCTTTCACCCTGCGTGCCACAGTGTCACCGAGGAACAGCCTATTCGCAATAGGGTCTAGTGTTCCGGGGCACGCAGTTTTTCTGCAGTTGGTCCTCGAACTGAGCTAACACAATGTGCGATATTGCGTCACCTGTTCAGCCTCGGCATGGTAGAGTGAAACTTGCAGTTGTCCCGGTTCCCGGCTCGCTGACGACCCCGATCGTGCCGCCGTGCGCCTCAGTGATGGCACGCGCAATGGCGAGGCCAAGTCCAGTACCGCCAGTACGCCGCGATCTAGATCGGTCAACTCGATAGAACCGGTCGAATATCCGATGCAAGTGCTCCGGTGGAATGCCGCTACCGGTATCGGATACCGACACGACGGCTGTCTCACCACCGTTTTCGACGAGTACGTCGACGCTCCCGCCCGCTGGCGTATGTTTTCGAGCGTTGTCGAGCAGAATGCGAACGACCTGGGCGATTCTTCCTTGGTCGATAGATGCTGTGGCTGCTGAGCGCGCCGCGAACGACAGGCGGATACCGGCTGCTTCGAAGATTGGCCGCATCTCGTCGACGGAAGCCGCGACCGTTTCCGACAGATCGCTAGGTTGCGTCTGCAGGTCAAGCGCCTGGCTGTCGAGCCGCGCGATGAGCAGGAGATCACCGATGAGCCGGTCGATGTGGTCGATCTCCCGCAAGATACTCTTGATCTCTGGCGTGATCGGCTGCGCTTCTTCAGGCGCTTCCATGAGTGCCATTTCCGCGTTCGCGCGAATGAGCGTCATCGGAGTCCGCAGCTCGTGCGATGCGTCGGCGACGAACTGGCGTTGCCGGTCGAACGCAGAATTGATCGGCTGCATTGCGCGACGTGAGAGATAAAAGCCGGCCGGCGCGGCAATCAGGCCGCCGAGTGCAACACCGAGCAGTATCACGCGCCGGAGCTCTGCCAGTCGCCCGTCCAGCTCGTCAAGACTCCGAATACCTTGGACGGCGCCGACAACTTCGTCGCCACTGTAGACCGGTACCGTAAGTACGCGAACTCGATACCCGCCATTGAGTGTCACCGAGCGGACATCGGAGTCGCCAGTCAGCGCGGCCGGTATGCCACCAGCCACCGGCACGTCGTCGAGGTGAATCTCGCGAGGGTTACCGACGATCCGGCCATCTGAGCCGATGACCATTAGGACGGTATCGCCGGAGCCGATGATTTGCCACTCGCGCTCGTAATCTTCCTCGACATTTGGGGGCCGTTCGTCGGTGACTCGTGATGTGTTGGCGAAGAGATCCTCACCTCGAACGAACGCCGCCGGGTCGTCAGGCAGTTCGGCGGACTCGACTCGCTCGTTGAGCGCCTTGTCCAGCTCCTGGAAGTGGCTGTGTCGCAGCGCGATGTACACGACAGCGCCAACGATCGAAATCAGAAGTATCACAGTTGCCGCGTTGAGAATGGCGAGCTGGCGTCCGACGCGTGTGAACATATGCTGCCCTCAATCCGCGCGCAGGCGATATCCGACGCCGCGCACGGTTTCAATCGGAGAGCCCGGTCCATCGACTTGCAGCTTGCGGCGCAAGTAGTGGATGTAGAGATCGACGACGTTGCCTTCTGGATCGGCGTCGTAGCCCCAGACATGTTCCAGGATCTGGTCGCGGGTGAGCGCCTGGTCGGCGTTTCGCAACAAGAACTCGAGCAACGAGAATTCTGTTGGTGTCAACTCCACGGCCCTGCCGCCAACAGAGACCGAGCGTCTGTGAATATGCATCGCGACGCTCCCGACAGCCAGGACATCCGGCAAGTACCGCTGGCTTGCGCGGCGTGTCAACGCGTGGACGCGCGCAATGAGCTCCTCGAACGCGAATGGTTTGCCAAGGTAGTCATCGGCGCCGTTTTCCAGCCCCTCGACGCGACGGTCGAGGTCGCGGAGCGCACTGAGAATAAGCACCGGCGTATTGACGCCGGCAAGCCGCAACTCATAGCAGATCGATAGACCGTCCATGCCGGGAAGCATGCGATCGAGGATGATCCCGTCGAATGTTCCGGTGAGCGCTTTCTCAAGCCCTTTATCGCCTGTATGAGCCAGTTCAATGTCAATGCGCTCGCGCTCGAGGGCGCGTCGGATGAGACGTGCCAGCTCGATTTCATCTTCGACGACGAGGATACGCATCAGACAAACCCGCCGTCTGACGCCGACGCCATGCTAGCTGGCTCAGTCATCATCGTCATCATCGGAGCCTGAGTCACCGTCATCATCGTCTTCATCATCGCCGCCTGACCCAGGCCCGGAATTGTCGTCGTCCCCACTACCGGAACCGCTCCCTGAGCTGTCATCGTCACTGTCATTGTCGCCGGATCCGGGTCCCGAGTTGTCATCATCATCGTCGTCATCGTTGCCTGATCCTGGCCCGGAATCATCATCGTCATCTCCGCCGGAACCAGGGCCCGAGCTGTCATCTTCGTCGCCTGGTCCTTCGCCCGCATCGTTTACACCAACGTCACCGTCGTCGTCCCCGCCGGAGCCGGGTCCGGAGTTGTCATTTTCCTCATCGTCATCGTCGTTGGATCCGGGACCTGAGTTGTTCCCATCGGAATTGTCATCGTCGCCCTCGCCAGAGCCAGGTCCGGAGCTATCATCCTCGTCGCCATTGCCATCGCCATCGTCGCCTGGTCCCGGCCCGGAGCTGTCGCCTTCATGGTCGCCGTTCTCATTGGAGCCGAGCTCTGCGTCATCCCCGTCGCTATCGTCATCGCGGCCTGACCCGGGCCCGGAACTGTCGTCATCTCCCCCGCTGGAACCGCTCCCGGAATCGTCGTCCTCGTCGTTGTCATCGTCAGTGGATCCAGGGCCAGAGTTATCTCTCTCCTCGGAGCCGGGACCGGAATCATCGTGGTCACCGTCGCTAACCCGGGCGCCACTGTCGTCGTCGCCGGATCCCGAGATGTCCTCACGCTCGTCATCGACGTCATCTGAACCCGGACCGGAGTTGTGCTCTTCCGGCTCATCATTGCTGCTCCCGTTTCCTGCCGGGCCCGGATCTTCCTCACGGTCGTCGTCATCGGCGCCTGACCCTGGTCCAAAGCTGTCGTCATCTTGGGCCACCGTTCCGGGTGTGCCGTCGTCGCCGTCACCCGGTCCCGAGCCGCTTGCGGGTTCCTGCTCGGTTTCGCCGCTGGGCTCAGCATTGTCATCGCGATCGTCTTCGTCACGCGCCAATCCGAACGAGCTCGCGGGGGATGGGTTCGGAGGTTGGGCGCCACGCGAATCGGCTGGAAGCTGAAGGTCACCACTGTCGTCACCCGGCGGCGCGGTCGCATGGATGTTTTCTCCGTCGAGTCGCTTCGTTGCCAGGCCAGTTGACGCGCCGGAGCGTGCGATTGTGTCAATTTTCGCAGCTGCCGCGGTTGGGGAAGCAAGCGCCACGTCTCCATTGGCCGCCTCATCCGCGTCGTCACCGGCGTCATCTACAAGTTCGCCGGCATTGAGGCGCGCGAGCGGATTGAACCGGTCCAGATCGAGCACCGGATAGATCATGAGGCTGATCACCAATAGGACGGCAGCCATCCATGATGTCGATAGTGCCCAGACCGGCAGTCTTTGCCGCACTCGAACCATGCGTATCCCTCGCTTCAGCCACCTGCGGTCAGTTACGTCCGATCCATCCTACGTGCGACAGATTGGAGTTACATTAGAATCCACTTCCGGTTCCTGAAAGCGGCCCGGCAAGCCGTTCTTCGACAAGTTCCAGGAGCATTCCGGTCGCGCTCTCACGGCCTGCAATCTGACTGCTGAGTGAGACGTGACGCGCAAGCGTTAGCGTCTTCGTGATCTCCACATCAGCGGCGGAAATCCTCCCGGACTGTACGTCGATTGACCGCTCAATAAAAGTCTGTTCGGTTCTCTCAAGGTACGGAGTTCCAGGTGACGCGCGTACCCGCAGCTCACTGAGGTGCCCAGCGAAGTTGCCGACGTCAATCGCCGCGGGTCCACGAGAGTACAGGTCGACGTCGAGGATCCAGACCCTGCTCCCGTCGATGAGCACATTGTCCTGGTAGAAATCACGGTGGAGACCGACCGTCGGAGCATCGCTCAAGCCGGATGCTACCTGGCGGCATTGCTCGAACACACTTCCCAGTCGTTCGCTGAGCTCCGGTCGCACGGTCGACAAGCTGCGGAAGCGCTCCTCCAGGATTGCGAGTTCGTGTGGAACTGCGTGCCGTCGTGTGCAGCCGGCGGCGCACGCGTGAAAGACGGCCAGCGCCTCGGCTACCCGTCGCGCCACGATGTCACCGTTCGTGCCGGTCAGGGCGATCTCCGCAGGTACACCTGGGACTCGATGTTGGAGCCACATGTGAAAGGCAGGGATATAGCCGGCAACGGGAGGGACCGAGACGCCATGACGGCTACTTGGCCCAAGCCCGAGGCTGGCGAGCCGGTACTGGATGCCGTAGGCATGGCTGTCCAAGCCCTTTGCGCGGACTTTGCCGATGAGAGCGATTGAGCGCGAGCCGCGCCATGGCGCGCTGATCTGCAAGCCGTACTCGATGAGGCAGCGCCGGCCCGGTTTGTGTCGAATGACCCGAATCGACGAGAGCCCGCAATGGTTTGCACAGCGTCCGAGGGGGCCGGTCGGCTGCGTTAGCGCCGCCAATGCTGTACGAGGGTCGAGGGCCGGCTTGAGGAACTGAAATGCTGGATCGTTGCGTACTCCGGCCGAGTCTTCAACCGTCGCGGCCGGCACTAGCGTTTCCTGTTCGGAGATGTCACGAGACAACGGCGATCCATGAGCCTGGATACGCGTTGCAGACCCTGATCGATCCGATGATGCCAGTCCGGGTCACGCCGCCGGAAGTGATGCACCAGCAAGCCGAACAGACCGGCAGCACGATAGATCTGGATCTCGCGACGATCCACCACTCCTCCGGCCGCGACGTACGCAGTCACCAGTTGCTCCTCGGCATCATCTGCAAAGTCGGGAGACCACCCGAGCCAGTAGCTGTTCCGGTCAAGATGCGCAAGGAATAGGCCAAGATCTTCGGCTGGATCTCCTCGACCGGCTTCATCAAGATCGATCAGCCCGATGCCCCGGCCACGCAATAGCACCTGTTTTGGGTGGAGATCACCGTGTACGAGTGCCGTTCCAACCGGGAGCGCCGGCAGCGTGGCTAGCAGCCGTGACGTTACCTGCTCCACCTGTTGCGTCAGAGAGGGCGCAAGCCAGCTGATCATGTTCGCGTTTGCGATGGTCTTGTTGGCGAGGTCGGACGGAAGCCGCTGCGGCATGCCTGATGTGTCCTGCGCGTGGAATATGGCAAGGCCATGTGCCAGGGCGTCAATCCACTGCTCATGCTCCGGGGCGGCCGGCAACACGGATGCGAGCGATACGCCGTTCAGCCAGTCCAGAGCCAGCGCACTCCGGCGCCGCGTCTTGCCCAGGTGTTGAGGCAGTGTCAGCTCGGACTCTGAGGCCGTTGGCGTGCGTTTCGATCGACCGATCTCGTAGTCGGTACTCCGGTAGATACGCACCACGACCCGGCGCCCAGCGCTATTTGAGACCAGCCCGACGAACCTGCGCTCCGGCTTGTAGTTCAACTCCTCTACGCTCCACTGACCCTGTGACGCATCCGAGCCGAGCAAGCGGCGCATGATCTGGCTTCGCCGGTGAGGAAGCAGCAATTGAGGAAGCCCTTTGAGCTTGTTATCCAGCGGCGTGAAGACGAGTTCCGTCGAGTGGTCCCGCAGTAACAGACGACCGGGATACTCGCGATGCCCACTGTCGGAGGGATGGCGTGGCATCCCGAGCTTGGCTGCAGCATCGTCACGATAGGCCTTTGCGTAGCCTGTTAGCTCCTGGCCGCCGGACTGTATCCGGAACCTGCAGAGGCAGTTCATGCCTGGCTTGTAGCGTGTGTAGTCGACGCGCAGTTCGTCCACTCCGAGATCCGGGACTGCCCGGCGCACACGGTCCGCCAGTTCGGCGCTGTCGAGCACAAGCGCGAGTCCACGCAGCTGGGAGTCGCGCGCGCAGAGGATCGCCTCAGTCTGAGGCAACATACTCGTTCCTCCGGTCATGGGTGGTGGTGTGCACCGCGGATAAGCGTGCGTAGCGACCGCCGGCATCGATCAAGCTTGCGTGTGTGCCGCGTTCTACGATCTCACCGTTCTCGATGTACAGAATGTAGTCAGCGCGGGATGCGAAGGCGAGGTCGTGTGTTACAAGCACCGTCGTGGTGTGCTCGGAGAGACGTTTCAGCGCGTTGATCACTGATTGCTCATTTGCCTCGTCGAGACCGGTCGTTGGCTCGTCCAAGACGAGAATCGGCGCTTGCCGGACGGCGGCGCGCGCAATCGACAGGCGCTGCCGCTGGCCGCCGGACAAGGTCGTACCGCGTTCGCCGAGTACCGTCTCGTAACCATGTGGGAGATCGCCGATGAAGAGATGGGCGTTGGCCAGGCGCGCCGCCGCGACAATGTCCGCTGCTGTCGAGTCGGGACGCCCATACGCAATGTTGTCGCGCACCGACGCTGCGAACAGCAGGGTCTCCTGCATAACAACGCTCATCTGCCGGCGGAGGGACTCGACCTTGTAGCTACGAATGTCTCGCCCGTCGATCTCGATCCCGCCGTCGGTCGGATCATACAGGCGCAGCAGAAGACTGGCGATGGTCGATTTCCCGTGGCCCGATGGACCGATCAGCGCGACCGTCTGACCAGGCTGGATCGTGAACGAGATGTTGCGCAGGACCGGATGTTGAGGATCGTACCCAAATGACACATTTCGGAACGCAATCTCGCCCAGAAATGGCGGCGCGTCGATTGCCCCCGCAGTGTCCTTGATGTCTGGTGTGCGCTCGAAGACGTCAAGCACGCGTTCGCCGGCCGCCGACGCCTTGGCCAATCGCCCGGTGTACTTGGCGTAGCTCTGAATCGGCCGGTAGGAAGACTTGAGGTAGGAGAGAAAGACCAGCAGTTCGCCGGCTGTCAGCGCGCCTTGCAGTACCAGGCGGACCCCGTACCAGAGCACGAGAGCGGAACCGCAGGCTGTCAGCACGTCAACAGACCGTTCAAGGCGTGCCTCCAGCCGCTTCGCTCGCACCGACTCCGCCTGACTCCGGTTGTTCTGCCGCGCGAACTGATTGCCAAACGTGTCTTCGAGCGACAGTGCCTGGACAGTCCGAATCGCGCTGATTGCTTCCGCCGCGGTTGCGGCGACTGCGCCTTCACGTTGTCGCTGCTTGCGCGACACCTGGCTAATCCGCTTGCTGAGCCGGATCGAGCGAATCAGGAACAGCGGGAGCACAGACGCCGCGAGGAGTGCGAGTTGCCAGTTAAGCCAGAAGGTGACCGAGAGCATGCCAACGAGGATGAGCGCATTTGCGATCAGCGGCAGGACCGCCGTGACCGTCACATCCTTGAGCATTCCGATGTCACCAATAACCCGAATGGTGAGATCGCCGGTGCGTGTACTGTCGTGATAGGAGAGCGAGAGGCGTTGCATGTGATGGTAGAGGTCCGCGCGAACAGCAGTGAGTACGCGATTCCCAACGAGCGCCATCCCAATCGTGCTCGCGTACGATGTAACTGCCCGTAGTAAGGCGACGACCACGACCGCGCCAGCCATCAGTGTGAGCCAGACAAGTTGGTTGTCGACTTCCTCTCCGGCCGGTGGGCTGATCAGGCGGTCGAAGACGAACTTGAGTGGCCACGGCTCGAGCAATCGAAATCCAACCTGCGCCAGCAAGGCAACGAAGGAGCCGCCGAGGAGCATCTTGTGCTGTCGGATGTAAGGCCAGAACGCTCTGACGAACCGGAACAGGCCAGGTAGCGCGGCAGCGATGGACGATGTCCGCGCCATCTCAAACTGACACTTCTCGCGGCTGGGCAGCTTCGAATGCCGCGGCAACGACCCGGTCAACGATCGCGTCCCACGTGTATTGCCGGACGGCCGCGGCGCGCGCGCTCGTGCCAAGGCGGGCGCGAAGCCCCGAGTCACCTGCCAGCCTCACTAATGTGAGCGCCAGGTTGTCGGCATCGCCCGGGCGGCTGAGCAAGCCTCGTTCGCCGTCCTGGATGATTTCCGGGATCTGGCCGGTTGCGCTCGCGACGACCGGCAAGCCCGCGGCCATGTATTCGAAGATCTTGAGCGGCGAAAAGTAGAAACCTGGGATCGTGTCGTACGGGGCGACGCCGATGTCCATCGAAGTCAACATCCCCGGCATGCGCTCCGGGTCAACGGGGCCCACGAGCCGCACGACCTGATCGAGCTCAGCAGTCTGGACGGTTGATTCAATCTCTTGCCGGAGCGGACCGTCCCCAACAATCAGCAGCCGCAGTGCGGGACACTTCCGACTTGCGATCTTGAACCCATCGATGAGCGTGAGCAAGCCGTGCCAGCGTTTCATCGAGCCGGCAAAACCTACGGTGATCGTCCCTGGCTGCCGCGCAATCATCGGAGGTATGTCGGGACTGAAGCGGGTAGGGTCTACGCCGTTTGGCTCAATATGTATGTGTTCCGCCGGCGCGTCCCGCTGTCTGACATAGTCAGCTACTGCGTCCGAGACGACGACAATATGACTCGATGCCACGAAGGCCCGTCGGGCAACACCTTCGGCCAGCTCGCGGTCGGCCAGTTCGCGGTAGGTTGCCTGCTCTTCGATTAGTGGCGCGTTGACCTCCAGTACGCGAGGGATACCCGCCACGCGGCCGAACTCCATTGCCGCGGCGCTCCACAGTGAGTGGCGCTCGTAGATCAGGTCGAATGGCGTTCCCTTCATCAGCGCTCCCCGTATCGCGTCATTGAGCAGACTTATCGTGCGCTCCCGCGCGATCGGGGAGGACGAAGAGAGCTCGGGGAGTTGCGTGACGGAGACCGCATCAAGTCCACGTCGTACCGGACCGCCCAGAGAGGCGGCGATTAGCTCGACCTGCCAGCCACGTTTGACGAAGGTCCTTAGCACTTCCTGAACGTGGATCGAGCAGCCCTTGTGGCCGAACACCGGCACTCCAGCGTCGGCGCAGACGTATGCGATTTTCACGACACCGCTCCCGCCAGCGCGCATTCGCGGTGCCAGGCATTCACGGCCCTGACAGTGAAGAGCTTCCGAACCCGAGCGGCGTTCTGGAGAATGTTGAAATCGGATTCGACGCGCATCCTGGCATTCTGCGCGAGCCGTTGCCGGAGGGCGGGATCTTCGAGGAGGCGCTTGAGTGCCGCCGCCAGCTCGAATGGATCTTCGGGCGGGACGAGTAGGCCGCCTTCGCCATGCCGGATCATCTCCGGGATCCCGGTGAGCTGTGTGGAGACGCACGCCGTTCCAAGTGCCATCGCTTCCAGCAGTACCGTGGGCAGGCCGTCCCTGTTGCCGTCGCGGGCCAGGCGGCACGGAGCGGCAAACAGGCTCGCGCGCGCGACACGGTGCTTGACCTCGGCCTGCGGCAACGGGCCGGCGAGCGTAACCTTGCTTGAAAGCCCAGCGCGCTCAATGTGCTCAGCAAGGGCAGGTCGAAGCTCGCCGTCGCCGACGATGTCGCAGGTGAACTCGACACCATCGCGAGCCAGCAGGTCACAGGCGTCAATAAGTATGTCGAATCCCTTTTTCTCGACCAGCCTGCCGACAGCCACGAGCTTTGCAGTCTCTCTGTGGTCCGCGCTGAAGTGGAATGCGTCGAGATCGAGGCCGTTGTAGATCCGGCGCACGCTTCGAGCATCGGGGCCGAATTGCTGCCTGAGGTAGTCCGCATTGAAATCGCTGACGGTGACTACGGCCGTCGCGTCAGCCATCTTGCGGCGGAGATCCTCCGGTTCGACTGTCTCGTGGTAGATGTCTTTGGCATGGGCTGTGAAGCTATAAGGCACTCCGGACATCATTGCCGCAAGGCGGGTGACCGTCGTCGCGACGCTCGCAAAATGCGCGTGGAGATGGGTGATACCGCGTTCGCGCACCTCCGCAGCGATGATCGCGGCCTGGTAGACATCCAGTGCCCGCACACCCTGTGCCGCCGCGAATGCTTCAGAGTACCGGCGTGGGCTGTCACCAGCTGCCTGAGCAAGAGCAGCCCAGAGCGCATCGCCTCCAATCTTGCCTGCCGGGACGTAGGTCACACCGGCCTTGACTCGGGCGAGAACATCCTGAAAATGCGTGTCGGCGGGCGGCCGCAATGAGAAGATGTCGATGTCGAGCCCAGATGCCTCATGCGCCAGAATCTCGCTGACGACAAAGGTCTCGGAGTAGCGCGGGTACCGCTTGACAACATAGCCAACTCGCATGTCAGTCTCCCGATATTCGTGTATCAGCGTGGATGGCGTGTGGGGCATTCGAAATCAGATCGTTGAGAAAGACCGGGATCTTCGTAAGCCCTGCCAAGTCGAGGGCTTCAAACGCGCGGGGACGGTCGGCCGATGTGTCTGCCAGCCAGGCTTCAAGCGCGTCCGGCGAGAGGTCGGCCGGGTGAAGCATGTCAACCAGCCCTCGTTCGCTCAGTCGAGTGGCACGCAGTAATTGCTCTCGACGCGGCGTGGTTCGCGGAACGATCAAGGCGGATGCGCCATAGGACAGCACCTCGCCTACTGCGTTGTAGCCGCCCATCGAGATGACCCGGTCGGCGGCTTCGATCAGTGACGCCGGCTCGGACACGAAGCCGAGGACATCGAGGTCATTTCGTCCGCTTGCGAGTCTGGCGATGTCGTTTGCAGTTTCAGCCGGCATGTACGGTCCAGTCAGCAGCACTCCGGCTGCATCGGACGGGAAGCGCGTTGCAGCGAACGCTGTGGCGAGCGTGCCGCCATCCTGGCCGCCTCCGACAAGACAGAGAAGCAGGCGTTGGCCTGATGATCGAATTTTCTCGACCAGACTGGCGACGCGTTCGTCGGGAACCCGGGGACGTGATTGCTGATCCAGGTACCCGGTGAACCGGACAATGCTTCGCACGTTTGCGAGGAACTTGTACTCCCGCGTTGCGTCGTAGACAGCCCTGTCGCCGTAGATCCAGATGGCGTCGTAGACCGATTGGACCAACCTGTCCGCTCCCGTTTTCCTCCACTCTGCCTCAATGACGGCTGGAGCGTCCAGGATGTCCCGCAAGCCAAGAACGATCTTTGTCACCCCTTCCTGGCGAAGACGGTTGAGTGCTGGTAGCAGTTCACCGCCCGCGCCGGCCGGTACGTTGTCGACGATCAGCACGTCGGGCCGAAAGCTCTCCAGTGCGGAACTGATGATCGCTGAACGCAGCGCGATCAACGAGTCGAATGAGCAGGTCAGCCGCCGCGCGGTGTAGGACCCTGCGCCGTTCTTGTAGAGCGAGGGCAGGGTGACGAGGTCTGTCCCAGCCGGCAGCTTGAATGAGCGAGTCTCGAGCGCGCCCGAGAGGAGCAGAATCGAACATCCGTGAACGTGGTTGGAAATTGCCTGCGCGATAAGTAAGTTGCGGCGAGTGTGCCCGAGTCCCTGGGAGTCGTGCGCGTACATCGCAATTCGTGGGGCTCTGCCGCCATGCGCAACGTTCCACGCTCCGGGGCCGAACCTCGTCGTACCGAACATCTCCGTGACGTTGAATGTGCTCATCGGCGGTGCGCCAGACTCGGCTCGCTGGCGGCCTGCATCCAGATCATCCCTCGGCTCCTCTCAGCTACAGGAGGACACTATAAGGATTCGATTAGAGAGAGATTAGAGAGTAATGGTCGAGATTCGAGTTAGAGCCGATTTGACATGCTTTCCGCGTTTCGGACCAAGGATAGTGAGAGTCCATAACCCGATGAAGGGGGACTTTCATGCGCATGACGTGCACCCGGTATCTGGTCCAGCGAGAATGAGAGTCCGCCGCTCGACGACGGGAGACTTTCATGCGTAAGAGCTGCTACAGCGAGGAGCAGATCATCGATATCCTGCGGGAGCATGAAGCGGGCGCCAGCGTCACCGACCTGAGTCGCCGGCACGGGGTTAGTCAGTTGACGATCTACCGCTGGAAACAGAAGTATGACGGGTTGGAACTCTCCGAGCTCAAGCGGCTGAAAGCGCTTGAGGCGGAGAATGCCCGGCTGAAGAAGCTCGTGGCAGACCAGGCCTTTGACAACCAGATGCTCAAGGAGTTGCTCGGAAAAAAGTGGTGACGGCGGAGGCACGGCGCGAGGCGGTGGCGCATCTGCGAGAGCGCTTTCCCGTCTCCGAACGCTGTGCTTGCCGGCTGGTCGGCGTTGCACGTATGCGAGCAGATTCCGACCGTGCTGGGCGAGATGACGCCTGTCGATGGGTTGGACGTGATGCTCGCCACCTGCGCCCTGATGGTCATCGTTGACCTGTGAAAGACGCAATGTGGTTGATCGGGACGATCGTTCGCAACTCTGTCGGTAGGGCGAGGCTACTCGGGCCAGGAGAGGAGTGCCTATGGCTGCACGCATCGCAGTGATCGTGATCGACTGTAACGATTCTGCGCCGGTGGCTGCGTTCTGGATGGCCGCGCTGGGCTACGGGGTGGCGGCGCAGAGCGGTGACTGGATCAAGCTGCGCGATCCGGCAGGCAAGGGACCACCACTAGCGTTCCAGCCCAAGGACGGATTTGCATGGCCCGCTCGAATGAAGTCGCGGACTTCGTCGAGGGAGATGTGCGCTAAAGAACAGGTTACGAGTCGTGTCCTGCTCAGTCTTGAGCGCTCCGATCGCCGCAGAGCACAGCATCCCATCGACCATATCCGTGAGATTCATTGCGGGCGCCGTCCAACGGAGGAACGAGTCCATGTTGTCGGTCGCGATCACAACCAGGCACCCGCGTTCGCGGAGCGCAGCAATCAAATCCGGAATCACGGGTGAGACGAGTGTCATCCGCTGGCAGCTGGAAACGAACTCCGCCATCACGAAGTCAACCTCAAGCACGGTGTGATCCGCGACGACCTCGATGACCGCCTCAGTCGACAGCGAACCGCGCATCCACGGGACAATGAGACTCTGGTTCACGTCGAACAAGGACGCACGCAACCGGGCATACCGATGCTCGTGAGCAGCCGACCGCGCAAGCGTTTGGTCCCAGAACAGCGATGTCGACAACGTATTGTGCCAATCGATAAACACGCACTTGTATTGGCTCATCGTTCACCCTGTTGGCGGACCTGCTGCTTCTATAGATCGACAGCACCGACTGGAGGGTTGAAGGTCTATGCAGCCCGGTCCGAGTGCAGCACGCCCATATAGACGACGTCGACGTAGCGGCCGTTGCTGTACATGTGCTCGCGCAGGCGGCCTTCTTCCGCGAAGCCGCAAGCACGGTAGGCGCGGATGGCGCGCTCGTTGTCGGCGTGAACCCAGAGCCAGACACGCCGGAAGTTGCGGTAGCGGAAGGCGTAGTCAACGAGCAGGTTGACGGCTTCGCGACCATAGCCCTGACCCCAGTAGCGCTTGTCGCCAATGACGATTCCGAGCTGGGCGGTGCGCGCCGTCTCGTTGAAATCGAACAAGCCGCACTGGCCGGCAAACGCGCCATCGATTTCAATTGCAAACCATGCGCCGTCGCGGTCACCTTCGGCAGCCTGACGGTCGAAGTCCGCTTCGAGGCGCTGAATCGATTGGGGCATCGGTGGATCGCCGCCGCCGGCCAGCTCAACATCAAGATCATTATTGAAACGCCAGAGCGGCTCCAGATCGTCGCGCCGCAAACCCCGCAGCGTCACTCGTTCTCCAACCAGCATCGGCAAGCTCCTCCCGACCTCGCTACGGTGGCATTATAGGCACGAGCGGCTTCCAACCCGATGCAAGGAGCGCCCATGACGCAACCAGACATCCAGGTGCGACCTGCCAGACCCGGTGACGCGACCGGCATCGCGCAGGTACACGTCGACTCCTGGCGCACAACCTACAAGGGCATCGTCTCGGACGCGACGCTCGCTGCACTCTCGGTCGAAGCACGGGCCGATTTCTGGGGCCGGACGCTGGCGGAACCTGACAACGACGCTTTGACCTATGTTGTCGACGATGCAAGCGCCAAGAAGATCGTCGGCTTCGCCTCGGCTGGTCCGGAGCGCGAAAATAACCCGGAGTTTCGTGGCGAACTCTATGCGATCTACCTGCTTGAGGAGCACCAGGGGCAGGGACTTGGCAAGCGACTCACAGCCGCAGCCGTCGACGGCCTACGATCTACCGGATACGGCACAATGCTCGTCTGGGTGCTTGCTGACAATCCGGCACGCCGCTACTACCAGGCCATCGGTGGAGCCGAGATCGGCAGCAAACCAGTTGAGATCGGTGGCGACACGTTCGAGGAAATCGCCCTCGGCTGGCGCGACATCGAAACGCTCGCTGCCCGGCTCCGGGCGCGGTGACTGCCCATCCTAACTCTTTATGTCGAGTCTCCTGACGACACCCCGCCCTGCCAGGGCTGACGTAAACGTGGCCTCGAGCGCGTCCGCCTCGGCCCGCCGTACGTCGACGATGATCTCTGTCTCCTCGGTATAGCGCGTGTCGCGAATCGGCGCATCGAACTGGCCAATCGTGTGCATCGCCGGGGATGTGTCGTCGTACTGAAATGTCAGACTGACGCGCTCGCGCAGGATCTTCGTCACGACACGCGCTACGTCGAGCGCGCCGGCAGCGGCATCACCGTAGGCGCGAATGAGACCACCGGTCCCGAGGTTGGTGCCGCCGTAGTAGCGCGTCACCACCACGATCAGATTCGTTAGCTCGCGGCCATCGATGTGCCGCAGGATCGGTGGACCGCCGGTTCCGTTCGGCTCGCCGTCGTCGCTGTAGCGGAAGTCCTCGGCCTGATGACCCAGGCGGTAGGCAAAGCAATGGTGGGACGCGTTGTATTCCCGTTTCCGGATCGCCTCAAGGTACTCGGTAGCCTCCTCGACGCTCTCCGCCGGCGCAGCCTCGCCGATAAAGCGCGATGCCTTGACCGTTATCTCGCAGCGACTCTCGCCGCGGAGGGTCCGGTAGGTGTCCACGACTCCGTTGTCATCAGCCATCGCTCCGCCAACTCGCTACACGCCCGACGCCTGCGGGTCAATCATAGTTTGAGCCACGTCTCGACAACCGCCATTGGCCTCTCCGGTACCTCCGCGCCGGCCGCCCTCAACTCGCCGGACAACGCAGCAGTGCGCCGGCAAACGTCGCGGAGCGCTTGACGCTGCTCGCCTCGCGTTGGACAAAACGGAGCGAGGCTGCGCCGGGTATACGCGGGTAGCTCGCCTCGCAGGGCCGCCAGGATGTCACGCTCCGCGCCATGCATCAGCTCAAGCACCGCCTGGAACTTCCCACCGTCACCGCGTCGCCAGGCTTTCGCAGCGGGAATCGCCAGTAGCCAGAAGAATGCGCTTCGTTCTGCCAGTCGTGCAGCGATCTCAGCATCATTCGATGGCGGCGGTTCTCGCTGGATAGGCACTCCGACTGCATCGAAGAGGAGCGTTGTCGCCATTGGGCGCAGTGCCTCGGATCCGGGCACGAAGATCCAGTCGATAACCAGCCCCGTGCGGTAGACCACAGACGTGAAACTCCCACCGGCCGGCGCGTTGCCGTGGTGCTCGTGCACGACGATGGGTTCGCCATAGCGGCTAACAATCTGCTGTCGCACTGCACTCGTGCCTGCGTTGCTGCGCGCGTTCGTTTCGCAGACCCGCACCGCGTGGGCGTCGTCGACAACGATTGTGAGATCAATGTCGCTAAACTCATCCTCTTCGCCACGCCCGAAGCTGCCGGTCAGCCACGCCGCGACGAAGCGCTCATCGAATTCGAGTTCTCGCCGCAGTTGCTGCAATGTCGCGTCGCGCAGTTCCGTGTAGGCGTCCATGCCTGCATTCCTCTCCACCTTGCAGCCTGGCTGTTTCGCGTGCATGATCTGTTACCGGCAGATACGTGCCGAAGGATAGTCGAACTGTGGTTGGATGGCTGTAGGCTTGTGATTCGAACAATAGCTGACGTGCGCCGGTGGGTCGCCGCCCGCCCGCAACCAGAGTTCATCCTTCCCGCCCGTTTCCGCGCCGCATCCTTCGAGAACTTCGAGATTTCCGCCGAGCATCCCGAGCACGGCCTGCTCGTCGAGCGCGCACGCCGGTTCATCACCGACGCCAAACCGCCGCCCCGACGATTCTGGCAGCGCGGCGAAGACAAGGCGGGCGACGGCCTCTTCTTCGTCGGACCGCCGGGTGTCGGCAAGACCCACCTTTTGGCCGCAGGCTACGTGACAGCCGATGTGCCGAAACTCTTCGCCACCTTCGATGAGCTGGTAGCCGCCGCCGGACCGCTGGGCATGGCACAGCTGACGTCGATCGTCACTGAACCAGACCTCGTCTGTATCGACGAGGTCGTGCTCGAAGATCCCGGCAACATCACGATGCTGGCAACCCTGCTTCAGCACATGGTCGCAGCCGGAGTCCACGTCTTCGCGACTGCGAACATGCCACCGGATGAAGCGGGCGGCAAGGGCGGTTGGATGCAGACCTTCTCCCGCGAGCTCGGCTCAATCGCCAGTGCCTTCGACGTCGTCCGCATCGCAGGCGAAGATCATCGCGCCAGACGGTCCGACGACGCGACGCAGCGGCCTGCGCCACACGAAGGACCAGCATTGAGGCTGACCTGGGAGGATCTCGACCACTATCTGCTTGAGACCCACCCAATGTACGACGCCGGCTGGCTCAGCCAGGTCAGCACGCTTGCGGTAACGACGCCGGCAGAAGCGCCGCGAGACAAGGACCGGGCACTGCGCTTCGTGCGCTTCATAGATCGGGTCTACGACCGCGACGTGCAACTCCAGCTCGACACCGGGGCTCTCGCGCTCGACGATATGGTTGCTCCGCTTGCCGGCGATCCACGTTATGTCTGGCATGTCGCTCGCGGCACGTCGCGGCTGCGGGAGCTGCTGCGTGCCGGCTAGAAAGGCGCGGTCAGACTCTGCCCGAAACCGTGCCAAAGCGACAGATAGACAAGCGTCGCGACCACGGCAGCCCCGACGATCAGCGTCATCCAATCCGCAGCCGTCATCTGGATGTCGCGCAACACCGTCCGGCGTTTAGTAGCGCCAAAGGCGCGCGATTCGAGCGTCATCGCCAGCTGCTCGCTCGCCCGTAACGCTGTCACCAGCGATGACACGAGGATCGGCAGCATCAGCCGTCCGCGCTCGATGAAATTCCCCTCGAGCACCAACCCACGCGATTTCTGCGCGTCGGTGACCGTTTGAAAGATGCCGGCAAAGGTCGGGATGAAGCGTAGACCGATTGTCAGCGACATCCCCCAGGCGTCCGGCAACCCGAGCCTGACAAAGCCGCGCACCAGCTCCCGCACACTGGTCGTGCCGATCCAGAGCAGGAAGACGAAGCTCACCGCCGCCAGGCGCGCCGCCGTGACCGTTCCTCGCAACAACGCCATCCCTGTGATTTCGATGGGTCCGAGCGTCACCAGCGCCGTACCGCTCCGATCGAACAACGGCCAGACGAGAATGACGACGATCAATAGCGGGCCAATCGTCCGCCAGACGGTCCACAGGTTCGCTAGCGGATAGCCTGCCAGCCAGAGCACGAGATGTACCAGGAGCAACACGCTCAGCAACAGCCAGATGTTGATCCAGAGGAGCGCCAGTGCCGAGCCACCAATGACGATTCCGAGCTTCACCCTGGGATCGCGCCGGTGCAGCCACGAGCTACCCGGCGCGTAGAAGTCAAAGCTCGCGCGGGCGACGCTCATCGCAGTTCCCGCTTCATCACTGTCCGCTGGAACTGCTCCACGAAGTCATCAATCGCCACCGTGTCCGGATCTACCAGCGTCTCCGGCAGCGCCTGCGCAATCCGCGCCACGTCCGGGACGTTCAGGCCAGTGCTCGCCAGCATGTCACGGTCGCGAAAGAGCCTTCCTGGCGGGCCGTCCGCGATCAGCCGTCCGTCGGACAGTGCGAGCACCCTGTCACAAGTGTTCGCCACAAGCTGCATGTCATGCGAGATCAGGACGACACTGTTGCCCGCCGCAATGTAGGCTCGCAACGTCTCGACAAGACGCGACGTCAAGCGATAGTCGAGGCCGCCAGTTGGCTCGTCAAGCACCAGCAGGGCTGGCGCCATCGCGTAGGCCGCGGCGAGGACAATCAAGCGCCGCGTGCCCCGTCCGAAAGACGCGGGATGTTTGTCGGCAACCTGTGTCAAACCAAATGCCGCCAGCGCCGTCGACGCGCGCGCCGCTGCTTCGCTCTCATCTAGCGCCTGAAATTGCAGACCGTAGGCGATCTCCTCACGCACCGTCGGTAGGAACAGGGCGTGATCAGGATTCTGGAAAACGTAGCCAACTGTGCCGGCAAGCCTGCCCGGTTCCGTCTCCCGCGTATCGACGTCGCCGACAAGCACGCGTCCGGCATCAGGCAGGAGCAGCCCGTTGAGATGTCGCGCCAGCGTCGACTTACCAGAGCCGTTTTGGCCAACGAGACCGATGAGCTCACCGCGCCGAATCGTCAGCGAAACATCATCCAGCGCCGTCTGGATTGGACCGTCCTGCCGGTCGTAGCTAAACGACACGCCGTCGACGACAACCAGTGACTCTGCCTGGCTCATATCGAGAAGAACCGGCGCATCTGCTGTGCGGCATCGTCGGGATCATCGAATCGAAACTGGGTATCTGCCGCTTGATTGAGCCTGCTGGCAAGCTCAATAAATGGTGGCGCTGCAACTCCACGCTCGAGCAGTTCCGGCGCGGCGTCGATGTACTCCGAGGGTGTGCCAAGGAACACCCTCCGGCCGCCGTCGAGCACCAGCATCCGATCAGCCCCGGCGACGATTGGCGCGGGATCGCCGCTGGTCATGATGACGGCCGTCTCGGGCCGGCGCGTGCGGACAGCCTGAACAACTTCAAGGACCTCGGCGGTGCCGGCGGGGTCGAGTTCGGCGGTCGGATCGTCAAGCACGAGCACAGCCGGCAGCATCGCGACCGTTGCGGCGATCGCCACCCGCTGCTTTTGGCCACCGGAGAGCCGCGCAACCGAACGGCTTCGCAGCGTCTCGGCACCTGTGAGCTTCAGGGCCCAATCAACCCGCTCCTCGATCTCTCCGATCTCGACAGCCAGGTTCTCCAGGCCAAAGGCAACCTCGTCCTCGACTGTCAGACCGAGAAAGTTGGACTCCGGCTCCTGGAAGACGAGGCCGACGCGTCGCGCCACGTCGATGACCGGAGTGCGCTTGGTGTTAAGCTCGCCGATCCAGACGTCGCCACGGATCGTCCCGCTCGTCTGCTGCGGCGCAAGTCCATTGAGCGCCAGGCAGAGCGTCGATTTGCCGCTCCCGGTCGTCCCGAGCACGCCGAGGAACTCACCCGCTTCGACCTCGAGCGAGAGATCTTCGAGCGCCCAGCGCTGATCCGGATTGGGGTCGTTGGGATCAAAAGGCGGGTAACGATAGTGCAGCTGTTCAATGCGAACCAGCGACACAGCGGCATCGTGGCGGTTGGTGGTTGACTCCATGAAGGGACAATATCACGAGGCGCTCCCAGCGGCAGAGCGCCTCGTGAACTATGCCTGTTGCCCGGGTCGTCAGGCGGGCTCCTCAACCCAGCCGGGGTCACCACCCCAACGCAGGATCGGCGGGTAGGCCGAGCGGACAGCCAGTGCCAGCGGAATGCCGACAACCGCGCCAACACCAACCTGGAAGGTATTCGGCCAGACGGCTGCCAGCGCCACGGCGAAGGCGGTCTTGCCGGCTTCCCCGTCCAGCAGGCCCGCCGGAATGAAGATCAGCATATAGAGGAAATAGCCCACGACGAGGATGACCCCGCCGGCAATCGACGCAATCACCATCCGGCGGATATCTCCGCGCCAGGCGATCATGCCCGCGACAAAACCCTGAAGCCCGTGGACGACCAATGTGCCTGGCGCCCATGCGCCGTAGCCGAGCGAGACGTCAGCCAGTGCCGTGCCGAGCCCGCCAGCAATCAGCGCGACAATCGGGCCAAAGAGAAAGGCCGTGACGAAGATAGCAATGTCGCCCATGTGGACGAAACCGCCGGGACCGATACTGATTGTGATCGAGCGTGTCATGACGAAGACAACGGCGAGCATCACGCCGGTAACAGCGATCATGCGAGCGTTGAAGCCGCCGCCCATGCCCAACTCTTTGAGGGAAACCTGTCGCCCGCTGGGGCTTCTTGTGACCATCGTTCCGCTCCTCCTCTTGTATGGTGTGCATCAATGCCCGGATCTCCCCGCCGGACATTAACCCTCTCCCACTCAGTTTCAATTGGACCTATATTGGCTGGTCGCATTCGGGCCGTCAAGCGCCAATTGGCACCATCCAATGCCACGAATCTGCCGCGACGTATCATTGGCATGGAAGGAGGGCGAGATGGCTGAGACAACCAATATCGTGCTCATCGCCGGCGGCACCGGCTTCGTCGGCGAGGCCGTCCGCAACGCAATACGCGACTCCGGCCGGCAGGTCCGGCTACTCGTACGCTCGCGGGACGACGCCGAACGGATGCAGGAGCTCGGCTTCGAGACCGCCTTCGGTGACAGCCTCGATCCGCAGTCACTCTACGCGGCGATGGACGGCGTCGACAGCGTCGTCAACCTGGTCGCAATCATCAAGGAGAGCGGCGACGCGACCTTCGAGCGCATTAACTTCCAGGGCACGGCCAACCTCGTCAATGCCGCCCGGCAGGCATCAGTCGCACGCTTGGTACAGATGAGCGCGCTCGGCGCGGACAACCTGCCCGCATTCCCCTATCACCACACCAAGTGGCGTGCTGAGAATTATGTCAAGGATCACATCCCCGAGTGGACTATCATCCGCCCGTCGATCATCTTCGGCCCAAGCAGCAGCGATGAAGTCCAATTCGCGAGCCAGCTGGCGGACCTCGTCAGCTCGGCGCCGGTCATTCCGCTCCCCGGCGGCGGCACTGCCCGCTTTCAGCCCATCCACACCGCTGATGTTGGCGGGGCGTTCACAGCCGCCCTCACCGACGACAAGTACATCGGCCAAACGCTTGAAATCGGTGGCCCGGAGGTCCTGACCTATGCGGGGATGATCGACGCCATCGCCGAGGCGTCGCATGTCAACAAACCCAAGATCCCAGTGCCTGTACCGCTCATCAGGTTCGGCGTGAGGCTACTCGCTCCACTACCAGGCGTCGAAGCGCCAGTCACGGCCGAACAGCTCGACATGCTCCAACTCGACAATACGACCGCCAACAATGCCGCGCCAGAGCTTCTCGGGTACGCGCCCAAGCCATTCCGGGGCAACCTCGATTTTCTCAAGGACTATCTGTAGCAGCGGCTAGTCTCGACCTAGTTTCACAGTGACCGACCACCGACCGCGAGGAGATCGCGGACGACATCGTAGATCGTGGGTGGTGGAGATGCCACCTTGTACCAACCAATTCGCGGCCAGGACGGGCTTGATCCAGTTTGGACGTCCGAAAGAACGTCATCCTGAGCGAAACGCAGTGCAGCCGAAGGATCTACTCGCCGTGCAGGTGCTTTATCAGGACGACACAACGGCAATATTCGATTCCCAGTCCTTCAGAAAATGACCGAAAGACGCCTTCCTGAACACACTAATGCCGAGTTCGTTGGAACGAGTGATACTGATTCAGGTCATCGATGGCAGGAAACCAGCGCCAGCAGTAGGGGCGTGATTCATCACGCCAGCTCATGGAACTCGCGTACGTTCGCCGGCTGTGGATACCGGGCGTGAGGGGCACCCTCTGGGTCCACACCCCTACACGCGACCAGACTTCCTCACTGTGAAACGGCATGAGATGGACCCAACCT
>JAUIIK010000102.1 GCA_030431755.1 Chloroflexia bacterium
GGGCCAGCTCCAGTCGCCAAGCGGCATTGCCATCGACGCCGAAGCGTTGCTCTACATCGCCGACACCGGCAACGACCGCGTCGTCAAGTGGGACTTCGAAGGCGAGGAGCTTGACACCTGGTCAGCGCCCACCGGCAGCGTCGCAAGCTTCATTGCGCCGCACGATGTCGCCTTAAGCTGGGACAAGACGCAGGTGCTCGTCACCGAGGACTCGGTCGCAGCCATTACCGTCATCACGCTGACCGGCGAGATGATGGGCGAGATGTATAGCAGCCTGGCTCTCGAAGGCGGTCTCGCCAATCCCTTCTTCATGACCGAAGGGCCGGACGGCAGCATCTGGATCGCCGACAGCGGCAACAACCGCATTCAGCAGTTCACGCGCGACGGGGCGTTTATGTCGAGCATCGGTTCCTTCGGCAGCGCCGTTACCCAGTTTGACTACCCGCTCGGGCTGGACTTCGGCAACGACGGCTCGCTCTACGTCGTCGATAGCCACAATCACCGCATCCAGCAGTTCAACCCCAACGGCCAGTTCATCCAGGCCTGGGGGCAAGAGGGCGACCTGGCCGGCGAGTTCTTCCGCCCGCAGGGCCTCGCCGTTGCCCCGGACGGCCGCGTCTTCGTCGCCGACACCGACAACCACCGCATTCAGATCTTCTCGCCCGATGGTGGACACGTTGCAACGTGGGGCACGACTGAGCCAACCGACGCCCAGGGCGACTTCCAGCGTCCGGTCGGCATCTTGATCACCGAAGACACGGTGTTTATCACCGATCAGGGCAACAACCGCGTCCAGGTCTTCGATCTCGACGGCAACTGGCTCAACAGCTGGGGCGAGCAGGGCGAGGCCGACGGCCAGTTCCGCGCCCCGACCGGCATCGCGCTCGACAACGCTGGCCACCTCCAAATCGTCGACATCCTCAACCGCCGGGTGCAAGTCTTCGACCAGGGTGGCGCCTGGCTGCAGACCTGGAATGGGCTGGAGACTGAAGCGGGCCAGTTCGTCATGCCGGTGGCCGTAACCGTCCTCCCGCCGGAATAGGCAGCGCGCTTGGAAGATTTCTTGCGATCGCTGCCGCGAAGCATCGTGCTGGTCATCGGCGCGTTCATTACGATGTTGCTGGTCGGCGGCATCATCGGGATACTGGTCGCGCTCGGCATCAACACGCTTGGTGACGACGCGCCGACGCCAACCGCCGAGCCCACGGTCGCGCTTGCGCCGTCAACGCCAACAATCACGCCGACCATCGCTATCGAGCCGACCCCGACCGTGACTCCGGCGACGAGCTTTGTGTCGACGCCCGTGCCGAATCTATCTCCCACTGTGAGCGCAACCACGCCGCCGGACGCCACTGCCACCAGCGTGCCCGCTCCCACCGCGACGCTCGCACCGACGCTGGATGTCCCATCAGGCAGCCTCTACGTCGCCGACCTCGACGGCCGAACGGTCACCGCGCTGGCGCCGGACGGCGGCGAGCTCGCCACCTGGGGCGTGCCCGGGCCTGCCGCAGCCTTCGACGTGCCGGCCCGGATCGCCGCCGCGCCAGATGGCTCGATCTACCTCTCCGTTTTCGAGGAGCACACTTTGTATCGGATCAGCCGCGAGGGCGAGCTCCTGCGGAAGTGGGGCGGCTTCGGCGAGGAAGCTGGACAGTTCCGCTGGCCCGAGGGCGTGGCTGTTGACCCACAGGGCGATCTCTATGTAGCCGATACCGGCAACAATCGCATCCAGAAATTCAATGCGGACGGTGAGTATCTCTACGACTGGGGCTTGTTCGGTTCAGATCCCGGGCGCTTCGACCGGCCCGTCGGCATCGTAGCGCGTGGCGACAATGTCTACGTCATCGAGGCTGGCAACAACCGCGTCCAGTGGTTCGACGGTTTCGGCGCGGTGCGCGGTAGCTGGGACGGCGGCGAGAGCGGCGCGACCTTGGCCAATCCCACCGCTGTCGATGTCGATGCCGCCGGCAACGTCTATGTCGCTGACAGCGGCAATAACCGTGTCTTGAAGTTCACCCAGGATGGCCGCTTCATCCTGCAATGGGGCGCGCCGGGCGCGGGTGACGGACAGCTCTCGAACCCATCTGGCCTTGCTATCGACGGCGACGACAGCGTCTACGTGGCCGACGACGGCAACAGCCGCGTCCAGAAGTTCGATTTCGACGGCAATCACGTCTTCTCGGCCGGCGGTCCCGGGACAGACAACGGACAGTTTGTCGGGGTACGCGACCTCGCCTTCGCCAGCGACGGCGTCGTCCTGGCAATCGACCAGGCACTGCCGCGCATCCAGCGGTTGGCGACCAATGGCAGCTTTGGCGGCACACTCTGGGCGGCCGGGAGCGCGCAGGGCGAGTTCGGCCGCCCCTGGGACGTCGGCGTCGCGCCGGACGGAACCGTCTACGTCAGCGACGCGCTCCACGACCGGGTGCAGCTCTTCGATCAGACCGGCGACCTGCTTGCGGTGTGGGGCGGCTTCGGAACCGACGCCGGACGCTACGACACGCCGCGCGACATCGTCGTCGACCCGACCGGGACCATCTACGTCGTCGATAGCGAGAACCATCGCATCCAGCTGCTCTCGCCGGCTGGCGACGTGCTGCAAGTCTGGGGCGGGGACGGCCCGGGCGACGACGGCCACGGCTTCGAACCCGGCCACTTCCACGATCCACATGGCATCGCGCTGGATCGTGACGGCAACGCCTACATCACCGACACCGCGAACAACCGCGTCCAGAAGCTCGACTCCAACGGCAACGTCCTGACGACCTGGGGCAGCGACGGTATCGGCACCGGGCAGTTCCGGAGGCCGGTGGCGATCGCAGTCAATGACGCCGCCGGCACCGTCTACGTCGGCGATCAGCAGAACCGCCGCATTCAGATGTTCTCGCTCGACGGCGAGTTCCTCGGACAGTGGAACAGCCGGACGACGCTCATCGGACTGGCCGTTGATACTGAGGATCGGCTCTTCGTCTCCTACAACGACAACGCCGACAACAACTTGCAGCAGCTTGACATTGACGGCGACTTCCTCGTCATTCGCGGGGGTAGAGCCTTCGGTGACCACGATTTCATTGGGCCGGCGGGGGTTGCGCTGCGACCGTAGTCTAGAATGAGCGGCAGACGGACACGGGGGAGGGGAACGGTGACGGTCGAGTCGATCTTCACAACAACTGCGGCGAGCGAGCCTATGGTCGCGCACGACCGGATTCGTGCCCTAGCCGGCACGGGCCTCGAGGGCGACCGCTATGCGCTCGGAACTGGTTTCTACAGCGACGGCCAGGACGGCCGGCAGCTGACGTTGATCGAGGCCGAAGACCTCGAACAGCTGAATGCCGGCGGCGTTGAGCTGACTCAGCAGGAGTGCCGCAGGAACATCGTCACCCGCGGCGTCGAGCTGCCGCCCTTGATCGGCAAGCGGTTCTATGTCGGTGCGGTACTCTGCGAAGGCATCCGGATGTGCCCGCCGTGCAATCATCTCGAAGATCTCACCCGCCCCGGTCCGCTGCGCGGCCTCGCGCGTTCCGGCGGCATCCGGGCGCACATCCTGACCGACGGAGATATCAGCATCGGCGATGAGATCCGCGAAGCGTAGACAACATCAGTGAGTTGGAAAGGCACACTATGCTCCACAATCATGCGCGCAAGCGACTTGAATCCGGCGAACCATCCATCGGGACCTGGCTCTCGGTCCCGAGCCCTGAGGCCGCTGCGTTGGTGGCCCGGCTTGGCTTCGACTGGTTGACAATCGACGCCGAGCATAGCCCGGTCGACATTCTGACCCTGGCGCGCATGTTCAGCGCGATCAGCGCCTTCGGAACCGCGCCGATGGTCCGCATCCCCTGGAACACGCCCGAGAACTTCAAGCGCGTCCTCGACGCCGGCGCATGGGGCATCGTCGTGCCGATGGTCAACAGCCGCGAGGAGGCGGAACGCGCCGTCGAAGCGACACGCTACCATCCACTTGGCAATCGCAGCGTTGGCGGCAGCGGCCACGCGATGAGCTTCCGAGCCGAGTCGAGCGACTACTATGCCCGCGCCAACGAGGAGATCCTGCTCGTCCTCCAGATCGAACACGAGCAGGGCGTCGAGAACTGTGAGGAGATCCTGAGTGTGCCCGGCGTCGACGCCTGCTTCATCGGCCCGAACGACCTCGCGGCATCGATGGGGCTCGGCATCGGCACGCCGCTGGAGAGCGACAACCCGGCGGTTGTCGAGGCGATCGAGCATATCCGGACGACCGCCAAAAAGGTCGGCGTCGCGCCCGGCATCCACACATCCGGCGTCGACGGCATGAATATGCGCATCGAGCAGGGCTTCCAATACCTCGCGCTGGCTTCCGAGTCGCGCTACATGGTCGCGTCACTGACCGAGGCGCTGGGCGATGTGAACTGGATCCCATCCGAGCGAGACACGCCGGGCGCTGCCAGCGGCGAGGTCGTGCGCTACTAAGTCGCAGGCAATCGATCGGAGCAATGCCCAGATGAGCGCCCCGTCGATGCCCATTCGGCTCCGCACGCCGTTGAATCCCCGCTCGCCGGACGAGGAGCACCGTGCCGCCACGCCGCTCGAGCTCTTCTTCGACCTTGTATTCGTCGTTGCCATCGCGCAGGCAGCGACGGGCCTTCACCATGCCGTCGCCGAGAATCACGTCGGCGATGGCGTGGTGACCTACATCTTCGCCTTCTTCGCCATCTGGTGGGCCTGGATCAATTTCTCCTGGTTCGCATCAGCTTATGACAGCGATGATGTCGCCTACCGCCTGATCGTGTTCGTCCAGCTTGCCGGGGCGCTCGTGATGGCAGCCGGCATCTCCAGCGCTTTTGACGAGAACACCTGGGGCGTAGCGATCGTCGGCTACGTCATCATGCGGCTGGCCATGGTCGTCCAGTGGCTGCGCGTCGCCCTGGCCGACCACGAGCACAAGCCCGCGGCGCTCCGCTACGCGATCGGTATCTCAGCGGTCCAGGTTGGCTGGTGTCTGCTCTGTTTCATGCCGGACGGCTGGTACTACCCCGGCTTCATCGGCCTCGGCATCGTCGAACTGGCAATTCCGGTCTGGGCTGAACGTAGCGCCCCGACAACCTGGCATCCGGGGCATATCGCCGAACGCTACGGACTCTTCACGATCATCGTTCTCGGCGAGTCGATCCTTGCAGCGACCCTGGCAATCGCCAACACGACGATCACAACAAACTACGATAGCGAGCTGGCGAGCATTATCATCGGCGGCCTGCTCATCGTTCTAGCGATGTGGTGGGTCTATTTCGCCAGCAGCTCGGAAGACCTGCTGACGTCGATGTGGCGGGCCTTCACCTGGGGCTACGGGCACTACTTCGTCTTCGGATCCGCGGCGGCCGTCGGCGCAGGCATCGCAGTCTCGGTCGACTACGCAACCGACCATGCCGAGATCAGCCAGCTGACGGCCAACCTCTCGGTGACGGTTCCCGTCGCGATGTTCCTCGTCGGCGTTTGGACCTTGCATTACCGTTACCGCGCCACCTCCATCATCCAGCAGCTCTACACGCTGGTCTTTGCCGTGGCGATCCTGTTGACATCGTGGCTCGCCATGGCCATCCTCGCGACTGGCTTGCTCATGGCAGCGCTCGTCGGCATCAAGATCATCGTCCACGCTCGCCAACGCGCCGCGCTCGACGCCGTTGCCGCGAGCGGCTAGGCGAGATCCCTGACACGACGACGACCGTCTGCACGAACATGACAGGAGCCAAGCCCTATGGCCGGAGGAAGTGAACGCGTTGTCTACACGGCGCTGGCAGCAAATCTCGGGATCACCGCGAGCAAGCTCGGCGTCGGCCTCTCGACCGGCAGCACGGCGATGCTGGCCGAGGCGGCACACTCCTTCGCCGACTCGATCAACCAGGTCTTCCTGCTCGTTAGCCTGCGCCTGAGCGACAATCCCGCCGACGAAGACCACCCTTTCGGCTACGGCAAGGAGCGCTTCTTCTGGGCCTTCCTCGCCGCCATCTTCATCTTTGTCGCCGGCGCGTTCTTCTCCTTCTATCAGGGCTTCGACAGGTTCCGCCACCCGCACGACCACGAAGGGGCGTTCTGGCCGAGCTACCTGGTGCTGGGCCTGGCCTTCGTCTTCGATTCGGGCGTCTTCATCATCGCTATCCGGGAGGTGCGCCGGCGCGCGCAGGAGGCGGGAACGTCGGCGCTCGGCTACCTGCGCCAGAGCTCCGACGTGACGCTGAAGACGGCGCTCTACGAGGACCTTGCGGCGACAATCGGCGTCCTGATCGCGGTCGGCGGTCTGCTGCTCGTGCAGAGCACCGGAGATAGCCGCTACGATGCTCTGGCGTCGATGGCGATTGGCGTCGTCCTTGTAGCTGTCGCGATCATGCTTGGCCGGGAAGCGCGCGGCCTGCTGCTCGGCGCGGCCGCCGAGCCGAATGTCAGCAAGGAGATCCGCGCGGTGCTCTTGGAACACCCGGATGTGACCGGGATCGTCGAACTGTTGACGATGCAGCTCGGCTACAAGAGCGTGCTGGCGACGGGCCGCATCGACCTCCGCAATAGCCTGAGCGCCGCCGAGGTCGAAGCGCTCATGGCGACCCTCGACACGCAGATCAAAGCGCGTGTCCCCGAGGTGCACAATGTCTATCTGGAGCCGCGCACAACCGGCGGCACACACTCATAGAAAGTGGGCTCTACCCTTGCGTATCGGAATTCAGATTCAGCCACAGCACGCCGACTACCCGGCCTTGCGCGGGGCGGCGCGGCGACTCGACGCGATGGGCGTCGACATCATCTACACCTGGGATCATTTCTTCCCGCTCTGGGGTGACCAGTCCAGCAAGCACTTCGAGTGCTGGACGACGCTGGCCTCATTCGCCGAGATCACCGAGCACGCTCAGATCGGCGCGCTCGTCACCGCCAATAGCTACCGCAATCCGAACCTGCTGGCCGACATGGCCCGCACCGTCGACCACATCTCCAACGGGCGCTTGCTGCTCGGCATCGGAGCCGGTTGGGCCGAACTGGACTATGACGAGTATGGCTACGAATTCGGCACCGCCGGGAGCCGCCTGCGCGATCTACGCGACGCCATGCCGGTCATCCGCGCACGGCTGGGGAAACTCAACCCGCCGCCGTTGGGCGACATGCCGATCCTGATCGGCGGCGGTGGCGAGAAGGTGACGTTGCGGATCGTCGCCGAACATGCCGACATCTGGCACGCCTTCGGCGACCCGGAGACCTTCGCCCACAAGTCCGCCGTGCTCGACAACTGGTGTGCCGAGGTCGGACGCGACCCCGGCGAGATCGAGCGCTCCGTCGGGCTCTCGGATCCGCAGGACTTCGAAGCAGGCGAGGCCTACCTAGCCGCCGGCGCGAGCCAGCTCACCTTCGGCGTCAGTGGGCCCGACTACGATCTCTCAAACGTCCAACCCTGGCTCGACTGGCGCGACGCTAAGAACGCCGACTAACCCGGCGCAACAACAATCCCCCGGCGTGAGATCTCACGCCGGGGGATCGGTCCCTAGATCGCCAGCCTACTGCACACCAACTCTCGTGAGCTGCCAGACCGGAATGCTCGAGACACTGAAGGGCAGCACCGGCATACCGCCGCGCGCGCTGAACTGGGCGTTCACGACGAGCAGGCGATCGCCGAGAATCGCGGCCGTCGTCGGCGTGCGGAACGACGGGTGCGCGAGGTGAGACCAAACAGTGCCGGAGGCGAAGTCCTCGGACATTCTCACCGTCGTCACCTGGCCAAATGCGTTCTGCACCGCCATCAACGTGTTGCCGCGCACGACGAGGCCGTCGCCGGCCTGAACATTGCCATCACCCAGATCAATCTGCACCGTCGCGCCATCCTCGGCGTTGATCCGGTAGAGCGTGCCCGTGCTCGAGTGCACGACGATCAGGTACGCGCCGTCGGCAGCCGCGACAATCCCGTTTAGATTGAAGCCGTCCTGATACTCGATCGGCGTTTCATTGAGATCCAGCCACTCCTCGAACACAGCTTCGCCAGTCGCCGCGCCGGTCATCCGGTAGATCACCGGCTGGAACGAATCAGTGAAGTAGGCTGAGCCGTCCGGCGTCACTGCAACATCGTTGATGAAGGTCTGCTCGTGCCCGTTCGCTCCCTGGCCTAAGAGCTCGCGAGTGCGTACATCATAAGCCCAGACCATGCCGGTGTTACCGCCGGAGACGTAGAGAATCCCGTGGTCCTCGTCGACCGCCAGGCCGACTGCCATCGCCCGCCCATCGTGGCCACCCGGAAGAAAGACCTCGGCCTCCGGATGTTGCAGCTGTCCGCGGAAGATCGTGCCGTCGTCGGTGCTGGAAACGTAGAAGTAGTCCGGGCCGGGCAGCACGGCCACCCCTTCCGGGAACACCGTTTCACCCGGAAGCGCGTAGCTATCGGGTAGGTGGCTGCCCAGCACCGTTGCGGTCGGGATGACCAATGCCAGCACAGCCAGCGCCGCGATGAAACCTCTAAACCGTCGCATTCTTCCTCCAACCTTCGCAAGCGTCCCAGGCGCACTTGCGTACGCCACCGAAGCCGGCGGCATCTGGTGCGCTTGCCGATACATCCATCCTAACAATCAGTACGAAAGCGGACGTTGATTTGGACGATTGATGCAAAAGCGGGCTGGAGCGTTCCTGTTGCCAAGTACGCGTGGTCGCGACCAGCGACGCATCGTGTCGCAGCTACCAATGACACCGGCGCCGTGCCGTTCCAGAGATCCCCGCTCCTGTGGCCACGACGCGACGCGTCGCAATACCCGCCGCGCCCGCTCTTGGCAGATGAGTAGCTCATCGCCACGACATCGTATGCGAGGAAGAACAATACTGTTTTGCAGGAATGTAGTCCAGACGCGTGTAGGGGCAGGATTCATCATGCGCGGTGCTGGAGGAAATGATAAACGGCCCCAACGAGCCTGAGCAGAGCGCGGCGCTACGTCAGAAGGGCGAGGGCGCAAACCGATTCCGGAGAACCGGTGAAGGATGCGACTCGCGTCTGTGGGAGGCAGTTGCCCACCTGCCCGCCGAGAGGCCAATTGGCGTCCGGTTCGACCAACTCCGAAGAGCCAGCTGAACTCCAGATGCACCAGCGGGAAGCCACCCGGCTGAAGTCCGCTACCTACGCAGCTCGCTTCAAAAAGCGCCGGTCCGGTACAACTCATCGGGACCGTACATACATAGTAACCGTACATTGCCTGAATGTCAAGGGCGAGTGGGCATCAATCTAGGAATCGGCAACCGGCAACGCGCCAAGCTCACCCAACCGCCGCTCGATTAGCCGCCGTTCCGGGGTCGATTGGACGAGCAGGCGCGCGCGGCGGTAGCTCGCGATTGCCCGCTCGCGCTCATCGCAACGTGCCGCCAGCTCGCCGCGCGTGGCATGAAACAGAGCGTAGCGCTCCAGGACGTCGCGATCCAGCACCTGGTCAAGCTCTCGCAAGCCTGCCGCCGGTCCGTGGACCATTGCGAGGGCCACCGTTCGGTTCAGCTTGATGAGCGAGCTGCCATCGAGCTCGACCAGCGCGTCGTAGAGGTCCAGAATAGCTGGCCAGTCTGTCTGGCAATACGCCGGCGAGAGGCAATGCAACGAGGCGATACCGGCTTGCAGGTGATACGACGTCAACCGCACACCACACGCCGAGCGGTTCAAGGCTTCGACTCCAGCGTCGATCATAGCCCGATCCCACAGCCGCCGATCCTGCTGTTCCAGCGTCAGGATCTCGCCCTCGAGTCCGAGACGCCCAGGCATCCGGGCCGCCTGAAAAAGCATCAATGCCAGCAGCGCGTCAACGTCCGGGCGGCCTAGCGCGTCCCAGTCCGCCACCAACCGCGTCAGGCGGATGGCCTCGTCGCAGAGCTCGCGGGAGATGTGACGCTCCCCCGCCGAGAGCGCATAGCCTTCATTGAAGAGCAGGTAGAGCGCAGCCAGCAGCGCGTCGAGCCGCTCGTGCGCTTGCTGGACATCCGGCGCAACGACCTCCACGCCGGCATCGGCGAGCGCTTGCCGGCCACGGCGCAAGCGCTGGTAGGTCGTCGCGTCGCGCGTCAGGAATGCGCGTGAAATTTCCGGCACGCTAAACCCGGCCACGAGCTTGAGAATCAGCGCTACTTGCCCCTCCTTGCTCACACCCGGATGGCAACAGGCGAGCATCAGCGCCAGCACGTCCTCGTCGACGCTGCCTGGAAACTGCTCGAAACCTGGCTCCCAATCATGCTTGCGGGCGTCACGCCGCAGCCCGTCGAGCGCGTTGTTGTAGGCCACGCGCCAGAGCCAGGCCTCCGGGTTCTCCGGCACTCCGCGATAGGGCCACTGCCGCAGCGCCTTGATGATCGCCTCCTGGACGCTATCTTCAACGAGCTCAAGGTGCTGTGCTCCCACGCGCCGCATCAGCGACGCGATCACCTGCCCCGACGAGTGTCGGAACAGGTGATCGACCAACGCCGGGACGGACTGGCTCACGAGTGATCGACGATAGCCCGGACCTCGACCGCGCCGCCGTGGCCGAGCGCTGGGCACTCGCGCGCTATGGCGATTGCCGCGTTCTCGTCGTCGGCCTGGATATGGTAGTAGCCACCGATCGCTTCCTTGGTCTCGGCAAATGGCCCATCGACGACGACCTCGCCGCCACGCGACCGCAGCACCACGCCGCCCGCCGCAAGCTCGTTCGCGCCGAGGTTCTGGCCCTGCTCGCGCAGCTTGCGCGACCAGTCGATGTACTTCTGAATCCGCTGCTGGGCCTGCTCGGGCGACATCTCCGGCGCGTCCTCATCGCCACCACGAATCAACAACATGAACTCGGCCACGGTCCTGTCCTCTCCTTCGTACAACTGAGACATTCACTGTATAGACGAATAAGCAGGCCCATATTCGACGGCGGAGACAGGATCTCTCTAACACCGTATGATCTCCGCCGGGGAAACGCGGAAATGAGCGCGGGGTGTGATGCGGCGAATTGAGGCCTGGATACCGGCGGAGACCGCCGCGGCGGTGCTCGTCGCCCTCGCGACAACACTGATGCTCCAGTCGGTGCGGGTCTTCGTCAGCTATCTCGTCTTTGTCATCGACCAGAGCCAGCGCACAACGATCGCCATCATCGCCATCGCCGTCTTCGCGTTCCCGATCCTCACCTGGCTCTTCACGCGCTTCTCGACTGCGGCGCAGGTTCTCACTGCTGCGGTGTTCGCTCTGGCGCTTGGTCGCCTCGTTGTCCAGCTCGTCGAACAGCCCGTGACGCGCCTGGCCGCGAGCGCCGTCGCCGTCGCTGCCTGGGGCGTGCTCCTCGTGCTCGTCGTCGTTACCTACCGGCGCGCGGCAGCGACCGGGCTCATCACCGGCCTCGCCCTCGATCTCGCGATACGCACGGCACGCGGTTCGCTCGACCTCCCCTGGATGCCGGGCTGGTTTCAGACACTTGTCGCCACCGTCATGATCGCCGGGCTCATCGGCATCGCAGTAACCAGCCGGCTTGAACCCGGAGCTGGTTGCGACTGGCGTTCGGCCTCGGCGCTGGTCGTGATCGGTCCGGCAATTGCGCTCTTTCACCTCGTCACCGGCAACCCGGCCTTCGTGTCGACCCACACCGGACTTTCAGCCGGCGCGTCCTCGGCGCTCCTGGCTGGAGGGATGGCGTTCGGCGTCGTCATCGCCGTGCTGCGCCTGCTCGCGCTGAGCCTCGGCGCAGGAGGCGGACCGATGGCCGGACGGTTCATCCTCTTTGACGCGGCCATCGGCGGTATCGCCCTGAGCTTCGCCTGGAACGGCGACGGGCTAGCGCCACTCGGCGTCTTCTTTGCGACGGTCACCGTAACCGAAATGACGCTGTTCGCGCTTGCCGCCGGCAATGGGACGAGCGCGCGGAGCCTGCTGCCCGCCGCGACGCTGACGACTTCCGGGCTGCTACTGCAATTCGCAGCACTCTTTCTCTATTACACGGACACCGGCTCCGGCATGATGCTTGCCATCATCTGGATCAGCCTGGTTGGCGGGACGCTCATCTCGGCGCTCTCACTCTCGGCCGCGCTACGCGGCGCGGCGCTGAATCTGCGACGCTACGCTATCCCCGTCGCGGCAACCGGAGTGTTGTTGGCAGTCTCGATCGGCTGGACGCTGGCGACCAGCAATACCCCGCAAGCACGAGAGTCCGACGACGATGCGCTTACAGCGATCACCTACAACATCCAGTCGGGATTCTCACGCGACAACCGCTGGGATCTCAACGCAACAGCGGAGGTGATCGAAGATTCCGGAGCAGACATCGTCTTTCTCCAGGAGGTCAGTCGGGGCTGGCTGGTCACAACCGGCAACGATGAGATGGCCTGGCTGAGCCGGACGTTGGATTTGCCCTATGCCTGGGGGCCGGCATCGACCGACGACCTCTGGGGTAACGCGATTCTCAGCCGCTACCCGATACTCTCCGAGCGCGTCGTCAAGTACGACTCGACCCAGAACCTGAGGCGGTCGGCGCTGATCGTCGAGCTGGATGCCGGTGATGGTCGCGTCGTGACCGCCATCGCGACCCATCTCGACAACCCGGACGAAGCCAGCGACGCGCGCGCCGAGCAAGTTGAGCAACTCGCCGATCTCATCGACCTGAACCAGACGACAATCCTCGCCGGCGATTTCAACATGGCTCCCGATGATCCGTTGATCCAGTCGCTCGTTGCAGCCGGCCTCATCGACGCGGCCGAAGCCGGCGGCGCTCCAGAGACAACCTCCGAGAACGGCCGCCGCATCGACTATATCTTTGTCACGGAGGATATCGGGGTCGAGAGCGCTTCGGTCATCAACAGCGACGCATCGGACCACAAGCCCGTCGTCGTGACGCTCGAGCTACCCTGACGCTAGCCGGCGTCGGCGTCCGTGAACGATCGGACCGTCTGCTCGATGCCTTCGACGAAGGAAACCTCCGGCCGCCAGTCAAGACCACGCGCCGCCTTCTCAACATCGAGATAGATGCGGTAGACCTCGCCCGGGCGCACCGGCTCGTAGACGGCATCCTCGCCATAGTCAGCGGCGCTTGCCAGGGCGGCAAAGACCTCGTTGACCGTCGTAGGCTGACCGGTACCGATGTTGAACGCCTCACCAGCGCCACGGTCGAGCGCCTGGACATTCGCCCGCACGATGTCGCCAACATAGACGAAATCGCGCGCCTGCTCGCCGTCGCCGAAGATCGCACAGGCGCGGCCTTGAAGCATACGTTCGGTGAATATCGCGATCACGCCTGCCTCGCCATGCGGATCCTGCCGTGGACCGTAAACGTTGCCGTAGCGTAGCGTCGTGAAGTTCAGATCGTAGAGCCGGCGATAGAGATCGAGATAGAGCTCGGCCGCGTACTTCGACATCCCGTAGGGCGACTCCGGCACAACCGGATGCGCTTCGTCACAGGGCAGCGTGACCGGCTCGCCGTACATCGCGCCGCCACTGGAGACGTTGATCACCTTGCGGACGCCCGCGCGCCGGGCCGCCTCGAATACGGCTACGGACCCCAGGACATTCCGCCGCGCGTCATCGACCGGATCATCAACAGACACCGGCACGGCGATCTGCGCGGCGTGATGGTTGATAATGTCCGGTCGGAAATCATCGACGAGCTGCTGGAACTCGTTGGAGAGGATGTCGCATTGCTGGAACGGCGCGCTGGAGTTCAGGTTGTCGGTCTTGCCGGTCGAGAGATCGTCCACCGCGAGCACCTCGTGGCCCGCGCGGACGTATCCATCAACGACATGGGACCCGATGAACCCTGCGCCTCCGGTAACGAGGATCTTCATAGCGGTCACGTCGCCTATCTAGCTGAGGCCCACAACTCGCGCCAGCTCTACTGGCGTCGACGTTCCGGCGGCCTGCGCGAGCGCAACCAGGATGAGCCCGAACATGAGCATCACGCCCGCCGCGTACAGCGCCCGGCGCGTCGTCTGTCGCGGCTTCTCGCCGTGCGCCCGTGCGTAGTGCGGGCAGGCAGCATGCCGGTCGCCCAGACAGTACGCCACCTGATAGCTAAGATCAATCGCCCGGCCGTCCGCAGCAATGCAGCGGCGTCCAGCCGCCCGGCACTCGAGATAATCACAGGCGGACTCCCGCAGCACAAACGGCTGTAGCGGCGCGCGCGTGATCGGCTGCAACCGGATCACAGGGCGTGCTGCCGGCGGCGGCGAGCTTGGCCGGGGAGCCGCTGCGTGCCTGCGGCGCGTCCGCGCCGGACTCACGAGAATACGGTCGGACGGTCTACCGACGAGCGGCGCAGCCGTTGCAACTGGCGAGTTTGACGAGCCGTGAAGTGTGAGGTGGAATCGTACCGCTTGCTCCATGCGCCGCCCTAACCGCGTTGAGAATTCGTACGTACATGCGTACGTACGCTAAGATAGTACAGCACATGTGACTCCCTGTCGAGGCGTGCGACGCGTTCGACGAACGCTCGGCCAGTACAGGCGTCGGTCAGCGATGGCCCACATCGGAACGTCGACAGCTAGTCAATCACGGTATAATCAATGTATGACTACACCAATTCGCGAGTTTCCCCATGTTTCTGGGCCAACTGGCCGGTTGATTACTCCACCGTGTCACACTCGTGTCACAAAACCCGAAGGATTTCCCCGGCTTGCTAGAATGCTCGGCGACGTTTCGGTGTGACATCGTGAGGGTTGGAGGCGGCAATGCGCTACTCCGTTGTGCTGAACTGGGAGGACGAACCGCCGGGCTGGACCGCGCACGTTCCCGCGCTCCACGTCGCGACGTGCGGCGATACGGTTGACGAGGCGCTCGACATGGCCCGTGAGCTCATCGCCCTCGCCGTCGACGGCATGCGTGAGGATGGCGAGCTTGTGCCCGTCGAGACGGTGCCACCTCAGGTGCATGTTCTCGATGTCACGGAGGACGAGATCGCCAGCGTAATCGCAGCGTCGACGACGTTTTGAGTCACTCTCCCCCTGCCACTGGAGATGACTGATGTGTGACATGACACGATGTGGAGCGCTGCGGTGGACATTTCGACGATAGCACTAGCAGCTTCAACTATCGCAGGTGCCGTGATTGGCGGCATTGGCGGAGCGTTGGTTGCCAATCGAGCGGTACGCAATTCGACAAACGAATCGATTGCGGCCGCCCAAAAGGTAAGACTCGCGGTGGAGCACCGCGAACACCAACTGGCACTGCAATCACTAGCATTCGAGTTCCAGACCAACATCAAGCTCGCCCAGATAGAAGGGGAGGAGGTAGTGCTACTCACCACGGCATATGAAGCAGCGCAACCACACCTCTTCACGACCACACAGGACCTCATAACGGCGGTTCATGAAGCCTTTGCTACTGTCTCACTGTGGAACTCCTATGTGGTCATGCACTCAGCTTGGCGGAGTACACCAAAGCCTAGTCCCGTGCACACGGATGCAATCAGTTTCATTCATGCACCTTCACTGCCGCACTATCTCACTGATGACATTGACAACACGCTAAACGTAGCGATTCAGGCAATCAGTAGTTATCTTGACGTCACACCAACACAGCCGACGACATAACACGTCCGTCCTTCGTTTGGAACTAGCCAAGGTGAGTTCAGTCGAACGGAAGTATGCAGCTTCCTGAACCACTACGATTCGGATGCACTGTCGGTGTCTTCGAAATCCTTAAGGATCCTCGACAGCCTGTCGTCGCGTCCGCCAATCAGCGGGCTGGAGTTGGAGCCCGTCAACCGACGGTAGTCCCACGCGAGCTTCCCCAGCTCATCGAGCAGCTCGTCTTTCCCCGAACTCCGTCCGAGCATGGCCCGGTCGAGAACACCCAGAACACGTTGCGCCAGGAGCGCCATCACCCGGTCACGTTCCTCATGCCGGCGACTTGCCAGCTCGAAGCAGCGCTCGCGTTCCTTACGCAGGACGGACACGAAGAGCCCCCAAGTCGGCGGGAGCGTGTCCCGGTAGGGCGCCGGCACCACGTCGACGAAGTGGTCGAAGAGCCGGTCGTATGGCTTCCGGGTGTCTAAGTGAGGATCTTCGCGGTGGTACTCGATCAACCCGCACTCGGGCGGCACCTCTTCCGGGTCGACCAGCTCGGGCGGTGTCACGAAGTAGAACTGGTTTGAGTGCATCAACGCGTCGCGTCGCTTCAGCGGCTCCCTCAGCTCGCGGAGGAAGTCGCCGCGTGACACCTTGATCTCGAACGCGATGCGTTGGAAGTCCTTGCTTGCGAACTGGTGGACCGCGAAGACGTCGATCGAGCGGCGCGCGGAGCCGGTCGAGACGCGCGCCTCCTCGATAGCGATGGTATTTGGCGTGTTCCGGTAGGTATCGCCGTCGTACTTGATGAGCAGGTGGCGTTTGATCTCATCGGCCGTCACCGGCTCAAGTCCGGGCAGCGCCTGTGTGTCAGTCATCGATTGTCCCTTCGGGCGAGCCTGAAAGCGCACGCAAACTATCGCCGGCGCGGTAGGCGTCTTCGACGTCGGCTTCGAGCTGGCCCAGTGACCGCTCGTCGCGCCTGGCGACGTCGACGAATTCGACGATCCGGCCATGCTCGTAGACGATGCAGGCCCGTTGGTTGCGGCCGTAGTCGGAGCAGCGTACGAGCACGTCGATCATGGCGCGTCTACCTCTCCCAGCCGTTCGGTGATAACCGGCTTCTGAGCCTTCCCTTGGGCAATGCGTTCGTTGAGTCCGGCCAGTCTCCCGGCGGCGAACGGCGTGAGATTGACGCGGCGACCGCAGCGGTGCATCCACAGCTCGGTTCCATCCGGGAGCGTCGTCCTCACCCCACCGTAGTAGGCCGCGTCATCCAGGACGCACAACGCGGCGTCGATCTTCCATTGCTGATCGACAGTGAAACCGTGGGTTGTGTCTGGTAACGCGTCGATCTCCGCGAGTGGTTGTTCGGCGAGGCATTGCGGGCAGGGATACTCGAGTATCGCTTCGATGTCGAGAAGGACCCAGAAGCCTTGTTCACTCTGAGCGTTCATCGCGCTCGCTCCGTACACTCTTCAGCGCCGACACTTCTCCCCATTCACGGAACTCGTCGATGTGGCGGGACGTGAGGAGTAGGAGGCTTTCGAGCTCCGCTGCCAGAACCCCGATGACGTCCCAGAACTCCTTGGCTTCCTCTTCGCTGGTGAATCGAGCAATGACGGTCGCCTTCTTGTCTTCGATGTTCCAGCGAAACAGACTTGGGTACTTGTTCCCTTTGCGCCGTGCCACCAGATAGACGTTCGGACCGATGCGGATACCGCCGACCTTGTCGGGGATGACGTCGGCCGGCAGTCCGGAAAGCGGCGGCTGCTTCACGAGGCAGCCGCCCAGCCGCTGACGGCGCGCTGCGCCTGGCGCATGGCCATCTGGATGGCGGACCGGAGGTCGTTCTTGACGTCGTCCGGGACGGCGGCGTCGGCCAGGACTTCGTACGCTTCGGCGATTACCGACTCGTGCGCGATGGCGTGCGTCGGGTTCAGCGCGTTGAAGCCGGCAGACTGGAGGAGCTCGTCTCGCTCGAAGTCGGTTGACCCCAGGGCCTCGCACAAGTGGATGACGGCATCGCGGGTTGGCGACCGGCTGTCGGATTCGAGCCGGCTCACATAGGAGTGATCGTAACCAGCTCTGGCAGCGAGCCTGCTTTGTGACAGCCCCTTGTCCTCACGCACTTCACGCAGTAGACCCGCAAACCCCGGCCGGCCGCCGGGCCAGCGATTGACGGCCGACTGCGACCGGCGGAACGGCTGCGATTCGCGCGGGAGCGCCGGCGGCGGTGTCCTGCCTTCGGGGTACAACGTGAAATCGGTGTCGACGTAGAGATTGGCGAATTCGGCGAAGTCGTCTTGGTCGGGGTCAAGCTCGACGCGCTCGACGTTGACCGTCTGCCAGACCGTGCGCCGGTCTTCGACGTAGCCGACAACGCACTCTGGCTTCCCTGGCCAGTCTGACAGCACGACGGCGCGAAGCTCTTCATCGACCAGGACGATGTCACCTTTGTAGTAGGTCGCGTTCATTCGTCACGCTCCTTTCGCGTGCTGCTTGCGCTCGCTCACGAGCTGTGCGTACTCGTCTGCGGTGTAGCGAGGCGTGAGATTCATGTCGTATGCACAGTCTTCGCAGTAGGGGTTGCCGTTGCGGTCGAAGTAGTGAACCCCGTGATAGGGAGCGCTTGGGCCTCCAACCTCAAAGCAGCCATTGGTGCAGGTGTGATAGAAGCCAGCCAAGACCCAATCGTGTGGCGCGATGGGCTCGGACAACGCATCGAGATGGGTCGCACGATGGTTGTTGTAGCCGTCGGGGTCGCAGTAGTAAGCACGAGCAGCTGCGGCGTCCTCATCGGGCGATTGATAGTCGCCATCGAACTTGTAGAGCAGGCAGTCCCACCTGCTCGCTGCATC
>JAUIIK010000236.1 GCA_030431755.1 Chloroflexia bacterium
GTTTGTGACACCGGACGGTGTGCCGATCTTCACCTACGGCCAGTTCCAGCTCGACGACGCCATCGTCGCCGGCATGCTCAGCGCCTTCGACAGCCTCAGCGAGGAGGTCTTCGGTTCGCGCGTGAGCAAGACGGCGCTGGCCGAGGGCCAGGTGCTCTACTTCGCGCATGGCGACTACATCCTCGCGATGGCCAGCTTCATCGACGAGCCGTCCCCGCGCCAGGTCGAAGATCTCCGCAAGATGCTCAAGCAATTCGAGTCGGCGAACGAGGGGCCCATCGCTCGTAAGCAGTACGATCCGCGTTACCTGCACGAGGTGCCGCTGCCCTTCCGCTTCATCGAACGCATGCCACGCTCGACGACGGCCGCGCAGACCGGCGAGTAGCCCCGGTACAATTGCATCCGGTCCGCGTTGCCGATCCCGGCAACCGCCACACGATATCCGGATACATGCGCTGAGTGCTGAGACGGCAATGACAACCACGACGAGACCACATCCTCCGACACCGGCAGCGCCGACCGATATTCCCCTGCTCGCGCCAGAGGCATCGCGCCGGCTCTTCGAGCGCTACGACATCGGCCCGCGTGACGGCGACGGCCGGTTGGCGGTGGCCGCGATGAGCGGCGGTGTCGATTCCGCCGTGACAGCGCTGTTGCTGCGCGAGCGCGGCTACCGCGTCATCGGAATCAACATGCGCCTCTACACGCCGCCGGAGGGCGAGGAGTACCCGAACCCCTGCTGTGCTCCCGAGGCACTCGAAGACGCCCGCATGGCGGCCCGCAGGATCGGCGTGCCCTTCTACCCGATCAACCTCGAGCGCGAATTTGAGGAAACGGTCATCAACTATTTCGTTGATGAGTACGCCCGTGGCCGAACGCCCAATCCCTGTTTGGAGTGCAATCGCGAGGTCAAGTTCAGCGCCCTGATCGACCGCGCCCGGCGGCTCGGCGCGGACAAGCTGGCGACCGGCCACTACGCGCGAGTTACGTGTGACGACGCGGGCATCTACCACCTGCGCGAGGCGGTCGATGCCTCGAAGGATCAGTCATACGTCCTCTACGCCATGTCGCAGGAACAGCTCGGCTTCATGCTCTTTCCGCTCGGCAATCTGCTGAAATCGGAGGTGCGCGAGATCGCGGAGCTCTACGGGCTGGATGTCGCGCACAAGCCGGACAGCCAGGAGACCTGCTTCGTCGGACGCGGCGCATACGCCGAATTCGTCACGGCCCGCCGTCCGGGACTCAACAGCCCCGGCGATATCGTTCTGACCGATGGCGCGGTGGTCGGCCGCCACGACGGATTGATCGGCTTCACAGTCGGCCAGCGGCGCGGCATCGGCGTGGCCTACAGCGAGCCGCTCTACGTCCTCTCGCTCGACACAGATACGAACCGCCTGATCGTCGGAACGCGCGACGAACTCTCCTTCACGTCGTTGACGGCGTCGCGGGCGGCCCTGACCTCTGACAAATGGCCCGACGCGCCATTCGAGGCCGAGGCACGCGTCCGCTACCAGGGTGAGCGCTACGCGGCAACCGTCCAGCCGCTAGAGGATGAGATGATGCGGATTACGTTCGCAGAACAGCCGCGCGCCGTCGCGCCCGGCCAGGCGGTCGTGCTCTATCGCGGCGACGAGGTGCTCGGTGGCGGCACGATCGAGTCCGGCAAGACGGCGTTGCCGTTGCGCCTGACGGTGTCGTAGGGAGCAGCGGGCATGTCGCCGGCGCTCGTGCTCAGCATCGTGACGGCGATCTTTTGCGGCAGCCTCTTCCACGTCGTCGCCGGGCGGCGCATCTGGCAATGGCCGCTCTTCGTCGTGACGTCGCTGGTAGGTTTCTTCTGCGGTTTTCTAGCCGGGGTAACCTGGGGGCTCGAATGGCTGCGGGTTGGCGACGTGCCGCTCTTGATATCGGTGAGCGGCGCGCTGGCCGCGACGGGGTTGGCCTGGTTCTTCTCAGCGCCGCGGGCAGCTTCTCAAGCGTCCGGCACAAACTGACAATTCGCTTTGTGCGACAATAGTTCCTACGGAACGGGGCCGACCAGCGGGGGAGGGGGGTCGGATTGGATCAATCCAGCGACTTGAACGAGATACCTGACGAGGGCCGCAGCTTTGGACAGCTCCTGGTCTACTTTCTGATCATTGTCGTCGCGCTGCTCTTCTTCGTCGGCATTCCACTCGGCCTGTTTGTGCTGGGCGATGAAGACGCCTCCGCGCTTGAGCGCCTGCGAGATACGGCCATCGTACTCATGGGTGTCGTCTGGATACTCATTCTGATCTTGCTCTCGGTGATGGTCTTCGTGATGGTCTGGGTGGCATTCCAGATCAAGAATCGCGCGTTGCCGATGCTCGAAGAGATCCTGGCAACCGTCAAGGACACCTCGGCCGAGACGACCGAGACTGTCAAGCGGGCGCGCGGAACTGTCGAGTTCGTCAGCGAGCGGGTCGCGACACCAGTAATCTCGACGCTCTCGACCGTCGCGAAGTGGCGGGCCACCGCCCGGATGTTCGTCACCGGCAACGAGAAGAAGAAGTAGCGCCAGTTCATTACAGGACAGAGGGAGAAGCACACAATGACGCTCATACGACGTAAGAAATCACGCTTGCAACGCGCGACGGAGACAGCCCGGAATCTTCAGCAGCGGCTGCCATCGCCGCCTGACCTCCCGGAGCTCTCAGCGCCGGAGATCAAGCGGCCCGAGCTGCCGTCGCTGCCCTCCGCGCCAGCGCTCGATGTCCGCAAGCGCGTGTCGCGCGACACCGGCGGCGACACGCCGCTCCTGTCGCTTGCCGGCGGGCTGTTGCTGGGGCTCTTCGTCGGCATCATCGTCGCCGTCATCCTCATCAGCCGCAGCGAGGACGAGGAATCATCCAGCGCCCGCCACACCGGCATCACCCTCCTGCCACATCAGGGCAGCGATGCCGCGTCAGAGGAGCCCAGCACAGCCGTCACCGGCTGACAAACACCTTCACACTCGACCAAGCCTCAGCGACAACCGGGCGGAGCAATCCCCGCCCGGTTGCCCATTTTCGTCGCCAAACCACGCACCAACAATGACGAATATCCGCTGACACACGTAGGGCTATTTCGCGTTGTTTCTGCCATTGCAAGATGCGTACGTTTGGCCATCGAGAGATCAGTCTCCGAGTTAACCGAGATCAATATCCCCACAACACACGCATCGCCACGCTACTCCGCATCACGCAGCAGCGGCAGCGTTGAACAGTGGATACCGCCGCCGTTCTTGCGGACTTCGCTGTAGGGCACCTCAACGGTCTCGACACCGGCGGCGTGGAGCCGGTCGACAGTGCGCGGCGCGGCTTCC
>JAUIIK010000237.1 GCA_030431755.1 Chloroflexia bacterium
ATCAGTATCTCTAGGCCGAGCACGCTGAACGCCAGCGCATAGAGCGGGCGGTTCTCGTCGAACGCATGCGTCAGGCTCTGAAACGGGTTGCCATACCGAAACACGCGCGCGCTGCGCAACAGACGCAGCAAGCGCAGCGCCCGCAGACCGCGCAGAGCCGGCACCAGCGCCAGCACGGTGAGCAGGTCGACCAAGTTGAGCGGTCGCAGCACGAAGCGCACGCGGGACCAGACGTGGGCACGAATCCGCTGCGGCGGCGTCAGGTCGAAAATGCCCAGCTGGGGAGGGTGAAAGCTGGCCACGCGCAAGATGATCTCGAGCGCGAACACCACGAGCAGGACCCGGTCTGCAACGTCGATGGCGGTGCCCGCCCAGTGCTGTTCGGGCAGCACCGACTCCAGCGCGAGCGTGCCCAGGCTGAGCACGATGAGCGCCCAGATCACGCCGGCTACCACGCGATAGACGCGCGTCTCCGGCAGATGGAAGGCTGCGTGCAGCGTGCTCACTCGGGCGCCAGCATATCGGAGGCCCTGCTGGCTTGCAGCTTGCGGGGCCGCGTCGCACGGGGGAGCATGGCCTTCGTGTTGCGCTGGGCCGCGGTTTTCCTCGTTGCACTGCCGGCGTGCTCGCGCCCAGCTCCTGCCAGCGCCGACCAGTTGGCGTCACGTGCGGCGTTCGACCTCCGATGCGCGCCGGGCGAGATGCGCGCCTGGAGCATCGATGCTCGGACGCGCGGCGTGATGGGCTGCGGCCAGCGCGCCGTGTATATCGAAACCTGCTCGGACGGCTCGCGCTGTACCTGGAGCCTCGACGCCCTGTTTCGCGACTCCGCGCCGGCGCTTGCGGCGGAGCAGTCGCCCGCGCCCCCAGTGCCCAGCTACTCCACCCCGCAGCCGGCTACACCACCGGGGTCTGCGGCCTATCCGCCCCCGCCGCCGGACGACGTGGGCTACTGACGCCGACGGCCGAGCACCAGCCCCAGGGCGGCCAGCCACAGCAGCCCGGCCGATGATGAACCGCCCGCCGGCACGGTGCAGCCGCAGCCGGCGTCGTTGCTCCCACCGGACGCGCCTGCGGGTGCTCCGGCGGCCGGGTCCGGACAGACAACCAGAAGAACAAGCGAGGATCACACACCATGTTTACATTCATGAAAGGCTACGAAGCCCAGACCTATGCATTGATGCGCATCACGACCGGGTTCATGTTTTTCTGCCACGGCGCGATGAAATTCATGAATATGCCGGACGACCGGCCGATGCATATCCAGTGGATCGCCGGGCCGATCGAATTGATCGGCGGCGCACTGGTCATGATCGGATTCCTCACGAGCCCGGCGGCTTTCATTTGCGCAGGCATGGGCGCGGCCGCCTACTGGATGGGACACTTCAGCGCCGAGAGCTGGCTGCCCATCATGAACCGGGGCGACGCGGCCGCACTCTACGCATTCGTGTTCCTGTATATCGCCGCCAAGGGCACCGGGATCTGGGGAGTGAGCAAGGACTAGGGGCGGACACCCTCACCTGTCATCAGGGAAAAGCCCCGCATCCGCGGGGCTTCTTTTTGGTTCTTCGCACGCTACCGGGATTTGGCCTATGTTTCAGTCGTTGACGACTGGAGGATGGGCGTATGGATCGGGACGAGGAGTTGCTGACGTCGCTTGGCGGCTGGTCGGGATTTGAGATCGTTGACGTTGAGCGTCGAGAGGGAGCCCCGGAGGAGATCTGGATTACCCTGAGGCGCAAGGAGGAGGCGCCGCTGTATTGCGGTGCCTGTGGCCGGGAGGCATCACGGGTCCACGAGCACCAGGAGCGCGTCGTCCGGGACTTGCCGCTATTCGATGCCCATACCTACCTGAAGATCGAGAGTTGCCGGGTTTGGTGCGATCACTGTGGCGGTCCGAAGCGCCAGCAGATCGATTGGATTGATGACCAGCAGCGTCTGACGCGGCGCTTTGCCGAGTCGATCCTGTCGTTGTGTTCACATGTCGCGATCAGCCACATCGCCCGATTCTTCGGCGTGCACTGGCACACCGTCAAGCGCCTGGACAAGCGCCGCCTTCGGGAACGTTTCTCGTGCACCGACTACAGCGATGTCCGGGTCATTGGCGTCGATGAGTTCGCCCTGCACAAGGGACATCGCTACGCGACGGTGGTCGTCGAGCCCTCACGACGCCGCGTCCTGTGGGTCGGCAAGGGTCGTGATCGGCGCTCATTCCGTCGTTTCTTCAGGGAGTTAGGCGCTGATGGCTGTGCCCGGATCGAGGCGGTGGTGATGGATCAGTCCACCACCTACGAGCTGGAAGTACGCCAGCACTGTCCCAAGGCCGAGATCATCTTCGACCTGTTCCACATTGTCGCCAAGTACGGCCGCGAAGTGATCGACCGGGTGCGGGTCGATGAGGCCAACCGACTGCGGGACGATCGAGCGGCCCGTCGGGTCGTCAAGTCCTCACGCTGGTTGCTGTTGCGCAATCGCGACTCGTTAGCCAATGAGGAGCAGCAGGTCCGGCTCGATGAACTGCTCGCGGCGAATCAAGCACTGATGACGACCTACGTCCTCAGAGACGATCTCAAGCAGCTCTGGCGATATCGCCACCGCGGTTACGCGAAACGCGCCTGGGACGGCTGGTACCAGCGAGCGATAGACTCCGGCATCGAGCCGCTAATGCGCTTCGCCGAGCGCCTTAAACCTTACTTGCACGGCATCCTGGCGCACACTCGCTGGCCGTTGCACACCAGCCTGATCGAAGGCATCAACAACCGCATCAAAGTCATCAAGCGAACCGCCTATGGCTTCCGCGATGACGAATACTTCTTCCTCAAGATTAAAGCCGCGTTCCCCGGTTAAGTGCGAAGAACCAAAAAAAAGCCCCGGGCGAGCCGGGGCTTTTTGCTTGCGGGTAAACCCGCAATGTCAGGCATTGCCTCGATTACGGACGGCAGGCGGCCGGCAGCCACTTGTTCTGCAGGCCGGCACTGGCGCAGGCCCAGCTGACCGAACCGGCGTTGTCCGTCGGCGTCATCGTGATCGACAGGCCGTCGATGTTGGCGTTGGCGGACTGCGGAGCCGTCGAAGAATAGGCTGCCGTGATCACACCGTTGGCGCCAACGGTAACGGACGAAACGTATTTGCCCTGGATGTTGCCAGCGGCTTCGAGGCCGGCCGTCGCATTGTCAGCCGGGAAAGCGCCCTGGTCCTGGTAGAACTCCGTGACGGCGGCTTTGGCGCCGGCGGACAGGTTCAGGCCTTCAGATACCTGGGCGCGGATCGTGTAGT
>JAUIIK010000103.1 GCA_030431755.1 Chloroflexia bacterium
ACGACCCGTCGCGTGTGCCAACGCTCGAAGTCGGCTTCTGGTTTCAATCCTCACTCCCCCCGAAGGGGGAGTGCGACTTCCCGAGTAGAGTTAGCATGTGTTCCTGATTTTCGTCGTTTCAATCCTCACTCCCCCCGAAGGGGGAGTGCGACCGTTGTCATGTCGCATGCCGTTTCATGCGCCACCGTTTCAATCCTCACTCCCCCCGAAGGGGGAGTGCGACCGTGGACACTATCGGGCAGTGAGATATACCAGTGCGTTTCAATCCTCACTCCCCCCGAAGGGGGAGTGCGACGGGCTGGGCGTCGAAGATTGCTTGCGGGTTGGACAAGTTTCAATCCTCACTCCCCCCGAAGGGGGAGTGCGACACGACACCCTGACGATTGAGGGTCAGACCTACACCTTGTTTCAATCCTCACTCCCCCCGAAGGGGGAGTGCGACGAGTTGCGCGAGATCAGGGCGCGGCACGTCCAAGCGTTTCAATCCTCACTCCCCCCGAAGGGGGAGTGCGACGACAGTCTCCGACCGGCAATCGCGCGGCACGGCGGTGTTTCAATCCTCACTCCCCCCGAAGGGGGAGTGCGACGGGTAAAGAGCTTGACGATCTTGCCGCGCCCGACATAGTTTCAATCCTCACTCCCCCCGAAGGGGGAGTGCGACCCGCGACGCCGAACGTCGGCGGGCCGGGCGTTGTCCAGTTTCAATCCTCACTCCCCCCGAAGGGGGGGTGCGACTCGTCAAGCAGGTAGACGTGACCACGATAGTCGGTGTTTCAATCCTCACTCCCCCCGAAGGGGGAGTGCGACGTGCGACTACATCCAGTCGCTACGCTTGACGAAGCGTCCGTCGTTTCAATCCTCACTCCCCCCGAAGGGGGAGTGCGACCAGAATGACCCTCAACAACTACCCCATCGACCATGTTTCAATCCTCACTCCCCCCGAAGGGGGAGTGCGACGGCGCTGTACTTCGCCAAGGATGCCGGGATGATCGCGCTGTTTCAATCCTCACTCCCCCCGAAGGGGGAGTGCGACGCCAGATCGGTCGCGCGGATGAGCGTCGGACCATTAGCGTTTCAATCCTCACTCCCCCCGAAGGGGGAGTGCGGCCCAGGTTCTCCTCGTAACCGTCCAGGTTTCAATCCTCACTCCCCCCGAAGGGGGAGTGCGACATCCCGTAGTCATCGACCATATCGAACGTCGCTCGAATGTTTCAATCCTCACTCCCCCCGAAGGGGGAGTGCGACCCAACGGCCGGCAGATCGTTGCCGGCGACGTGCTACATGTTTCAATCCTCACTCCCCCCGAAGGGGGAGTGCGACCCCGACGTCGTCGGCCGCGAGCTCGTGGACGTAGGCCATGTTTCAATCCTCACTCCCCCCGAAGGGGGAGTGCGACTACCAGGCAGCAACGACGCTCCAAGGGGCGACCCTCGCCCGAGAGTTTCAATCCTCACTCCCCCCGAAGGGGGAGTGCGACGCCCAACCGCGGGGATGCCGCTTGCGCGCCTTGTTTCAATCCTCACTCCCCCCGAAGGGGGAGTGCGACGCTGGCATCGTTGTCGAGCATGCCGAGACTGGTCATGTTTCAATCCTCACTCCCCCCGAAGGGGGAGTGCGACCAGACCAGCCGCAATCTCATGCGCATGGCCAATGATCTGTTTCAATCCTCACTCCCCCCGAAGGGGGAGTGCGACAGCGTGGGGTTTTTAGCCCGCACGCATCAGGAAAAATCGTTGATTTGCGCGAACCCCCTTCCCAGACCGGCCGGCCAGCGGCGCCGGGCGGCTGGCTACACCACGGTTGGCCGCGTACGTACGCAGCCGCGCGGCCTTGCGCGAACCTCCCGGGGTTTTCATGTGCACGCTAGGTTCGCGCAGACGTCCCGGTTGGCTCGTTTGCGCCGGCGTGGCCTGGCCTATTTCCATGTCAGATAACCAGCGGCTCATCGAGGTCGAGCTCCGTCGTCGATCCATAGACCGTCAGGTAGCGCTCGCGGTCACCGTAGAGCCGGTAAATCCGCAGGCGGTCCTCTTCCTCATTGATACATCGTAGCAGCCGCTGCTCGAAACGCGCATACTGGGCCGGCGTCAACACACACTCGAAGACGGACTTCTGGACGCGCTGCCCGTAGGCGAGGCAGGCCTGGGCGATGCGCCGCAAACGACGCTGACCGGCCAGCGTCTCGGTCGAGATGTCGTAGGTCACCAACAGTTGCACCGCGGGCTCGGCCATTGGCAGGCCTCCTTTCTCTCTGTGTCTGGCTACCGCGTCAGGTAGGGCGGGTAGCTGTCGAGGTCGCCGCGCAGATGGCGCGCCAGCAAGCGCGCCTGGATATGCGGGATCAGCCCGAGCGGCGCACGCCGGTCCAGCAGCGGGTGGCTGACCTCGTCCTGCTTGCGCTTCTGGTAGGCGACGATGACGCGCTTGCGGGCGTCGTCGGTCAAGCGCATCGCGCCGCCGGGCTGCTCGTCGAAGTCGCCGGCGGTGACCTGGCGGCGGTTGATCAGGGTCAACGCCAGCCGGTCGGCGACGACGCTCCGCAGCTCCTCCATCAGATCGAGCGCCAGCGCTGGCCGGCCCGGCCGCAGGGTGTGGAGAAAGCCGACCTGCGGGTCCAACCCGACGGCCTCGGCCGCCGCGACACAGTCGTTGAGCAACAGGGCGTAGAAGAAGGAGAGCAGGGCGTTGACCCGGCCGACAGGCGGGCGGCGCACCCGGCCGCTGAAGCCGAAGCGCTCGCGGTCGGCCCGCACCATGCGGCCAAAGACCTGGAAGTAGGCCCGGGCGGCTTCGCCCTCCAGCCCCCGGATCTGTTGCGGGTCGTCGCTTGGCGCGAGCCGCTGCAAGACGTTCGCCAGCCGGTCGGCGGCGGCCCGCAACGCCTGCTGGTCGGTTTCGTCGCCGGCCTCGCGCGCGCTGCGCAGGAGCAGCTGGCGGCTGTTCTGGAGCTTCCCGGCGACGATGTTGCGGCCGATGGCGGCGCTCCACCGGGCGTCGGAGAGGGCCTCGTGCTGGGCGCGGCGCAGCAGGACGTTGCCGCCGGTCGGCCCGACGACGCGCGCGGCGAAGCGCCCCCGGCCATCGTGGAAGACGACGGCGCGGCCGTCCTGGGCGCAGCGTTGCAGCAGCGCCGAGGTCATGTTGACCCTGCCCATGCAGACGATGCCGCCCAGGTGCAGCAGCGGCGTCTGGAGCACCGTCTCGCGCTCGACCTGGACCTTGACGGTGTCGTGATCGAGCCGCAGGTGCGCGCCCGGCGTGGTGACGTAGAGGGTGTTCAGGAGCTGGTACACGGCGCATCCTTTCCCGCGTCGTCGTCGGTGGTGAAGAGCCGCGCCAGCAACGCCTGCTCGCTCGCCCTGTTGCCGGAGATGGCCGGCATACAGATGTCGTTGAGCGAACAGTGGCGGCAGCGGGCGTCGTTGACCGGCGGCGGCAGACGCGCGCCGGCGAGCTGGGCGCGCACGGCGGCGATGGTTGCCACGACCTGGGCCCGCAGCTCCGCGTCGATCTGGATCTCCCGCCGGGCGCGCGAGCCGTGGTAGAAGATCGCGCCGGCCGGCACTGGCTCGCCGGTCATCTCCTCCAGGCAGAGCGCCTGCGCGCCGAGCTGGAGCGCCTCGTGGACCCACTTGCGCTGTTTGCTCGATTTGTGCTCGACCGGGTAGGGGCCGGCCGGGTGGAACTCGACGAGGTCCGCCCGGCCAACCAGGCCCAGCCGCTCCGACCAGAGCGGCACGGCCCACGCCCGCCGGATGTCCGGGCGCTGCTCCGTCTCGGGCCGATCGACGCGTTCGTGGCGCTGTGTGCCGCGCACGGTGAAGCTGTTGTCGTCCCAGCTCTGGTCGAGGTGGATCAAGGCGCATTGCCGGGGGCAGTAGCTGTAGTGTTCCAGCGCCGAGATCATCACTGGTTCGAGCGCTGTCTCCGGGCTGCTCACGGCTGCTTACTCCCCGAGCCGGGTCAGCGTCACGCCCTCCGGCATATCCGCTTCGTCGATGGCGACGGCGTAGTCGGAAAATGCCCGCGGGACCCCGACGCCCGGAATGGTGATGCGCTCGAAGAGCTTATGGGCCGGGGCGTTGCCGAGCTTCGAGTCGTGGCTGAAGATGTAGAGGCCACGGCAGCCGGTCAGCCCGCGCGAGGCCGAACGGTCGAGGTCCCACATCATCTGGAGCGCCGTCCAGAAGAGCGCCAGATCGTCGCTATCGAAGCCGTTCTGCTCCGCGAAGGAGGGCACGAAGAAGCCGTGCGCGCGGTAGAGGCCGTAGGGCACGATGGTTTTGCGTCCGAAGGTTCCGTGAGTAGGCGCTGTGACTTCATCGGTCGATTCGGCTCCTCCTGGCCGCTCTCCACGTTCAAGTGCCACGCGAGCGATGCTCATATCCAGTTGTGTGATCGGATCAATGGAACGAGCGAACGTGAGTTGAATTGGGCCACGCACCTGCCCTGCATTATTCTCACGCATACCCATGACTGCCCCAAAGGTACGTATGTCGTAGAACTCTTGACACATCCACTGGCGAGCTGTGGCTGGCGTTGGCTTGTCGTCCTCTTCGGCATGCGCGTCGAATACGCGCCCTCTGGTGTCCGTGAGATAACTCTCGCGTTGAACATAGATCTTGAACCGTGCCTCGGTTCCCCGTCCGACGTCGATCCAATCGCGAACCTTACGCTTTAGCGATACATCGGTGACAAGACCTTGCATACTCTCTGGGTCAACGCGGGGCGTGTTCCCTGCGTCGGGGTCGCCATTCGGGTTGCCGTCCTGCACGTCGAAGAGCAGCACGAAGTCGTGCCGGCGGTTGGTGTCGAGATGGGTTGTGGTGGTCGTTGCGGTCATCCTGATTAGCCTTCCTGTCCCGTTGTTGCTGGTGCGCTGTTGCCCTGTTCGCGGTGGTCGCCGGCGGCCCGCCGGTCGGCGGCACGCTGGTGGTAGTAGCCGAGGACGAAGAGTCCTTGGTCGCGGAGTTTCAGGGTTCTTGGAAAATCATCGAGGAGGTCAATGATCTCCTGCATACGGTTCTCGAGTGCTTGACCGGCCGCTGGCCGGTCGCGTCGCAAGCGCGCTAGATGTGGTTGTGCACCTTTGACGAGCCGTGGAAAGACGGTCTGCGGCGCGGAAGACGCGGTGCCGAAGAAGCGGTCGATGATCGTCGCGTTGCGCTGCCCGAGAGCCGCGCGCTGAATCGCGTCCAGCACGGCCAGCAAGCGCCCGCAGAGATAGGCAGGCGCGCGGTTCTGTTCATCAAGTTGAGCCATCGTCTCGATCCATTCCTCTCGTTGTGAAGCTAGCACCATCTTGACCAGCGCGGCCCGCAGGTGGTCGATCTCCTGTTCCGCCCGCAGCCGCCGGATGACCTGCGCCAGCAGCCAGTCGGGCAATGGGCCGCCCTGGAAGGCGCAACGCAGCAGCGCCCGTGGAACATTCGGGTCGGGGTGGTCGGTCCCTTTGGCGTTGGAGCGCAGCGTGCCCCGGCTGAGCCGCCAGACGCCGTAGTAGCGCGCTTCATCACTGCCCCACGGCTCGGTCAGCTGCATCAGGGCGAAGTAGCGCGCGAGCTGCTCCTCGACCCGTTTGACGGAGGTGTCGATCCAGTCGCGCACTGCCGCCCGTCCGCCGCTCGGCCCCAACCCGAGGCAGTAGAACTCTTCGCCGGGGATGCCAAGCGCGCCACGGCGCCCGCTCTGCGCCGCCTGGAGCAGCTCCGCCACCTCTTCCGGATTCGGGTTCGAGAGCAGATCGCCAACCCTGCCGCCGGCCCCGCCGCGCGTCCAGTAGGCGTAGACCAGCGGGTTGACGCGCAGGTGGCTGGTCTCCGTCGCCAGCAGCTTGTTGAGCGCCTTGGCGCAGGCCTCGGCGCACTCGATGCAGAGCGGCGCGCAGGACATGTCATCGAGCCCGTAGGACGCGAAGGCGTTCTCGTTGGTCGAGATCAGGGCCGTGCCGGCGGGCTGGCCGCCGGGGATGCCCTTGATCTTCTGCGGCGAGATGCGGACAACGGGGTTGCGCCGCCCGCAGACGAGACACTCCGGCAGGCTCTCCGGGTCGCCGGTCAGGTCGCTGACGTGCGCGGCCCAGAAACGCTGGACTTCCGGGCGCATCGCCGGGTATCGGTCGTCGACGCTAAAGGTGACGACCCAGCCGCGGTCGAATTCCTCCGGCATTGGGAGCCGGTCCGCTGCGTCGAGGTCGAAGTAGCGCGCGACGGCGGCGACCTCCGGCAGGCCGGTTGCCGCCGCGCACGTCTGGACAAGCTCGATGAAGGCCGCGTTGTAGCGTTCGGCCTTGTCCGGGCGGTCGCCCCAGCCGAGCGCATACTCGGCGGTGTCGGTCAGCAGCATCGGCCGCACCGCCGCGCCCGCGCGCACCCGATCCGGCATCATCATGTACTTGCCGGCATTGCGCCCGGCGCGCTCCTCGCCGGTCAGCTCGATCAGGTTGCGCGGCCGTCCGGCGGCATCGAGCGAGACTTCGTAGCGGACAAGCTTGTTGGTGTACATCGGCGGGCCGAGGTCGTCTTGCCGCTCGGCGTACTCACGCAGCCGCTGTAGCAGCATCGCCGTCACCTCCGTTCCCATGTGGATTGAAGTAGGGCACGGTGATGACGCCGCGGCGCATCTCCGCGTCGAAGAAACGCGGCAGGCCCGCGCCGGTGTTGCCCTCGGGATAGGCGATGCCGAGCAGCATCCGGCCGAGACCGCTGTCGAGCGACAGCGTCTCCTCCGCGCCGCCGGGTTCCTCGAAGGCCGCCGCGAACTCCCGGCAGCCGAGGTAGGGCGGGCTGAAACACGCGCCGCGCCGGACACGCCGCCGAAACTGGTCGCGGTACTTGGCCGGGTGTTCGTCGACGCCGGGCCGCAGCTCGATGTCGGCGGTGATGATATAGCCGACATCGCGCAACGCCAGCGTGTGCCGTTGCGTGCGGTCGCCCGGCGCCTCGAAGCCGCCGATGCCGTCGGCGCTGGCCCAGTTCCTGGCGCTGCGTTCCGATTGCCGCGACTTGATCTCGTTCCGCAGGAGCGAGATGTAGTTGATGGGTTTCAGGACCTGGATCTCGCGGACAATCCAGGTGAACTCCGGTTTCCAGAAGATCGCTTCGAGCACGCCGCGTGCCGCCGAGGGCGTGATGACCGGGTACGAGACCCGCTCCACCTTCATCTCCGGCCGGGTGAAGCAAGCGAACTCCCCCCAGACCTTGACCGTCAGGGGCGATTCGGACACATGAGTTGCCGGGGAGTCTGTTGCCACCGGCTCCTCCGTTCATTTCCGCAAGGGCATTCGCGCTCCTTGCCGCTAGGCGACCAACGCTTCGGGGTTGCGGTGGCGTTGGCCGATGCCGAGCACGTCGTCGTAGTCGCCGGTCCATTCGTAGAGCGTCTCCGTGACCGGGACGACGAGTGCTTCGCGTTCGAGCTGCCGCAGCGTCTGCCGCCGGACGTTGAGCAGGAAGGGCTGGAGCTTGCGCCAGAGATCGCGTGGATTTCCACGCTTTGATCGCAAACCGTCGAGCACATCGTCAAGCTCGGTCCCGTCCGGTAGCTCTGCGTTGTAGGGCACGACGACCGGCAAGGTGTCGTCGTCGATGTAGCGGTAGCGGCGGGCGACTTCTTCGAAGTTGTAGCTCGCGCGTTGTTCCTGGATGCGCTTCTTATCCAGGTTTACCCGCGTAAAGAGCATGTCGAAGTACCGCTGGTAGAGGGCGGGGTCATGGAGGTCGGCTGTGCCGTCCGCGAGCAGCATCTCGGTCAGGTCCGTGCCTGTCTTGTACGCACCGGGCGGCGCGCTGCCTTCCGCGGGTCGGAAGATGACGACCCGGCCTCGCTCGAGCTTGCCCTCGCGGTTGCAGCGGCCGGCCGCCTGCACGATGCGGTCCAACGGGCCGAGCGCCCGGAAGACGACCGGGAAGTCGATGTCGACGCCAGCTTCGACGACCTGGGTGGCGACGAGCAGGCAGGGCTCGTCATGTTCAAGCCGGCGTTTGACCTCGTCCAGAACATCGCGCCGGTGCTGGCCGCAGAGGAGCGTAGAGAGGTGTAGCGGGCTGTCGCCGGCGAGCGCCTCGACGAGCGCCAGGGCGTCGGAGCGGGTGTTGACGATCGTCATCGCCTGGCGCTCGGTCCGCATCAGCGTGGCGAGCTCCGGCCAGCTTTGGGGCTCGGCTTCCCAGACGTAGTCGACGCGCTGGAGACGCTGGAAGTGCGCACCCGGCGTTTGGACGATCTCCCGCACCCCTTCCAGGCCGCCAAAGCCGTCGCGGTGATCGAGCGCCGGTTGCGTCGCCGTGCTCAGCACAACCGTCGCGCCGTAGGTCCGGGCCAGCTCGCCGAGGATATCCAGTGTCGGTCGCAGCAGCGTCTCCGGCAGGGTCTGGACCTCATCGAGGATGATGACGCTACGGGCGATGTTGTGCAGTTTGCGGCATCTGGAGGTCGAACGTGCGAAGAGGCTCTCGAAGAACTGCGCCATCGTCGTCACGATCAACGGCGCATCCCAGTTCTCGCTGGCAAGCCGCTGCCAGGTCTCCTCCGGCGCGCCTTCGTCTTCTGGCGTAGCGCGCCATTCCGCCGCGCTGTGGTGCTCCAGCACGGCCCGGCTATTGCTGAAGATGTCGCGGTAGGTCGCCGCCGTCTGGTCGGTGATTGACAGGTAGGGCACCGCGACGATCACCCGGTCGAGCTGATGCAACGTGGCGTGACGTAGCGCGAAGGCGAGTCCGGAGCGGGTCTTCCCGCCGCCGGTTGGGACAGTCAAGCGGAAGATGCCCGATTCCTCTTCGGCCGCGGCAAGGCAATCGAGATAGACCTGGTGGCGAGTTTCGGCAACTGGCCCAGACGCCCCGCCCGACAACTGTTCCTGACTCTCCTGTAGCTCCGTCCAGAGTGTCGCGATCTCCGGGTAGCCGGTGCGGGACGCGCCACGCCAGGCCTCGAAGTGCGCTTCAGTATCGAGAAAATCCGCGTCGACCAGCGCCGAGAAGAGCATGCGGATGAAGCACTCGGCCTGATAGTTCGTTTCAATGGCCGCTGGCAGCCCGAGTGCGCCAGGCGGGTCGAGCGTGCCGAGTGCCGCCCCCGCCCGGTCGAGCGCTACTCTTGTGCCCGTGTCTGCGTGACGTTCTCGCAACCAGGCGCGTAGCTCGGTATTGTCGCGCATGCCGCCGTGGTGGCCCTGGAGCGGCCCGGCCAGACACTGCGCGTGCTGCGCCGCAACCACCACGCCGGCGGCTTTGTGATCCGGCCCGCGCCGCCGGCTACCTGCTTCCGCGTCGAAGAGGTACTGTTGGAACTCCGGGTTGAACTTCCCGAGGTCGTGCCAGAGGCCCGCCCAGTGCCCGAGTTCCGCGCCCCCGAATTTGGATGCGAAGCGCGCGGCAAGCGTCGAGACCGCTTCCAGGTGTTCCGCGAGGTCGTGGTAGCTACCTCCTTCGTTGCGCGTATGGGCGATTGGTTGCCGTGGTCGAGCCGGTCCATCCATCGGGACACTCCTTTGTTTGATATGAGCGATTCAGCTAATGGTACAACTCATGCGCGTAGTGGAATAGGCAAATTCAGCGACCCAGCGCGCAGTAGACATGACAATGCGGGCGAATTGACGCCGGTCGCCGTGCAGCGGGGCCGTGGTTGATTTTGGAGGGAATTAGGAATTCGTACAGCGGCTGGATCGGCGAGCCGCCAGGTCAGCGTGCTGCTCGTGAATCCCGCGTCTTCTCCGACGCGCTCCGACCTTGCAGCGAGCTACAAGGTCCAGAGCCACCGCTGGGTATACCGGTGGCTCTGTGTAGAGAGATTGGCGCAGTGCCCACGCAATCGCGCGGGCACTGTATCGAGGTCTTGCTAGTCCAGCAGACCTGGGACCACGCCGGCGATCTCGGAGGAGATACAGGGCGAGGCCGTGGTCTTGGCGCGCAGCTGGCCGGTGTAGAGGCTGCGGCAGAAGTAGAGCGGGCCGTCGTCCGGCACGACGTGCGCGCGATAGCCCGTCACGCACTGGCCGTTGGTGGGCCAACGCAGCTGGCCAGTGTAGTTGTTGATGCAGGCCGTCGCCGCGTAGTCGAGCGGCAGCACGAGCTGTCGCCAGCCATTTGAGCAGGAGCCGTTCGTGCCGGCCAGACCGAGCGCGCCGGTCATGTTGTTGACGCACATTGCCAGCGTCTGCTTGACGACGACACTGTCGGAGGTCACGCCGAGATCGTCGTCAGTCACCTGAACGTTGATCGTCGTGTAGGCGCGTGCGGGGTTGAGCGTGCAGCTCACGCTGTTCGAAGCCTGCGGCCCGACCTCGTACATCCCGTCGCCGTCGCAGTCGAAGCCGTAGGTCAACGGATCGCCGGACGCGCCGGGATCGCTCGCGGTGACGGTGATCTGGGCAGGCTTACCCTGTGGCACCGGCGAGTTCGTCTGGATCTCGTCGATGGACGGGTCGATGTTGTTCACCGTCTGAACGGTGGAGTTCGAACGCGCGTCGCCGGTGCTATCGGTGACTGTTACGGTGACGGTGTAGCTGTCGCTCGACGTGTTGCTGGGGTTGTCGTCGGCGTAGGTGTGCGTGCCGCTACAGGTCATCCCGGCCACCACGCCGGGCAGGTTTCCGGTGCCGTCGCCGTAGTTGATCGTGCAAGTGTGCGGGTTCGGGTCCTCGCTTGCGAAGGCTGCCGAGACGCTCACCTGCTGTGCCTCGTTGGATGGCGCGGGGTTCGCGACCGGTACTTCGACCTGTGGCACGGTGTTGACCAGAACCTCCGGCTCGCGGGGCGAGGCGCCGGCGAGGACGGTTGTGCCCAGCGAGCCGATCTGCCCGCCCTTGAACTTGATGTTGGTCCAGTCATCGAAGTCGGTGTGGCCGTTCGCGCCGCTGTTGATCATCCCGTCACCGTTGGCGTCGAAGGTCACTTTGTCGCCGATCACTGCCGGTGTCTCGCAGCTCCAGTTGATCGGGCCGTTGCCATCGGCGATGAAGCGGCGGTCCAGTGTAGCCGCGCTCGACAGGCTACAGAGGTGGGCGGTGCCGATGCCGGCTGAAGCAGGGCCGAGGCCGTCGTCCTCATCGAGGTTGTTCTCGTTGAGCTGCGGCAGCGTTCCGCTTGAGTAGTCGACGACACCGGTCGTGCCGGATATCGTGAGGCCGCGCATCTGGAACAGATAGTTCATGATGCTGGGGTAGTTGGGTTTGTAGTTGGTGTGGGAGTTGCCGCCGTGCCCCAGCCCGAGGTTGTGGCCAAGCTCGTGCATCAGCGTGCCGGCCTGCTGCTGAACGCTTCCCGCGCCGCCGGTGCCGCCAAGGGTGATGAGGAAGTCGCTCGTGCCGTCGAAGAATGCAGCGTCGTCGCCGTTGCGCGAGATGCCGCTGGAAGTGCTCTGCGTCCCGCCCATGGGCGGCGGCTCCTGAAACCAGGCGGCGATCACATAGTGGAAGATCGGGCCACGGCCGGTCGGCACGAAGTTGGACTGCTTGATGTTGTCGAAGGCGGTCCAGACGTAGTTGCCGGAGCCGTCGACCGTGCCGATGTTGTTCTGGAAGGTGATCGACTGGGCGCGGCTGAGACTGCCCCAGGTCGTCGTCGGCATGCTGCCACGGTGCAGGTTGCTGCCTGAGCCCTGGTCGATGTGCATGTTGATGCCGACCGAGCCGGTCGGGCTGGTGTACGGCGAGCTGGCGAAGGCGTCTACAACCATCTGAATGGCGGTGGCGCTCAGGCGCTGATCCTGGCCGGAACCCTGCATCCAGTCGATCTGGATGAAGATGTCGGGCTTGTTCGGATCGGCGCCCATGGCCGGCAGGTCGACGAACTGCCCGTTGAACGAGACGCCGTTCTGCTCCCAGTCATCGGAGAGCCCGTCACCGTCGGCATCGGGCTGATTGTTGATGACCTCAACCAGGAAGCGCAGGCTCGCGTTGCCATCCCCGCCGCCATTACCCTGGACGGTGATGGCCTGCTCGCAGCTCCCGGTGGTGTCGCCGGTGATCGAGCACGGCACATTGCCCATGACCGCGTTGATCGAGAGCCCAACACCGCCGCCCGGGTTGATGTCGATGTCATCATCGCCCAGACAAGCCCCGTCGTCGTCTTCTTTCAGGTCAATGGTGACCGGTACATTCACGCCCGTGTCCCAGCTGGCGGCTGCCGTGAATTGCCAGTTGGGCGTGATGTGATCGTCGTCGTCGATCGGGCCTTGTGTCTGAACGCCGGAGTTGTTGATGTTGACCTGAACGAAGAAGTCCGCCTCGCCACAGACGCCATCAAGGTCTTCCAGCGCATCGACAGCTTCGATGGTCAGGCGCACGGTAACGGGAAATGGAGCGGCCTCCGCCTGCCCGGCGGGTAAGATGCCGGCGAGGCTGGCTAGCAGAGTCACCAGCAGCAGCGACAGCGCTCCTAGACGGGACCGCACCGCCCGCACATGCAGGCGTGCCGTCCGGCGCGGTGGCCGGGTGGGTGGGCGGAATAGCTCCAGAATCACCGGTAGTCGCATCTTCAGCTTCCTTTCTGTCGCTAGAACGCGTTATGCCAAGCGCGCAACGATCAGCTGTGCGATCGCTGCACGAGCAGAGTGGCTACTCGTCACGGGGATGAGTCTGGCGAAGTCGATATTGCGGCAAAGCGCTCTTCAGCACATCGGGAGGAGATACCTATTCCTGGACCGTGATGTACCTATATCGTTGCTGGGTGCATACCAGTATGGTCCCGCTACGCCGATCGTATCGGGACACGAGTGGCCTGCTCAGGGGAGTCGAATGTAGAAGTACCGTAGGGGCGAACCTCGTGTTCGCCCGGCTCGGGTTCTGCGTCCGTACGCGGGCGAACCGCGTGTTCTCCCCCTAGGGTGTTGGTTAACTGGTGATCTGTCGGCCTACGTCAGTCCGAAGCGCCGGGCGGCTTCGGCAGCGTCACGCCGGGAGGTGACTCCGAGCTTGGCAAGGATGGCGGTCACATGATGGGAGACGGTCCGGCGCGAGATGTACAGGCGCTCGCCGATCTCACGGTCCGTCAGTCCCTCCGCCACCAGCCGCAATACCTCGACCTCGCGGCGTGTCAGATTGTGGCGGGCTGCGGGCTGATCGCCTGATTCCGGCACAGTGCGCGCCATCGCCACGGCTTCCGTTAATGGAAGAGCGTGCCCTTCCTCCCAGGCGGCAGCGAACGCACTGTCTCCCAGCGTCCGGCGCAAGTTGCTCAAGACGCGCTCCACCAGCGCCTGCGTGGCGCGGCGGCGCGGAGTACCGAAGAGCTCGAGCTGGGCCTGAGCTACGCCAAGGAGGCGTGCTGCCTGTCGAGGATCACCACCGGCCGCGGCGAGCAGGCCGAAGCCCTCAACCGCGCGGACGACGTCGTAGCGATCGTCGACCGCCATCGACAGATCGAGGGCTTCCCGGTAGACTGCCGCCGCGCGGCTGAATTGACCGGCAGCGAACGCAACGATCCCCATGCTCGTCAATGCCACGGAGATATGTGTGGCGCCGCCGAGCTGTCTCCACACCGTCAGCGCCTCGTCGTGCCGTGCAAGCGCTGCGTCGTAATCGCCGATTGCGAAGGCAGCGATGCCGAGCAGGTTCGTGACGGCGGCAACCTCCCAGTGCTCACCCGTTGCCCGGGCGTGGATCAGGCTCTCTTCTAGCAGACGGATAGCCGAGACTGCATCGTCCTGGTCGATCGCGTTGCTTCCCATCCCGCGCAGCACACTGGCGACACGCCGGCGGTCATCGAGCCTCCGGTAGAGGGCCAGCGCCTGCGCGTGCAGTTCCCGCGCGCCGGGGGAGTCCCCCAGCCAATCCTTGAGATCGGCTGCGGTGACGAGCGCGCTTGCCAATGTCTCGGGGCTATCGTCAGCGCCCGGGAGCGCGATCAGCGCCGCGAAGAGGTCGGAACCCTCCTGGAAGCGCCCCGGCATCATCCAGAACCAGCCGAGCGCTGTGGCCAGCCGTAGCGCCAACGTGGTTTCACCCTGCTCGCGCAGCCAGCCGAGCGCGGCGCGAATATTGCCGAGCTCAGTCTCCAGCCGTTCTACCCAGATGCCCTGGTCTGGACCGCTCAACTCTGGACCGGCGCGCTCGGCGAGCGCCAGACACCAGGCTGCGTGACGCCGGCGCACCGTCGCCTCTTCACCGCTCCGAGCCGCCAGATCCTGCCCGTATTCGCGGATCGTCTCCAGCATCCAGAAGCGCATATCGCCACTCGCTACACGCTGTTGCAGGACGCTCTTGCGAATGAGCGAGGTGATGCCGTCCACGACGCTGGTGCTCTCATCGGCCGTGTCTGTTGCCACTGCCTGTGCTGCTTCGAGCGCGAATCCATCGACAAACACGGAGAGGCGCTGAAAGAGTTGCTGCTCGTCTTCTGAAAGCGCGTCGATGCTCCAGGCGATAGCGTCACGCATCGTCTGCAAGCGCGCCGGAGCGTCGAGCGGGCCAGCGGTGAGCAGTGGTAGACGCCGCTCCAGCCGGTTGAGCAGCGCCGAGGGTGTAAACGCCGACACCCGGGCCGCGGCGAGCTCAATCGCCAGTGGCAAGCCTTCGAGCCGCTGGCAGATCGAGGCTACGGTCGGGGCGTTCGTGGGAGTCAGCTCGAAATCTGCCATGACTGCCGTCGCCCGCTCCGCGAACAGCTGGACTGCTTCTGTGTCGGCGAGCAGGTCGAAGGTGCTCAGGGCATCGAAATCCGGAAGGGCGAGTGGTGGCACGGCGTAGATGTGCTCCCCCGACAGCCGTAGCACTTCCCGGCTCGTCGCCAGCACCGTGAGGGACGGGCAGCCAGCGAGGAGGTCAGCTATCAGCGGTCCCGCCGCAATCAGATGTTCAACGTTGTCAAGAATGATGAGCGCGTGCTGCGCGCGCAGCAGCGCCTTGACCTGCGCCTCGACCGGCGAGGTGCCGGCTTGGCGCAGGTTGAGCTGTTCCGCTATCGCCGCCGGAACGAGTTCTGCGTCCGGCAGGGACGCGAGCGGTACGAACCAGAGCGCATCACCAAACTCGGCCAGAAGCTCTTCGGCGACGCGAATTGCCAGCCGCGATTTGCCGACACCGCCCGGCCCGGTGAGTGTCACTAGGCGTACACCGGGACGGCGGAGCAGGCCAATAATCGCTGCAATCTCGCGATCGCGGCCAATGAACGTCGAGAGTGGTAGCGGGAGCGAAGCCGGCCGTCCAGATTTGTCCGGGCGACGCAAAGGGATCGGTTGCGGGCCGGAGCGGTCGATCGGTACGCTCGACATTGGCGATTCCCTGTGTCAGAGGCAGACCTGTGCGAATCTTGGCAACCGGACTTGAGCATGTCAACTGTTGCAGGGTACGGATACCAACGCGCGATTGGGTTGCTGAGCCTCTATCGTTGTATGCCACTCCGGAAGAACGTAAGCTCATGCTCTGGACAAGGCCGTAATCTTCTCCGATCACTGTTCGACTGCTCCCTTGGAGGCTGGGATGACAGATTCCGTAGCAGACCTCGTTCGATTACGTGGTGTCGAAGCCGACGACATCCCGACGCTCCATCGGTTCCAGCTCAGTCCCGAAGCGAACTGGATGGCGGCGTTTACGGCCGAGGGTTGGGAAGACCTCGATGTTTTCACCAGCTTCTGGACCAGGCTGCTGGCGAATGACGCGATTGGGAAACGGGCGATCCTCTACCGCGACGAGCTCGCCGGGAGCATCCTGCAGTTCGAACAGTTCGAAAAGCCGTCGCTCAGCTACTGGCTGGGCCAGGAGTTCTGGGGCAAAGGCGTCATGACCCGTGCCCTACAGCTCTATCTGGAACAGACTGCCGACCGGCCACTCTACGCCCGCGTCGCCAAGGACAACGTCGGGTCACTGCGCGTCCTCGAGAAGTGTGGTTTCCGGATTATTGGTGAGGATGTCGGCTTCGCACATGCGCGGGAGTCTGATGTTGAGGAGTTCATCCTGGAGCTACCGGAGACTGTTTGAAGGGGCGCGCTATGAACACCGGGAATCCAGCTGTCGGGTTGCGCGACGTCACTCGCGATGACCTGGGCATCTTCTTCGAGCATCAACAGGACAGCGAGGCCGCTGTTCTGGCCGCGTTCCCGACGCGTGAGCGCGAAACGTTCTTCGATGACTGGGAGCGTTTGCTTGGCGATCCGGCGGTCATCGCGCGCACGATTACCTGTGACGGCGAGGTGGCCGGGAATATCGTCAGTCCGGTTCACGATGGCGAGCGGGTCGTCGCGTACTGGCTCGGCCGCGACTTCTGGGGCCGGGGCGTCGCGTCGCGTGCTCTTTCCGCCTTCGTCGAGGCCGTACCGGAACGCCCGATCTTCGCTCACGTCGCCGAGCACAATTCCGGCTCGGTTCGGGTACTCGAAAAGTGCGGCTTCCAGCGCTTAGGCGTGCTCCCCACCGGTGACGCGGAACCCTACAACGCTGTCACCTGGCTGCGTCTGCGGCTCGATAGCTAGCGGCTGGCTCTCGCCAACTTCCCCGGAATCGCACTGAAGTACCGCCACAGGACGGCACTTCTGATTCTGCCAACCGGCCGCCGCATGCCTGATGATTGAGGGGACCGCGCCGCTCGCACCCGACGGGAGACCACCCCCACGATGACGAAACGACTCTCCATCGCCGCCGCGCTGCTCTTCGCCACGGCAACCATCCTCGCGGCAGCGTTGACAGCGGGCGCTCACGCCCCGGCCAACGGCCACTTTCAGCAGACCTGGGAACGCACCGACAAGCCAGTCTCCGACGCGGCGGTCGTCCGCACCTGGATGTGGGGGCCGGAAGCCTTCACCGACGAGCTGCACGAGCCGTACCTCAGCAGTCCGGGCGGCGAGCGGGCCGTCCAGTACTACGACAAGTCGCGCATGGAGATCACCCATCCGAACGGCGACCCTGAGGCGGTCTGGTACGTCACAAATGGCTTGCTCGTGATGGAGATGATGACTGGTTACCTCCAGACTGGCGACGCCAGCGGCATGCAGTATGCGCCGGCCGAGATCAACCTCGCTGGCGACGCCGACGACCCGACCGGCCCGACTTACGCCACCTTTGGCGCGGTCCGGGACGAGTTCGCGCTCGAAGCGGGCGCGCCGGTCACCTTCCGGATCGACCGCGACGGCAACCTGACGAACGATCTCAGCCTGGCTGCCCAGGGCGTGACAGCCGCGCAGTATGTCGAGGCCACCGGTCATCAGGTTGCGTCGCCCTTCTGGGCCTTCATGACCTCGACCGGCGTGGTCTATGCCGACGGCGCGTTTCAGGATGCCGTGCTCTTTGAGAACCCCTACTATGCCACCGGCCTGCCGGTGACCGAGGCCTACTGGGCCAGTGTGCAGGTCGCTGGGGAGCAGACCGACGTTCTGATCCAGTGCTTCGAGCGCCGCTGTCTGACCTACAACCCGGCCAACGCGCCGGAGTGGCAGGTCGAGGCGGGCAATGTCGGCCGACACTACTACCACTGGCGCTACGAGGTTATCGGCGCCGGGAACTCGCCTGATCCGACGGCCACAGATGAGTCCGAGACGCCGACTGCCACCGCTACCGAGGAAACCGCGTTGACGCCAACGGCGGGCATGACCGAAGAACCGGAACCGACCCCGCCAGCGACGGCCACGATTCCAAACAGCGGCCAGGTCAAGGATGCGGTCGAAGCGGCGGCCGGCGAGATCGTCGCCTGCCTCAGCACCGTCGTCACGCCCGAGGCGTTGCTGGATCTCGCGGCCGGCGAGCCTGACAAGGTCGCCAACGCGATCAACGCCTGCCTCAGCAATAGCCTGCCCTCGGCGGTCTCTGATGCGCTGGAGCCTTTGGTCGACCGTGCCGTCGTCTGCGCGGCGGATACGATGGACGCTCTGACTGTCGAGCAGATCAGCACGCTCGTCAACGGCACGGCAGACGAGCAACAGGAACTG
>JAUIIK010000104.1 GCA_030431755.1 Chloroflexia bacterium
GCCTGCCCTTGCCCGTCGGCGAACCCGCCAGCATCACGCCGGATGGCGAGCTGCTACTCCTGATTGACGAGCAGCGCGGCGCCGACGGCGTCGCGCTCACGCTGCGAGCGGCTTCGACCGTGACCGGCGAGGAGCGCTGGAGCGCAGATGTTCGTCCGCTGGCCGATGGCGGTCCCGAGAGCGTCTACTACGATCTGGTCGTCATCGACGACTGGATCTATGTCGCCAGCCATGACAGTAGCTACCTCGACAACATCATGACCGTCGCCGTCATCCGCGCCGCCGATGGCTCGCTGCGCGATATCTGGGGTCTCGATGTCGGTGTCGATTTCAACCAACCCGGCCTTGTCGTCGATCTCTACGGCAGCGTTCCACCGCAGGCGCCGGCGCTGACCGTCCATGTGCGTAACACCGCCGAGGGGTGGCAGAAGATCCATCAGACGGCCCTGCTCAATGGCGTGACCAATCTTGAGAGCGAGCCGGTATTCGGACTGGAGGACCCGCCCGGATTGCGTTTGATAACGCCCGACGGTCGTGGCATCGTCGTTATTCCCCGGCAGGGACTCAACCCCGCGCCGGCGATCACCTTTCTGGTCTTCGACACGATGACCCAGTTCGAGCTCGCACTGCCCTTCGAGCCGCTGGATGAGCTGGATGGCGCGGTCGTCGAGTACGTCCTCTCGCACGATGGCCAGCGGCTCTATGCGCTCGATGTCTACGCTCTGCGGGTGGCCGTCGTCGACCTGGAGCGCAGGCAGATCGAGCAGGTCATCGAGCTGCAAGGCGGAGAGCAGCTGCATGAGGCCTTCCCGCAACACCGGCCCTGGGTGCCGGCGGAACAGCTCATCGATATCCCGGCCGCCCTCTCGCCCGACGGCCGCTATCTCTATGCTGCCAGCCCCGAGGTCAGACCGAACATGGGCGAGCAACTTATCGGAGGCACCGGCATCTGGAAGATCGACACCGCCAACTGGACGATCATCGCTGAATGGCTGCCTCGTGAATGGGGCACAACCTCGTCGCTGGCAACGGCTGGGACAGGCGGCACCCTCTACGTCACGAGCGCCTACAGCGGCTTTCCGGTCAATGGGCAGCTCGTGCACCGTGTCGTGCAGCTGGCAGCTTCCGACGGCGCGCTGATGGCGGCGCTCGATGAGCTTGACGGGGCCGCAGTCGAGACGCTCGCCGACTTCTACCGCCACCACCACGGCCGCAGCCCATCGGTCGATGGCGCGGTCCCACAGGATAACGACGCCCCGCCAGAGGTCCCGACCGTCGATCTCGATATCGAGCCGCGCCTCGGGCCGACCGGGATGACGGTCGAGTTCCAGGTACGGCTCCTCGATCCAGTCACCGGCGAGTTGCTTGATGGCGAGGGTGACACCGGCCTGCGTACTCCCGCGCCACCATCGCTCACCGCTGTCTTCAGTACCGGCGGCCAGCAGCGCACTGCGTTCCTTGGGCGCTCGGTAGCCGGCACATACGAGGGCGAGTTCATCCTCGATCTGCCCGGTAGCTGGAGCCTGACGCTGACGGCTGGCGATCCCGCGACGGATGGCTGGAGCGTCACACGCCTATCGGTCGTCCAGGTCAGCGACGCGATCATCGGCTCCGACGGGCGTAGCTATGTGCTCCAGGCGACGACCGTTCCAGATCCGCCGGTAGCGGGCCGCCTGACTGATCTGACGGTGCGCTTTGTGACGGCCGGAAGCGCGGCGACAACCTCCTTCGGCGTTGAGATCGATGAGGATCTACCCAACACTTTGGCGCTGACCTTCGCCGACGGGACGAGCACGACTCTCTACCGCAGCGGCGTGGCCGCCTACTCCGGTTTCGTCCGTTTTCCAACCTCCGGGGTCGCCTTCCCCACCGTTGTCTTCACTGGCTTCGACGGCCAACCAGCGACGATCATCGCCCGGATCGAGGTTGCCAGCGAGACGAGCGAATAGCTTCGGTCATCCGCGCATGCGTGAAACGATTGCCGCTCCGGACCGTTGTCTCTTGCGAGCGCGTCTGCGCTCGATGAAGTTGTGGAGGTCTGCATGCGAATGAGGCGCTACGGTTGGTTGTTGGCGGGTGTCCTGCTATGGGCCGCGCTTGCGGCCTGCAATCCGCTTGCGGATGACAACGACGCGACCTCAACCGCCCCAGCTGAGCCAACAAGGGAGGTGATCGTCGCCACATTCACGCCCACCGAGGTCGTGCCGCCGGAGAGCCAGACGGCCACTGCCGAGGCCGAGGAAACCGAAGCCGCCCTCACCGCGACGGAGATCGCGCAAAACCCCGCGCCGACGTCGACCTTCGCCAACCCGACCGTGCCGCCGGAGGATCTGCTCTCGCCGCCACTGGCGACGCTGCAGGCTAGTGATGTCTCTATTCCCGCCACAATCGGCAGCTACGGCTGGGTCTTCGGGGATACGCCGCCGACGGTCAGCGCGTTCAGCGTCCCGATTGTCCAGTTCGAGCACGAGACGGTAATGGCCGAGCGCGGCCAGCAATTCACCGTCGCCTTCTCCGGCCCGGAGTTCCGCTCGCCGCCCGAGGCGCTGGAGGGCGGCATCTACAACTTCGCTGACAACTCCGCCTATCCCACCAACCAGCAGGGCGAAGTCGGTGATGAGCTCGCCTTCGTCGTCAACGGCGAGCCTGACCAGGCGCTCAATCTCGATCCCGCCAGCCTGGAGTTCACGCTCGACGTGCTGCCGGGCCACTACGCCGTGCGCATCCAGGGCCACTGGCCGGACCACCCCCAGGTCACCTCGACGCCGATCTATGTCACCTGGATCTTCAATGTGACCGTTGAATAGCTCACTCGAACCGTTCCAGATGACTGTTGCCAGGTTGTAACCCTCTGCTCCCCGCCGTTGTGACCCTGCAACGCCGCGCATAGATACTGAGAGTAGATAGCCGGACACTGGTCTCCAGAGCGGAGACAGGGATGTTACATCTGATATTGCTGCTCCTGGATCTGTTCGTGGCGCTGACCGCCATCGGCGGCGGTGTCGCGCTGGTGGCCGGTCTCGAGGCCGACCGTTTCGCGCTCGAACTTCTCGATAGAACACCTTTTCACAGCTATCTCATACCAGGCTTGCTCCTCGCGGCCGTCGTTGGTGGCAGTGCCGCAGCTGCATCCGTTGGACTGTTCCTCGCCAGCGCAACCGGCGCGCCGCTCACCGCCTTTGCCGGCGTGCTACTGGCCGGCTACATCACCGTTGAACTGAAGATTCTCAATGACAACCAGCCATGGAGTTGGACTGAGCTGTTCTACCTCGTCGTCGCCACGCTGATGATCGTGCTTGGCGCGGCAGGTTGGCGGACGGCGTAACGATAGCGACGGAGGGGGCCATGCATGTTCAGGCACACCCTCGCGCAGGTGATGCGCGCTGGCTCGTCGTGGCGTTCTTCGGCGTGATGGGCGGGCTTGGCGGAATCCGGCACGGGATCGGCGAGGTCCGTCAGGGCAGCACCGCGACCAGCGGCTTGATGTTCGATTCCTGGACTCAAGGACCGATCGCCACAAACATGGACGGCGAGCCAGCCTTCTCACTTGTGCCGAACACGCTGGCCACCGGTATCCTGGCGATCGTCGTCTCGGCAGCGGTTATTGGCTGGTCGCTCTTCTATCTGCGGTCGAAGCACGGCGGGCTGGGCCTCGTGTTGCTGTCGCTGCTGATGTTCCTGGTCGGCGGCGGGGTGGGGCCGCCGGTCGTCGCGCTGCTCGCCGGTCTCTTCGGCTTCGGGCTGGCTGCGCAACAGCCGGGGCGAGTGGCACGTTGGTCGCCCGGCGCTCGCCATGCGCTGGCGCGGATCTTCCCCTGGATCTTCGTAGTTGCCGTGCTCAACGGTCTACTGCTCTTTGTCGTCTCGGTTGTGCTTGTCTACGCCATCGACTTCGACAACGCCGACGTCTTCCTCGGCAGCTTCTTCCTTGCCATCGTCACCGTCATCGCCAGCGCCATCACCGCCGCTGCCTATGATGCAGAGCGAACAGGCGTAGCCTCACCCTTACCCGGCGCAGCCCAGGACAATCGCGCCTACGGTTCCGGTTCGTAGACGTAGATGCGTTGGTCGTTGGGGGCGGCGATGTAGAGGACGCCCGTTGGCCCAACGGCGATGTCGGGGAGCGTGGTGAAAGGCACGTCGAGTGTGCCGATTCTGCGCAGGTTCCCATCTGTCGTCAGGCGCAGCAGCTGGTATTCGAACTCGGGGCCGCTGGCGACGTTGACCGCGCCAATCAGCAGATCGCCGTTGGGTTCAACCGCGAGCGCGAAGCCGGTGCGGTTGCTGTTGCCGTCGCCCCGGCTGAGGTCGACCAGCTCGTCGAGGTAGTCGCCGGCGGTCGTGAAACTCCGGACCGGTGATGTGCCCGTGCCAAGCTCGACCGTGTAGAGCGTGTCGCCAGCGACGGCGATGTCCTGGATGGCGCTCTGCCAGAATGGTTCGACCAGCACTCCGAGGTCCTCGCCCAGATCGCTGAAGACGCGTACGCGGTCCTGCATCGTCAGGTCCACCAGGAAGACGCGCTCGTCGTTGCCCGCGGCAAGCATCAGGGCGACGATGGGTTCGTCGGCGTTCTCGCTCCCCGCCCAGTCGGTGTCGACGACAGCTCCATCCTGACGGAACTTGGTGATCCGCCCGGTGAATTCGTCGACGACGTAGACCGATCCAAATCCATCGACGGTCATCCGCATACGTTGGCGGGTGAAGCCGGTGGTCAGCGGCGCGTCCGGGTCCGTCGGCAGCTCGAAGCTCGTCTGCACGTTGCCATCCTGTTGGTAGGCGATGACCTGGCCACGCAACGGATCCGCTGCATAGACCAGTCCATCAGCCGTCGCGACGATCTCATCAAGGCCGCCGAGCAGGCCGCTGGCGTCGGGCGATTGGATGTCGCCGGTGACGCTGCCGGCGGCATCATACTGGCGTACCCGCTGCCCGGCAGGATCTGCAATCAACACCTGTCCGGTGTTGTCGGCGGCGATGCCGGGAACGACGAGTCCATTGATCGGTGTCAGCGAAGCGATTCCTTCAGGCTGCCAGACGCCATCTGCTGTCGCGATCAATGGCGGCGTGGCGATGTCGTTCGAAAGGTAGAGGATTGCCGAAAGCCCGTCGGACCTAACTGCGATGCTGCCCGGTGACCGTCCTTCAACATCGTCAAAGCCGGGCTCGAACAGCATGGCGCTGCCGTCGCTGGCAAAGGCGAGAAGGCCACCGCTGCCGCCTGTCTGATCGGCATAGCTTAGAACGATCTGGCCGTCGACGACCTCGATGTCGCGCGGCCAGAGCTGGTTGAGATCGACCTCGCCTACCGGGAAGGGCCAGCTGTCAAGCTCGTCGCCGTCCGACTCGTAGCGGCGGATCTGTTGCGAGCGCTGGTCGGGGATATAGACGGTGCCATCGGCATCGACTGTAATTGCGACCGGCGCGCCGACACCCGCAAGCTCCTCCTGCCCGGCAACCGACCAGACGTCACGTTCGCTGCCGTCGCTGTCCATGACATGGACTTCGGCATTGCCGAGCTGCAAGACGTAGAGCGAATCGTTCGGTCCGAGCGCCAGGCCCGAAGGGAAGGCCAACCTCTCCGACATGCCCCCATCGCCCCAGGCGGTGTCGAGCGCGCCATCGGGCGTGAAGGCCAGCACCCGGTTGAGCCCGATGTCGGCCACAAAGATGCGCCCGGATTCGTCAACGGCGACATCGACTGGCGTGGTCGGAATGAGCGGGCCGCCGATTGTCCCAACCAGGTTGTAACCTTCGATCCCGGATCCCGAGAAATCCCCGGCTTCCTCCGGCGTGTCACGTTGCCGCGCGGCAACCGCCAGCGCGCTGGCACCGGCGAGCGCGATGACCAACAGCGCAACAAAGCCGACGAGTGTTGAGTGGCGCACGTGTTCCGACCGTTCCCTTCCACATGTCCCGGGCTATCCTTACAGATATCCCGCCCGGTGGCGAGGAGCGTGCCGAACACGAACCAAGAGGGGAATCGGAAGCTGGAAGCACAGCTCGACCATCTCTTCGTCCTCGTCGACTCCGAAGGCGTGGCGTTGATCCCTGCTGCAGCGGGCTACGAGATCGCGCGACATGGACCGCACGCCGGCGGCGGCACCGGTAACGTCGTCTATACATTTCGCAACGCGTTGCTTGAGCTGGCCTACCCGCTGGACTGGAACGAGATCGCGGCGTTGGGCGAGATCGGCTTTGCGGAACGCTGGCGCTGGCGCGAGAATGGCTACTGCCCCTTCGGCGTCGTCTTCCACGCGCAACCACCGGACAGTGAGCCGTTGCCGTTCGACACCTGGGACTACCATCCGCCCTTCGCGCCGGATACGCGCTGGGTCATCGGCGTGGCCCCGCCTCAGGAACCGCTCTACATGCTCGCTCCCGAACCTCGCGCCCCCACGCCTGGCGCGGACATTCCGAGTTTGGCGGCGGTGCGGATCGATACTCCGGCTGTTGCGCCGCTTTCGCCGGTTGCCCGAGCGCTTGCGGCCCGCCGGATTTGCGACATACGAGCTGCGCAGCAACCGGCAATGGAGATCGTCGTCGCCGGTCCCGGAGCACAGCCGCTCGACATGCGATCCGAGGCCCGCTTGGTGCTGCACGTTGCCGACAATAAAGCGTGACGCTTCCCACCGACTCAGGCTTGTGATCGGTGGCTGGATGCCGGGAAATGTGCCGGTGACAACTTGGCACGACACAGTCAGGTACGTACACTAGAAGCGCTCTCCGATTACCGGTCGCTTATTCGTCCGCAAGGAACTTACAGGCAACGTGTCACGTCGCGATTCGCGTCGATCAGTTCCATTCTCCGCGCAGTCCCGCAAGATACCGTCCAGCGCCACCGGGCGGAAGATCGGGGGGCCGCGCCGCGCTCGCCGGACCGAATGGTCGGGCAGTTCTAGCTGGTCGCCTTATGGCGGTCGCGAGCGGCTCTGGCCGAAGTTCCTGCTCATCGGGATTGTTCTGGTCGTCATCATCGGCGGCTCGGTCTTGGTGGCCGGCGCGCTTGGCGGCGATGACGACAATGGCGATGCGGGCGCGGGCGAACCGACCAGCGAGGCGGCCGCCGTAGCGGGCACCGAGACACCCGACGCCGGTGACGGTTCAACGGCGACGGAAGCGCCAACCGAAGGCGCGGACAGTGGCCTGCCAACCGCGCCGCTACCCCCGGGCGTGCCGACCTCGACGCCGGAGCCGACACCCTCGCCGACGCCGGTCCCGCCCGGACTGCTGACCGCGCCGAAGCGCGTCGCCGAGATCTATGTCGATGCCTGGTCGGCCGGTGCCTACGCCCAGATGTACGAGCTAATCACCGCGTCGGCGCAGGAGCAGATCACCAAAGACGATTTCGTCGCTCGCTATGAGGCTATCGCCGTCGAGGCGGGCATCGTCACGGTCGACGCGCAGGTCGTTAGCGGCCAGGAAGATGACCGCATCTTCTCGATCAAGGCCGATATCGAGTCGTCGCGCATCGGCAATTTCACTGACGAGAACCAGATCCCGGTCAGCCGTGACGGGGACGAGTTCAAGGTCGACTGGTCGCCGTCGCTTATCTTCGCCGGGCTTGGCGAGGGCTACGTTGAGTGGACCAGCGACACGCCCCAGCGCGGCCGCATTCTCGACCGCAAGGGCCGCCCCCTGGCCGAGACGGGCTTCATCAGTCGGGTCGGCATCATTCCGGGTCAGATCACCAACGAAGCCGACCTGCTGAGCAGGCTTTCCCAGCTCTTGGAAATGGACCAGCAGACGATCCAGGCGCGCTACATCAACGGCCAGCCTAACTGGTTCATGCCGGTCAAGGATTATCCGGACGACATGGACCCTAACCTCGTCGACCAGCTCGGCCAGATCGACGGTGTCGTCGTCCAAAACTGGCCGGCGCGGACGTATCCGCTGGGTGCGGCGGCGGCGCACATTACCGGCTACCTGAGCGAGATCACTGCTGAGGAGCTGCCCGAGCTATCCAAGCGTGGCTACGAGGCCGGCGACGTCATCGGGCGCGGCGGCGTCGAAGCCTTTGCCGAGGAGTGGCTGGCCGGCAAGCGCGGCGGCACTCTGGCGCTCAAGCAGCGCGACGGCACGCTGATCCGAGTGCTCGGCGAGGTCCAGCCCGAAGCGGCCAAGGATGTCGTCCTGACGGTCGACCTGGACTTGCAGATCGCGACCGACGCGGCGATTGGCAACGAGGTTGGATCGGCGGTCGTGATGGACCCCTGGACCGGTCAAGTGTTGGCAATGGCCAGCCGCCCGACCTTCGACCCCAACGAGTTCATCCTGGGTCTCAGCGCCGAGAAGTGGGCCGAGCTCAACGATCCCAATACCCGCCCGCTGGTCAACCGCGCCACGACCGAGGTCTACCCGACCGGCTCAACTTTTAAGGTCGTCACGGCCTCAGCGGCGATGGTCCATCTTGGCTACACGGCGGGCACGCCGATCAATTGTCCCGGCACCTTCTCGCTGCCCGGCGCAGATCAGACGTGGAGCGACTGGATTCCCGGCGGCCAGGGGCAGATGGATCTGCACCGCGCCATCTACCGCTCCTGCAACACCGCCTTCTACCAGATCGGCGCGCAGCTCGATGAGCAGAACGAGATGTTCTTGCCGGACATGGCCCGCTCTTTCGGCTTCGGCCAGCTGACCGGCATCGACGCCCTCTACGAGGTGCCGGGGACAGTGCCGGACCCGCAATGGAAGCTCGAGACCTTCGGCGATGCCTGGGCGCGCGGCGACGCCGTCAACTTTGCCATCGGCCAGGGCTTCTTCGCCGCGACCCCGCTACAGCTCACCCGCGCCTATGCCGCGATCACCAACGGCGGCACGCTCTACGAGCCCTACGTCATCATGGACGTTGTCGACCAGCAGGGGGAGATTGTCTACCAGGGCGCGCCGACCGAAGCCGGCAAACTCCCGTTGAGTCCGGAGCAGATCAAGGTGCTGCAGGACGGCATGTACGCCGTCGTCCATGCTGGTGACGGCACGGCGGTCCAGGCCTTCGCCGGCGCGCCATACTCAGTGGCCGGCAAGACCGGCACCGCCGAGACCGGCCGCGAAGGCGAAGCCGACCACGGCTCCTTCGGCTCCTTCGCCCCGAGCGACAACCCACGCGTCACCATCGCCGCCCTGATCGAGAATGGCGTCTTCGGATCCCAATCCGCCGCCCCGGTCGCACGCCGTATCTACGACAAATACTTCGAGCTGTATCCGTAAAGGCTAGGGAACAGGGAAGAGGTAACAGGGAATAGGGGAAACAGCCTATCCCTCACCCCCAACCCCCGTTCGACTCCGCTTGCGCTCGGCTCCCTCCCACTGCTGCGTGGGGAGAAGGGGCATGACTCTCTAGCAGGTCGCGGATTGCGTCGACCAGATGCTGTCTGGACTCGCGCTTGCGGGTAAAGGTTCTGATGATGAATCCCACAGCCATCGCGTACATCAGCGCAATCATGAGGATCGATAGCGGGTCGGTGGTGATTTTCAACGTCTGCAAATAGGCAGCGACGGACGCTAGGCCGCCGGTGAAGAAGCCGGACTCGTACACCATTCGGGAGGTCTCGTCGCGGAGGCTGATGAAGGTTCCTGTTCCGGTCGACGTCATCGTTCCCGAGAACGCGGCGCTAACGTCTCCGGGAGGCTCATCCTCGATGAACAAGGTCGTCGCCCGCACCACCCCGCGTCTCCCGGGCATCTGGACAACGCCGCACTCTGGTGTACCTTCTCCACCCGTCAAACGCGACCGGCATTCCTCAATATTTAGCGGTGAATTGAGCTTGTAGATTCGTGGTCCGGGGAGTCTGACTCTCATCCGACTGTTCCTACATCACATCGATCAGCCTTTAGACGGTATCAAGTGGCGATGCATCAAGGTTCTTGCAGATCGCTTCAGTTAGCAGTTGTGAGTATTGTGGGATTCGATCATACCAGTACTTCTGCATCCACGCGTATGTGACAGGCCCCGCAACGCTGATGAGCGTCGCGATCAGAAGATTCGGGTTCAAAGGATCTGAGATCAGTACTGATAGGGCGAAACATGCAACAAGGCTAAGCAGCAGGAGAAACAGCAACTCGATCGCATAGTAGATTCGTCCATGGTCGAGGACGACATCAATCTCCACTACGTCGTCAATGGGTCGAAACCGACCTTTCGCAACTGTGCAGCAAGGTTCCCCAGTCCCGAAAAATGGATACACAATGGGCTGCTTCCCAGGATAGAGCAAGAACCTGGACCACGTAACCCATCCTCTCATATGTGAACATTTTATCTGAGCGAACTGTGCCGTGGTTTCGGATCCGGCTAAGCGTTTGCGGCACTCGGTGATGTGGAGTTGGGTCACCAGCGCAAGATGCTCCTGCTTCCATCGACGACTGACGATGGCAATGATCAACTGGAGGCGGCGCGGTACGGTCGCTGTCAGGATTTCACCGACTCTGGACTGTGAATCAGCGTCTCTACTTCTGAGGTCATCTCGATGATTTCCGCGCCAAGTGTTGAACAAATAAGTTGGATGAGGTCTTGCATCTTGCCGTCTCGCTCACGATCGGACGCCTGCCAGAATCGCAGAGTGCCAATGGTTGCTGCTCCGAGTATCATCACGATAAAGGTCCGCCAGTCCCCAACTGTTGGGTTCGCGACCATCGAGAATGCGACGGTCACAAATGCAGCAAACCCGCACATCAGGAAGAAGCACTCGACCACGAAGTCCCAGCGACCATGATCGATCTGGAGATCGATTTCTGTATTGGCGCCGGTTCGGCGCATACGCCCGCTCACCCAGGAGCCGGCCGGATCGATCCGACCACGCTGTTCGCCTTCGTGGATGTGGAACGTATAAGCATTCACATTACCGCCGAAGCCGGAAATGCCAACGCGCTCGACTGGCTTCGGCTGGTCAACTCCCGACAGTATCTGGCGGCACTGGTAACGGTTCAGTCTCGTGCGTAGCACTAGTCGTTCGTTTCTGAGGCGTCTTTCGATGATGCGACGCAGTGGAGGCAGAGCTGTCAATATCAAGTCCTAGTGCGATACGTGATCATTGTTGAGGAGCATATCCACAAGTGCCATCGTGTGGAATCGCCATTGGGTCCTGATCGAAATGGCCACCGCCCCAACTCACAGTTTCCGTTGCACCAGGATAGTGAGTAATAGCGTCCACTCTCTCCGGCCTCATCTTGTACTTCATACCCGGCGCGGTTCCCCCTCTCCCCAGCCCGAGCGTAGCGGAGGCGTGTGGGTGAGGGAAATCCCCTACACTGCCGCCCGCGCCCGGCGGATCTGGTCCGCGTGCTCGTCGCAATGCACGGCGTAGGAGCGCAGCCAATCCTCGGCCGAGAAGGGGCCAGATTCGGTGTGGGTGCCGGCGGATTGCCAGTCCGCGTCGGTCATCGTGTCGAGGACGGCGGCGGTTGAGAGGCGCGCGCCCTGGAGGGCGAGCAGTGCGGGCTCGACCGGGCCGCGATAGTACTGCTGCTCGGCGAATACTTCCTGGTCGTACCCCTGAATCTCCGCCGAATCCTCGTTGATCAGACGGCGGATGCGCATGGCCGAGGCCATTTCGCTGTCGGCAAGGTGGTGAATGACCTGCCTCGGGCTCCACTCGCCCGGCGCTTCGCGGGCGTCCCACTCGGCGTCGCTCATGCCCTCGATCGCTGCCAGGATCGTCTCGTAGCCGCGCTTGTACTGCGCGATCATGGCGTCCCGTTCCTGCTTGTCCATTGGTTTCTGCCTTCCCGTGTTTATGCGCCGCTCTATGGTTGCAGAATAGTGCGTCATGCCCCGGTTGCGAATGCCGATTCTTCGGCAGCTTGACGCATCTGCCGTCTATTCAGCGGCGTTGGAGGAGCATCGCTTAACGCGGATAGGCTGAGGCTGTCGGGCTAACCCTGCCTGCCGACTCCGGTGAGCTCAGTGATGCTGTCCAGCCCTTCGCGGTCGAGAAAGTCCGACAGATCGCGCAGAATCATCCCCGGCAAAGCGGGACCGGCGTAGATGAAGGCTGTGTAGAGCTGGACGAGCGATGCTCCGGCTCGCATCCGCTCGATGACGTCAGCGGCGTTCGAGACGCCGCCGACGCCGATGATCGGAAGCTGCCCGCCGACCGCGTGGTACAACCTGGCAACAACGGCGTTGGCGCGGGCGCGGAGTGGCGGTCCGCTCAGGCCGCCCGGCAGGTCGCGGTAGCGCTCAGGAGTGCCCTCCCTGCTCGTCGTCGTGTTGGTGGCGATGATGCCATCAGCGCCAGCGCTCACGGCGCTCGCGCCGACCGCCTCTAGCTCGTCGTCGCTGAGGTCGGGCGCGATTTTGACGAGCACGGGACGGGGCCGTTGTTTGCGGGCGGTCGCGACGCTCTGGTTGGCGTCGGCGACGGCGGCGAGGAGCGCTTCGAGCTCGCTGGACATCTGCAAGGATCGCAGTCCGGGCGTGTTGGGCGATGAGACGTTGACTGTGATGTAGGAGGCGACATCCGCCAGCGCGAGGACGAGGTCGGCGTAGGCTTGCGGTGCGTCAGCGGCCGGGATCTCCCGATTCTTGCCGATGTTGACGCCGATGATGCCGTCGGGCCGGGCTGCATGGAGCCGGTTGCGAACGGTTGCCGCGCCGTCGCTCGGGAAACCGAGCGCATTGATGACGGCCTCGTCTTCCGGCACGCGCCAGAGACGTGGCGTGTCATTGCCCGGCTGGGGGCGTAGCGTGACCGTCCCGACTTCGACATGGCCGAAGCCGAGCGCCAGGAGCGCGTTGACGGCGACGGCGTTCTTGTCCATCCCGGCAGCGACGCCGAGCGGATTTGCGAAAGGTAGACCCCAGAGCCGGAGCCGCAGTCGTTCATCGGGCACGTACTCTGCCCCGTGGGCGAGACGGCGCATGGCCCGCAACGCGCCCGGCGCTTTCGATGCCTTCGAGAGCGATTGCAGGGCCAGTTGATGGGCTCGTTCCGGGTCGAGCCGTCCGAGGGATTCGCGGTCCAACCGCTCGTAGATCTTCATGCGCGGGGTGTCGCTCTCGCTACCAGGGTCTGTTTCTCTTTCTTCCAGCGCGTGCTGACACGCGGGACAATGCTATCAATGACGAAGGCTGGCTCGAGCATCTGCCGCAGCGACTCCTCCGTGAAGAAGCGCTTGAAGTGACCGGGGCCGACCTCGAAGTACTCCGGCTCGATCTCCCGGCCGGCGGCGTAGGAGAAGTTCACATCGCCGACCCGGTTCACCCGGCAGATCAACCAGCCTGACGGCTTCAGGATGCGGCTGACCTCGGCGGCGAGCCGTATTGACTGCTCCCAGGTGAAGTAGTGCATCGACAGGCTGGCCACGACGCGGTCGAAACTGGCGTTGGGAAAGGGCAATGGGTCGCGCATGTCGCCGCGGACAATGCGGAGCCCTGGCACCCGTTGCCTGGCATGCCGCAGGCTCGCGAGCGATTGATCGAACGCGACGACCTGCAAGCCCCGCTCGACGAGTTCGAGGCTATCGTCGCCGTTGCCGCAGCCGAAATCGAGCACGGTCAACCCCGCTTGCAGGAGGTCCGCATGCTCGTCCAGCCAGGGGTCTGAGATGCGCTCGGAATCCCGCGAGCGGTCGACCGGCACTATACAACTCCATTCGCATCGCTGACCCTGGATGGTAGCATCACCGGACTCTGGAGGTGAGGCGCTATGAGCTCGGGAGGACAACGCAACTGGCCGCGCCGGGTACGAGCGCTCCAGGACCGGCGCACGCGCCAGTCCGAGGGTGTCGTCTTCGTCGAAGGCATCCGGCACGTCATCGACGCCGTCGACGCGGGGCTCCACGTCGAGGCCATCCTGGTCGATCCGAGCCGCCTGCGGAGCGCGCGCGCCTGGGAAATGCTCGACGCAGCCGGCCAGCAGGGCGTTGAGATCGTGCAGCTGAGCCCCGATGACTTCGCGCGGCTGTCGAACCGGGACAACCCCGTCGGCCTCGCCGCGACGGTGCATTGGCGGTTGGAAGATCTGCGCTTTATCGACGCCGACCCCGCAGGCGTCTATCTCGCGACCGACAACGTGCGCGACCCCGGCAACCTTGGCACGATCATCCGCGCCGCCGACGCGCTCGGCGCGACCGCGCTCATCGTCCACAAGGGCACCGACCCCGGCCACCCGACGGCGCTGCGGGCCAGCCTCGGCTCGGCCTTTCGCTTGCCGATCCACACCGTCGAGACGCTCAACGAGCTCTTCTACTGGGCGCAGTCGAATGGCGTCGCCGTCTACGGCACGTCGGCGCGGGCCGAGGCCGAGCTGCCCGACGCGCCGCTCAACGTGCCGGCGGTGCTGCTGCTGGGTAACGAGGGCGATGGGTTGGCGGAGGAGACGCGGGATCTGTGCGACGGGTTGTTGCGAATACCAATGGGCGGCGCGGCCAGCTCGCTCAACGTCGCGGTGGCGGCCGGCATCCTGCTCTATGAGCTCCAGCGCCGCCTGAGCCCCAGCGCTGGTGACTGATACGGCGAGGCCCGGCGCATTCGAGGCGCTGCGTTCGCCGCCCTACCGCCGGTACTACGGCGCGGCGGCGCTCTCCAGCGCCGGCCGGGCGCTCCAGATGACAATCTTCGGCTTCATCGTCTTCGAGGAAACCGAGAGCAACTTTCTGCTGGGCCTCTTCTCGTTCATGCAGATGGCGCCGGCGCTGGTGCTCGCGCCGGTCGTCGGCGTTGTTGTCGACGCCTTCGAGCGGCGGCGCATTCTGGCGACGATCTTCACCGTCCAGTGCCTTGGCTTCGCCATCCTCGCGGCGCTCGAGTTCGGCGGCGCGTTGACGGTGCCGGCCATCGGCGTCCTCGTCGTCGTCATGGGTATCGCGATGGCTTTTGCTTTCCCGGCCAGCTCGGCGCTCGTCCCGACGCTGATACCGCGTCGGGCGCTCCAGAGCGCTATCGCCGCCAACTCGATGCTGATGAACACCTCCCGCATCGCCGCCCCGGCCATCACCGGCGTCGCGATCAGCGCGCTCGGCGTCGGCGCGGTCCTGGCCGGTGGGGCGGTGCTCTACCTGCCCGCCGGCTTCATTATTCTGAGCATCCCGATGGCGCTCGTCGCGACGTCTTCAGCCGGAGACTCACCCGCGCCGCTGCGTGGCCCGGCGCGCTTCTTCAGCGACCTGCGCGAGGTCATCGCCTACATCCGCCAGAACCGGATGCTGCGGGCGGCGCTGGTCAACGACATCGTGCCCTTCGGTTTCGGCATGGCGTACATTGCGCTGCTGCCGTCGATTGCCCTCGACACGCTCGACGGCAACGCCGGGACGCTCGGCCTGCTCCACGGCGTCAGTGGCGCCGGGGCGTTGCTCGGGACCTTCACCGGCGCCTGGGTTGCCGGGCGTGTTCCGCGCGGGCTAGTTATCTGGTCGGGGATGATCGGCTGGGGCAGCGGCCTGATCGCGCTGGCGCTCTCGGCGTCCTATCTCGTCATCATCCCGGCGCTGGCGGCGACCGGCATCTTCCAGACGCTCTACATTGTCCAGAACGACACGCTGGTCCAGACCTTCGCCGAGGATCGCTACCGGGGCCGGGTGATCGCCGCCCAGTCGATGATCAACGCCCTGCGGACGCTCGGCTTCCTTATTATTGGCGTCCTGGCCTCGCTCGTTTCGGTCAGCTTCGCGATTGCCATCTTCGGCGCAGCCGTCGTCGCGATGGGCCTCGCCACCCTCCTCCTCCGCCCCCACATGCGTGATCTGCAGTAGCGACAGAGATCCTTGCGCCGTCCTCCAAATCCACGGAGTCGTGTGAGTGTAGGCGAGGCAACGGTGACCCGCTGGTGTCGTGGCCGTCCAATCTATGTGAGCCAGAGAATGCTTCTACTGTTTCGTAGCCCAAAAGTATTCATTGTGCGCCGAGGGTCGGGGGTGTCGCGCCTGGTCACCTACCATTGGGTCAGGTTGCACTGTGCGGATTCGACAGGTTGAGGCGCGTGACACCAATCCGCAACAAATTCAATGGAGTGATACATCGTGACAATCAATGGCATGGGGGGTGGCGACGCGCTACTCGCTCAGATCCGCAAGGAGAACCTCAACGTTTATCGGGCCAGTTACCAGCGTCTGCACGAAGACGTCGGCCAGGAGAACCAGATAGCCCAGGATTACCGGGGCCGGTTGATCTACGAACTTCTCCAGAATGCAGACGATGCGATGGCTGCCGCCGACGACGGTGCTGGTTGCATTCGCTTTATGCTCACCGACGATGCCCTGTGGATTGGCAACTCCGGCCGCCCATTGACTGAGGCCGACGTGCGCGGGCTAAGCGGCATCAGTGCGAGCAGCAAAATCACGACGGACCGGAAACGGCGAGCAACGATTGGCCACAAGGGCATGGGCTTCAAGTCGGTCCTTGAGATTACCGAGGCGCCCGAAGTCTTCTCCGCCACTCTGTCGCTTCGCTACGGCGCGGAGGAAGCGCTACTGGCGGTTCAACCGCTGATCGATGAGGGCACTGTCTCCGCCGTGCGGCGCGCGCCGGTGACGCGCTTTCCCTGGCCGGTCGAGGATATGCCAACCGAATGGCTGGATATGCACGCGGCCGGCATGCAGACGGCCTTCCGCTTTCCGTTCAAGGAAGACATAACTACAGCGAAGCGCTCCGAATTGGCCGACCAATTGGTCAATCTACCCGTCACGGCGCTCTTGTTTCTGAAGCACTTCCGCCGGGTTGAATTCTCGGTGAACATCGGTTCGAAGCAGCGTGACGTCGCGTGGACGGTTACGCGGGCGCCTTTGGAGATTCCCACGAGCGTGGCTGCATCGCATAGCGCGGGACCAGAGATTTGCCATGTGACGCTCCGCGAAGACGCCGGGCAGGTGGAGGAGTTCTTGCTCGCGAACAGTGGCGACATCGCGATTGGCGAGCATCGCGCCGGGCTGGATGAGTTCTCCTGGGAGGGCGTGGAATATACGGAAGTCTCAATCGCAGCACGGCTAAACGCGGGGATGCCCGTGCCGCTTCCGGCTGCCTGGCGCAAGCTACACATCTTCCTACCATCGGGCGAGCCATGTCCTTATGATCTGCTCGTCAGCGGCGCATTTAGCTCCAACGTCTCCCGGCAGGAAATCCGTATTGAACAGGACGAGCTCAATTACAATCGCTTTCTGTTCCAGCAGGTAGCGGAACTCCTGCGCGACAGCCTGGTTCCGTCGCTCCTGCGGCAGGGCTCATCGGTCAGCGATGTGCTCGGTTTGCTCGACCGCGGCGATCGAGCGGGCGAGCCCGAACCCACCGTCGCTGCCCAGACACTGTATGAAGAGGTGCGAGCGGCGCTGGGAGGACTGGCCTTCATCCCAATGCAGGCTGGTTCACCGCTCCCACCGCAGACATGTGTGCTGCCGCCATTGGTGGAGCGTGATCACGTGGGCCGCGAGTTCAGATCCGTCTTGCCGGCGCGCACCTCCTGGGGTGAGCGTTTCTTGCCCGAGACCGCCTACTGTGGTTCCGCGAGCGCGCGCGTGCTTATTGATCTCGGCGCGAGCGTGCTGGACCCGGCCGCGGCTGCCGCGGTTCTGGCACACGCTGACCCCGCTCGAGCACGGGCGCATGCAGACTCGGACTCTGGGGTCTGGGTCGATCCTGTATTGCGCGTCCTGGAGCGATTGTGGCTCGGTATGGAACCAGAAGCCCGGCAGGAGCTGGCACACGCGGTTCAGGCCCTGCACGAACTGACCGACCACGACCGCGGGATCGTCGTGAACGTCGGAGAGATCCGAGGCGGAGTCTCGGCGAACGTAGTGGCGGCCGAGGCCAGCGCGGAGGTCGATGTTCGGGTGGTCTCGGCCGAGGACGGCCGGTGGGTCGAGGAGCGCATCCGAGGCCTGCGCGCCCGGG
>JAUIIK010000238.1 GCA_030431755.1 Chloroflexia bacterium
TAGCATCCTTGAACACGACCGGGTAGGCGATCTTCTGGACGTCGGTGGCAGCCTCTGTCGCTGGATACCAGGCGCTGATGGCCAGCGTATCGTCGGCGGTCACCGAGCGGTACCCCACCGCAAACGGCCCACGCAGCGCGTACTCGGGCGCATCCGGCCGGGCCGCCGGGAACGTCACGTCCTCAGTAGCAGTCTCCGGAGTGCTTGTCATGGTTGCCTTTGCTCTTCCCGCTTCGGTTTCAGCGTCGTTTTGACTCTGGCACGCTCCGATGAGCAGCGTCAGGAGCGCGAGACCGACGATCGCTACCTGATATCGGCGCCCGCGAGATGCCGAGCGGCCCGGTGAACGGTTGAATCCACGAAACACGATGTCTTCCTTCTCTCTTGAGGGTCTGTGTTCGGCCATAGGTAGCAGTTCTCACTCAGGCCGTTGCCGGAGCTGTTCGCATGGCGGTCTGCCGGCGCGCGGCCGGCCCCTTGACGAGCAGCCAGAGCGCCAGCGCCAGCTCCGCGAGGACCGTCAGCCCGTAGGCGTATGAGAACGACGCGGTGTGCTGCGGGGCAAGGATGTCGATGCCGGAGCCGAACAGATAGACGAACCCGGCAGCGGCCAGCAGCCCGGCGATAAGGCGCGGGACGTAGCCGGACAGATAAAGGAGGTAGGCGATGGTCAGCAACGCGAAGGCGAACGGGACGAGCGCGATGCTGTAGCCGATTGCCTGGATCTCGGTGAAGAGCGCCACGAGTGCGTTGGCCTGCTCCGCGCCGATGCCACTGGCGATGCTGGCGTCGGTTGCAACCATCACCGTCGCGACGAGGTTCAGCAGGTTTGCGCCGAGAATGCCGTCCATGACGACGCGGAAGAGCACGGCCGCAAGCGCCAGGTTGCGATTGACCGGCCGGAGCAGGGCATAGAGGGCGACCGCGACGACGAGATCGGCGATGATCATCACCGCGTCGAGGGCAATGCTCGAGCGGAAGAGCGTATCCGACTCGACGATATTGGCAATCGTCGCCGCCCCGTCACCGCTCACGATGAGGTTCGAACGTATCAGGAACTCCGCCGCGATCCCGGCGACGATGATGACGAGATAAGCGATCCCGGCGATCTTTGCCGCGGTGATTTGCCCCGCGCTGATGGCGTGATTCTCCATGTGGTTTCTACTTTCCAATCACTGGTGGGTTCGTCAAACGGTCTGGGCGGCACGACCGAGCGCATGGTCAGCCGCAGTGTGAGCGCGTCGCTTCGCCTCCCTCCGCTGGCTGCTGTGCGTGACTGTCGTCGCGGGAGATTGAGATGAGCGTCAGGCCGAGATCGCGGATGCGCGCGATGACGCCGTGGAGCGCGGCCTGGTCTGGAAGCTCGCCGACGATGAGGGTTGTGCCATCGTCCTGGGGGCGCATCGCGAGCTCCTCGAACAGGCTCGACCAGTGCGGATCGAGCTTGCCTTTGACCCGAATGCGGTAGTTGGACTTCATCGCTGTTGCTCGTTTCCCGGCGGTCAAATGCCCTGTGATCAGGCTATTGAGGCCGGGGGCGCGGTGAATCAGCCGGAAGGTGCAGGCAGGGGTGTAGCCGGGGGTGCAGATCGTTGGCGGCGCGGACCAATGACGCCGTGTGGACGCTTGGAGTGTTGAGCGGGTTAGATCAGATGTAGCTCAGTGGCGCGGGCGACGGCTGCGGTGCGGCTGTGGACGCCGAGCTTGCCGTAGGCGTTGGCGATGTGGCGTTTGACCGTCGCTAGCGAGATATAGAGCTCATCGGCAATATCTCGATTCCGCAACCCCGCTGCGATCAGGCGCAGGACATCGAGCTCGCGTTCCGTAAGTGGCTCAGCGAGCTCTTCCGTTGCGGCAGTGGCCTGGCGGGAGTCTTCACGGCTACCGCCGAAGGCTGTCCAGATACGCTGGAGCAGCGGCCCCGTACTGCCGGCTGCGGTGGTGGCCACCAGCAGGTCACGCATCGGCGCACTTTCTTCGAGGAAGACCTGGACGTAGCCGATAGGTTCGGCGAGCTCGAGCGCGCGCGCCAGTAGATCCATCGCGCGCTGCCGGTCGCCTAGCGCGTCGTGGGCCAATGCCTGGAGCGCGAGCGCCTCTATCTCGGTCGGGAGACGGACTGCCGCGCGCGCCGCGCCCGCAATCTCATCGAGTACTCGGAGGACTGCGCCGGGGGCATGTGGCGCATCTCCCGCCCGCCACTGGGCGATGATGAGCCGCGCAAGTGTCAGCTGTTCATACTCGCGCATGTATTCGACTGCGCCACCCGGACGAACATCCGAGTCGCCCAGCCCGTGGGCCGCTTCCCTGATCTGCCCCATTTGGAGCAGCAGCCGCGCTCGCATCGCTGGCAATGGCCGGACGTCCGGCACCGGCCCGCGGTCGAACGCTGCCTCGGCCTGGTCGAGCGCCTCCCGCGCCGCCGGGTGGTCACGTTGCGCTGCAAGCAATCCTGCTTGAGCGACGAACCACCGATAGCGCCAGTGTGGCTGGCCCGTCCCATCGCCAAGCTCCCAGGCGCGCTCAAGCGCGTTGGCCGCTGCGTCGAGCTCGTGTTGGAGTATGGACAGTTCTGCGCGACCGATCTGAAGATTGGCTGTGCTGGCGATCAGGTCATCCGCGTAGTCTTGCTTACCTTTCAGCGCGGTCGCGTACACGCGCTCCGCATCCGTGAAATGTCCCTGGGCCCGGAGGATCTCGCCCAGGACGTAGCTGGCAGAGACGATGAAGCGGTGGTCGCCAATCTGCCGGGCGCTGCCGATGGCTGCTGTGAGCGAAGCCGCGGCTTGCGGAAGCTCGCCGTTGGTCCATGCGGCCAGCGCGAGCAGCGCCCCGGGAGCGGCCCGGCGGGAGTGCGCTTCGGGAGGCAGCAGCTCGAGTGCCTGCCGCGCGGATTTGGCAGCCATGGGCGTGTCGCCTTGCGCCATCGCCAGGTAGGCCCGAGCACCGGCCAGCGAGGGTTCGATGAGCGCGTACTCGTCCTCGTCAGCGACGCGCAGCTGCGACGGCGGAACCGTGCCGCCGTTGGGTAGGGATCTGCCGGCTGCGGCCAGCCGCTCCGCCTGCGCCAGTAGCGTCTCCCCCGCCTCCAGATCCCCGACTTCGAGCAGGGTCCAGGCATACGCTGCGGCGAGCACGGGTCGGTGCGCCACCTCGGACTCCGGCAGGTCGCTTGCCCAGCGCAGCCAGGCTGGAATGCGTCGCTGGCGATCCATTGGCCGCCAAGCGCGC
>JAUIIK010000239.1 GCA_030431755.1 Chloroflexia bacterium
TGGTAGTGGCTGCGGGTGAGCCCACCGAGAATGTCCTCGCGCGCGCCGTCCGACTTCTCGAAGGCTTCGATCAGCTTGCTGTGGGATGCTTCCCAGTAGGCGAGCGCATCGGCAATGGACATAGCGTTGTGTTCCGCGACGCGTTGCTCGTTGAAAGTGTCGCCGTCGACGCCTTCGGGGAGCCACTGCTCCGGCCGGCCGGCGGCGAGATCGTCGAAGATCCGCGCTCCCGTAGCTTCCCAGTCGGCGATGTGGAAGACGAGATCCTTACCGGACCAGACACCGACGCGTTCAGGCTGGAGCAGTGCTTCCTCATCAATCCCGGTGACATACTCACGTACTGCCGCGTAGGCTTCGTTTGCGGAGTTGATCGCCGCCTCTTTGCCGTTGGTTGATTCCGACATCGTCGTCGCTACCTTTCTGTCAGAGAATCATGCTGCTGCTTGCGCCCAGCGGCTACGATCAAGGTCGTCGGCGCTGGATACGCACGGTGAAAGTTACTGCCTGATGCTAGCCCATGAAATCCCCTCCCGGCGAGTGAGTAGCGCGCAGATCGGTTGGGCAACTACCGAGTCATTGCGGACCACAGGCGGCGAGCGTTTGCTGGCCAAGGGCGGGATCATCACAGCCGAGGTCTTCGAGCGCTGGGACGAGTTGCCTGACGCTGAGCTGCACCTGATTGAGCTCGAGGCCGGCGATATGCACGAGAACGAAGCCGGACAGCGCGTATCCGGCGCTGTCTCTGGTTTGGGAATCAGCATCGACGGCCCGTACAACAGCCGCTTCAACCTCAATAGCGCCCAGCGCGGGCTGCTCATCGTCGATGCTGAGCGGGTGCACGCGCTCAACGCTGTTGGACAGCTCTCGCTCTTCACGCGCTTTACAGATCAGGCGGTCGTCGAGGGCCAGACGGTTGCCGGGGTAAAGGCGACGCCGATCGTTGTGCCAACCTCTGAGGTCGAGCGCATCGAAGCCATTGCCAACGGCAAAGATGATCCCATTGTCGACGTCCTGCCATTCGTTGCCCGTGACGCCGCCGTCGTTGCGACTGAGTCGCTCCACCCGCGTTTGCGCGAGTCATTCGAGGCCCGCGTCTGCGAGAAGCTGGCCTGGTACGGATCTGGCGATTGCACTTTTGCCTACGTCGACGCCGACCGCGAGCAAGTCGCACAAGCAATTGAGGCGGCGTTCGATGATGGCGCGGGGCTGGTGATGGCGGCTGGTGGGAACACCCTCGACCCGCTGGACCCAATACTGCTCTCATTGCCGCAGATCGGCGCATCGATGGTGCACTTCGGCGCGCCGGCCGACCCTGGGAGCATGTTCTGGGTTGCCGAGCGTGGGGGGAAGCCGATCTTCAACCTCGCCTCTTGCTCGATGTACAGTGAAGCGACGGTGATCGACCTGATGCTGCCGTTGGTCTTCGCCGGGCGGCGTATTACGCCGGACGATGTCCGCAGACTCGGTTACGGTGGCTTGCTCGAAGACGACATGACGTTCCGCTTCCCGAACTACGACGCCTAGCGCCGGGTAGCGCGGGTGCTACGATCCTGGTGTTCGGCGCAGAGCATTCCAGCGGCACAGCGGTAGCAGGATAGAAGGAGCGGGAGCATGGCGGAGCTGAAACACATCGTCGGCGGAACGGTCGTTACCTCGGACGGTCCGGTGCGGGCGGATATCATCGTGCGTGGCGACCGGATCGCCGCAATCATGGCGGAGGCGCCCGAGCGTGATGACGCTAAGGTTATCGACGCCTCTGGGCTGCACATCCTGCCCGGCGGGGTCGATGTCCACACGCACTTTCGCGTTCCCGATCCGCGCATGGTCGAGGGCTTCGATACTGGCTCACAGGCGGCGTTGGCCGGAGGCGTGACGACGGCGGTCGAGATGCCGCAAGCCGCGCCCACGGCGACGACCGGCGAGGTTGTGCGTGAGAAGAAGTTGCTGGTCGAGCAGCAGTCGAGAATCGATATCGCGCTCTGGGGTGGCGTTGTGGGCCAGCCGCTTGACGATCTCCAGGACATGGTTGATGAGGGCGTCGTCGCAATGAAGGCCTTCATGCCGGCCTCGAGTCCCGCCTTCCCGCATATCAACGACGCAACGATGCACGAGGTCTTCGAGTTCCTCTCGGACACGGACATCCCGTTCGGTCTCCACTGTGAGAGCGACAGCCTGCTCCAGGCCGGGATTGCGCGCCTTCAGGCCGCCGGCAGGACCGACGCGCTGGCGCACGCCGAGAGCCGGCCGGCCCTCGTCGAAACCGAGGCGATTCACCGGGCGCTCTTCTTCGCTGAGATTACCGGCGGGCATCTCTATGTCTGTCACTGTGCGACCCCGGAAGGGCTCGAACTGATTCGCGACGCCCGGGCGCGTGGCGTCTGGGTTGATGTTGAGACCTGCCCGCAGTATCTGCTGCTCGATTTGAGCGATCTCCAGGCACAGGGACCGTGGGGCCGCTGCGCGCCGGCGATCAGATCGCGTGACGAGGTGGAGCAGATCTGGGAGGGCGTCGTTGACGGCACCATCGACGTGATCTCGTCGGATCACGCGCCGTACACGGCCGAAGAGAAGAAGCCGGGCGAGGAGAACATCTGGGACGCGCCGCTCGGCTGCAACATGGTGCAGACGATGTACCCGAGTGTGCTCGATGAGATGCTCAACCGGCGCGATCTCTCGATCAGCCAGTTCGCCGAGCTCAGTGCCACCGCGCCGGCCCGGATCTTCGGCCTCTACCCGCGCAAGGGCGCTATCCAGGTCGGTTCGGATGCCGATCTCGCGCTCTACGACCTCGACCGGTCCTGGACTGTGCGTGGCGCGGAGATGCTTCATCGCAACAAGTGGACGCCCTTCGAGGGCAAGTCGATTGGTGTCGCGGCGGTCAAGACGCTGGTGCGCGGCGAGGTGCGCTTCGATATCGACGCGGGCATCATCGGCGAAACCGGATCCGGCAAGTTCCTCGCGCGCGGCTACGGCGCGGCGGGCTAACGATGCCGACCCTGACATTACGTGGCGGCACGCTCTACGACGGTCTGGGAAACCCCGGTGTCGTCGGGAATCTGGTCATGCAGGATGACCGCATCCTGGCAGTCGGACCGGGCGCTGAACCCCAGGGCGATGTTCTGGATGTGACCGGTCTCGCGGTTTCGCCGGGGTTTGTCGACACGCATAGCCACTGCGACCTGACGGGCATCTCGGATCGTCAGGTGAGCCCGAAACTGCGGCAG
>JAUIIK010000240.1 GCA_030431755.1 Chloroflexia bacterium
CCTACGAGTGGGTTTCGACACGCACGGCCGTCGTCATGGCGCTGATTCTCGCGCTCATCGGCTTCGCCCTGGGACGGCGGACACGGCCAGACACCAAGCGGTAACAGCAAGAGAGGACACCCCCAGATGGCCGCACTCGGCATCAACGTCATATCCAGTCGCCGCGATCCGGAATGGTCGGAGCAACTGCGCCGGCTGGAGCTCGCGCAACCGGACCTGCTCAAAGTGCAGATGCCGGTCGGCTTTGGCACGCCGACGGCTGATGTCGCGGCCGCGTTGGACCGCATCCCCAGCATCACAACCGTCATCCTCCGTGGCCAGGATTGCGAGGTCGGCTACGCGAAGACCGCCAGCGATCTGTCGGGCGAACGTCTCGACTTCGACGGCCCGCTCGGACGGTGGCTGCGTCTCATTCGGAAGTATCCCGACGTGACGTTCTGGATCGAGGTGGGCAACGAGCCTGAGCATTGCGGGCTCGACATTGCCCTCTACCGGCGGGAGGCGTTCCAAACCGTCAGTCAGCTCCGTCGCGATCTCCGGAACTTCAGCAACATCCGCTTCACGATCTCGATGCCGGTCGAACTCCAACATGCGCTGTACATGTTCGAGTCGGGCGAGTATGAAACACTGTGCGACGGCATCGCCACCCACCTCTACGCCGTCCACGACCTCGATCATCCCGTGCAGAACTGGCGTGACATCCACGACTACCTGATCGCGAACACGATCCTGCCCATTCTTGTGACCGAAGCCGGCGTCAACGACGCCGACCAGACGCCGACGCAGCGCGCCGAGCATTACGTCGACTACCTGCGGCGACAGCCGGAGCGGGTGCATTCAGTGACGCTCTTCGGGAGCGTGTCGGATGCTCACGAGTGGCGCGAATGGGCGCTCAATGACGATGCGATGCGCGTGTTCGGAGGACGTCTTAAGGATCCTGGCACGCCGCCGTCACAACCGCCGGCCATCGGGACGGCGATCTTCGGCGAGTCTGAGTCGACGCTGGAGCTGGTGACACAGTGGGCTATCGAGGTGCGGAAGGCACACCAGCGTTTTCTCGACGTCATCCCGCTCTACTTCGAGCTCGCGCCGCTCTATGGCATCCCGGCCGAACGGGCGCTGGCTCAGGCTGCGAAGGAAACCGACGACGGGCATTTCACCGGCGTCGTCCCGGCCAGTTATCACAACTGGTGCGGACTGAAAACGGAGACGGCTGACGGCGACGAACCCGAAGATCACCAGCAGTTCCCCAGCGACCGCGCCGGGGTCGAGGCGCATCTTCAGCATCTCGCACGCTACGGCGGCGCGACCGCGCTCCCGGCCGGGCGGGAGATGCTCGACCCGCGCTGGCGCTTTGTGACGCAGTTCACCGACACCTTCGAGGGACTGGGCGGCGAGGGCTCCTGGGCTCCCAGTCCGACCTACGGCATCGAGATCGTCGTCATCATTCGCACGATCCCCACGATTGGAGGCGCCCCGATGGGCTTGACCGAGATCATCCGAGACCGGCTGAAAGCCGCCGGGCTTGACGTCCACGACATCCGCAGCGAGCTTACGAGGCACAAGACGTTGACCTACAAGCGCCTGCCGCCGGTGGCATGGATCTACACTGCCGTGCATACGACCGGCTCCCCCACCGACCGTGGCGTCCGGAATCTCCTGGGCGACATTGCGTCGTGGAAGGGCCATGCGGTCTACCACGTCAACACAAACGGCTGGCCGGCCATCGCCTACTTCATCGGCGTCTCCCAGTCCGGACGTGTCTTCATCCTGCGTGACGTCGACGAAGAGGGCTATCACGCCTTCAACGCGAACAAGAACACGCTCGGGCTTGTCGGCGATCTGGGTCATGGGGAACATCCAACAGAGGCGATGCTCGCGAGCTTCGTCACGGTGATCGACACGCTCCAGGACGACACACCGGAGCTGCCCGCGCTTAAAGACCACGACGGCACCTATGGTCATGACGAGCTCGACTTCATCGACACACGCAATGACACGACCTGCCCGGACGAACTACTCGGGTTCGTGCAGGCATACCGGCGCGGCGAGTACGAGCAGTCGGAAGAGCCGCTCGTCATCGGCTTTCCGCACCGGGACTACCCGGACAACCCGTTTCCCGACGACGTCGTCTACCAGCGCGGCTTCGCGGGGTTCGTCCAGCGCATCGGAACCGCCGTCGCGCCGAACGCGCCGCGTCACGGCATCCTGGCCGTCTTCGGCTTCCCGAAAGCGAACGAAGTCGAAACCCCGTTCGGCGCTGAACAGCGCTGTCAGAAGGCGACGTTGCACTGGCTGCGTGACGCCGCAGGAACGGAGTGGGAGTTTCAGCTCGCCCATGTCAACGCGGACGGCGTCGATCCCGAGGTCGTCAAGTCTGCGATCTCTGCACTCAGCGCTATCGAGGGCACGTTGCGAGCGGAGCTGTCTTCATGAGGTTCCCACCACCGCAACCCGTCCGGATCGCGATCTCTGGGAAGATGGGGGCCGGGAAGTCGACCCTGGCCGCTGGACTCGCAACCCACTTCAACGCGCCGATTCTGTCGTTCGCATCCGGGTTCAAGCGCCTGGTTGAGGACGCCGGCGTGACGAAGGAGCGTAATGAGGCGCTGTACCGCAAGCTGTGCCAGAACATTGGCGGCGGCATGCGTCTGTACGATGAGGACATCTGGGTCAAGGCGTTTTGGACACGTTTCCGAGACGTCGCGACAGCCTCTTACCGCATCCCTCACGTCGCGCCTTGCATCGTCGATGATATGCGCTATCCCAATGAGTTCGAGTCGCTGGCCGGAGGCGGGTTCTACACCGTGCGGCTTGAAGTGCCGGCGGCAGTGCGGGCAACCCGGCGACAGCTCATCGACCACGAAAGCGAGACCGCGCTCGACCAGTACGCCGTTGACGGCCGCTTCGACCTGCACCTCTACCTCGAAGGGTACGAGCCGCCGGAGCTGGTGTACGAGCGGGTGATCTTTGAGTTCGCCGCCGATCGACAGGCCGCGGCATGAAGATCCTGCTCGACATGGACGGGGTGCTGGTCGACTTCAACGCCGGCTTCTGCGAGATCCACGGCCGTGACGGGTTCGTCCCGGACCGCTGGGATGCCTATAGCGACTGGGGTATGAGCGATCATGATCTCTGGGAGCCGGCGGACGATGCGGAGTTCTGGGCGGCGCTCGACTGGACCGACGAGGGGCTTGCGATTCTGAAGCGCTGTGTCGAG
>JAUIIK010000105.1 GCA_030431755.1 Chloroflexia bacterium
AGGATTTCGGGAAGGGTGTTGATTTTCCCGCCACAGGCGCGGTGTCCCGGAGGCACAGTGTTACACTTGTGCAAGACGTAACGGACGGATTTCGCCGGTTCCAACAGGCCAGGAAGAGCGCCGCGAATCGGGAAGTGATGAGGACGAATAGTTGGTAGACGTACAGGAAAAAGTGGAAGATCAAGCGCCCGGCCTTGATTCAGTGCAGGCAGTCGAGGACTCACTCTGGACGCAGCAGTATGTTGCGGATGCCAGCCTCTCGACATCGATCTATCTCGCGCTGAAGCTTCCGAAGCCGCTGCTGCTCGAGGGTGAGGCCGGCGTCGGCAAGACCGAGATCGCCAAGGTGCTGGCCGCCATTCTCGGGACCGACCTGATCCGGCTCCAGTGCTACGAGGGACTCGACGTCTCGCACGCGGTCTACGAGTGGAACTACCCGCACCAGATGCTGGCGATTCGCGCGTCGGATTCGACCAGCGAGGGCCGCGAGCAGGCGATGAAGGAGATCTTCAGCGAGGAGTTCCTGATCAAGCGCCCGTTGCTGCAGGCCATTGAGGCCTCGGCGAGCGGCCGCCCGCCGGTGCTCCTGATCGACGAGATCGACCGCGCTGATGAGGAGTTCGAGGCATTTCTGCTCGAGCTGCTCTCCGATTTCCAGGTGTCGGTGCCGGAACTGGGCACGATGGTTGCCGAGCATCCCCCGGTGGTCATCATTACCTCGAACCGTACCCGTGAGCTGCACGACGCGCTCAAGCGCCGCTGCCTCTACCACTGGATCGACTACCCGACGGTCGACAAGGAATACACGATCGTCCAGACGAAGGTGCCGGGCGTCAACGACCGGCTGGCGATGCAGGTCGCGCGCTTCGTCCACGACATCCGCGAGGTCGATCTCTACAAGGTGCCGGGTGTGGCCGAGACACTCGACTGGGCGGCGGCGTTGCTGGCGCTCGATCAGCAGGAGCTGAATAAGGAGATCGCATCCAACACCCTCGGCGCGATCTTGAAGCACCAAGAAGATGTCCACACGATCCGGCAGAACAACCTCGACAGCCTGGTAGCGGCGGCGCAGAATGACGGATAGCCAGGCGGAAGCAAACGGTCTCCACCTCGGAGAGCGCTTTGTCAGCCGGGCGCTGCGCTTTGGCCGCGTGCTCCGCGCCAATGGCGTCATGGTCACGCCGGGTCAGGTGATGACCTTCATCGACTCGACCGAGCATATCGGCGTGAGCGATCGCCGGCTGTTCCGGGAAGCGGCCGAGACGTGCATGGTGACGAAGAAGGAGGACATGGAGACCTTCGACCTCGTCTTCAACCGTTTCTGGCAGCCCCGGCGCAGGATCGACACCGGCGCTGAGACGCTCTCGGACTACACCGAGATCTCGCCTGAAGAAGCCGAGGCGATGATGGACGGTGAGGACATGCCCGGCGACAACGAGGGCATGATGTCCGATACCGTCGAGGGGCTCGTCAGCGACGATGGTGACGGCGGCGAGCCGAGCGATGAAGAGGGCGAAGGCGACGAGTCGATTCTGACCTACAGCGCCTCCGAAGCGCTGCGTGAGAAGGATTTCTCGGAGTTCAACGAAGAGGAACTCGCCATCGCTCGCCGGTTGATGAACATGCTCGAGTGGGATATCGGCAAGCGGCAGTCACGCCGCAAGGTTGCCTCGCCCAAAGGCCGCTTCATCGACTACCGCAAGACGATGCGCAAGTCGCTCCAGACGAGCGGCGTGCCGTTGCGGATCTTCGAGCGCAAGGTCAAGGATAAGCCGCGCGCGCTGGTCGTCATCTGCGATATCTCCGGCTCGATGGACCGCTATTCGCGGTTGCTGTTGCACTTCATCCACACTATCGAGAATGACATGGCGAAGGTCGAGGCGTTCGTCTTCGGGACGCGCCTGACGCGCATCACCCGCCTGTTGAAGAACCGGCCCATCGACGAAGCGATTGAGCGCGTTTCCAGCGAGGTCCAGGACTGGGCCGGCGGCACGCGCATCGGCGAGTCGATCCAGAGCTTCAACCAGGAGTGGGCGCGCCGCGTGCTCCGCAATGGCGCGGTGGTGCTCGTGATCTCCGATGGCTGGGACCGGGGCGACCCGGAGCTGCTGGCGGCCGAGATGTCGCGCTTGCAGCGCTCGAGCTATCGGCTCATCTGGCTGAATCCGTTGCTCGGCTCGCCACGCTACCAGCCTCTAACGCGGGGTATGCAGGCGGCGTTGCCGTTCATCGACGACTTCCTGCCGGTGCACAACCTCGAGAGTCTGGAGCTGCTGGCACAGCACCTCTCGGATCTGGCCGATACCCGGCCGGTCCGCAAGCAGGTGCCGTTGACCTTCGAGAAGGAACGCATCCGCCAGGCTGCCTCGCAATAGCTTTGCGGGAATGATTGTCGCCCTCAGCGCGCTTTAAGATCTGGAACGACGGGAGAGCATAGGTAATGCGAGAACTATTGGAACAGATTGACAGCTGGCGTGCTGAGGGCGAGTCTATCGCCCTTGCTACCGTCATCTCGGCCTCCGGATCGACGCCCCGGCCGGTCGGCGCGAAGATGATCGTGAGCGGTGGCGGCAAGATGCAGGGCTCAGTCAGCGGCGGCTGTGTCGAGGGTTCGGTCATCGAACACGCGCTCGACGTGCTGGCAAAAGGCGAGCCGCGGCTCATCGAGTACGGTATCAGCGACGACATGGCCTGGGATGTAGGGCTGTCATGTGGCGGTCAGATCGAGGTCTTCATCGAGCCGCTTGCCAGCGTGAGTTAGCCCGATGAAGGCAGATACCTACGCGGCCATCCGCGCGGCAATTCAAGCAAGTATCCCAGCCGCGACGGCGACCTGCCTGAGCGGCGACGCCGAGGGGCAGGTGATGTTTCTGCGTGCCTCAGACAGCTTCGACGGGTCGTTCGGCGACCCGGCACTCGATCAGGCTGTGCGGGCGCGCTTGCTGGAGAAGCTCGATGAGGGCGGCGCTGGGGCGGAAGAGCTCGAAGGCGTCCGTGTCTTCTTCGACAGCTATCTGCCGCCGCCACATCTCGTCGTGATCGGCGCGGTGCATACGGCGATACCATTGGTGAGCATTGCCCGCATTATGGGCTTTGACACGACGGTGATCGACGCGCGCGGCGTCTTCGCCACTGAGGAACGCTTCCCGCACAGCGACGACCTGATCGAGGCCTGGCCCGACGAGGGACTGGCCGAGATCAATCTGCATCATGGGGTCGCCGCCGTGATCCTCGCCCACGACGAGAAGTTCGAGGACCCGGCGCTCGATGTCCTGCTGAAGAGCGAAGTCGGTTACATCGGCGCGATCGGCAGCCGCAAGACGAGCCAGGAACGGCTGGAGCGGCTCAAAGCGCGTGGCTACACCGACGAGCAGCTCGCACGCATCCATGGCCCGGTGGGTCTCAACCTCGGTGGCCGTGCGCCGGAAGAGGTGGCGATCAGCATCATGGCCGAGATCGTCGCCGTGCGCAACGGCGTTGACCCCGCCCGGGCACTCGCAACCGCAAAGTCGGCGTGACGGAGCCGTCCAAGGTAGCGGCGGTCGTCCTTGCCGCCGGTGGCTCGACGCGCCTCGGTCAACCCAAGCAGCTCCTACCGCTCGACGACATGCCGTTGCTGTCGCGCACGCTGGAACTGGCGCGCCGTAGCAGGCTTGATCCGTGTGTCGTCGTGCTTGGCGGGTACGAGGCCGAGATTCGGGCCGGTGTGCCCCTCGATGGTTTCGTCGTGGTGTCGAATCCCGAATACGCCGGTGGCCAATCGACATCGCTGATTCGTGGGCTTGAAGCGTTGCAAGACGACGTTCAAGGCGCGCTCGTCATGCTTGGCGACCAACCGCTGCTTGCGCCGGGCTTGCTCGATCGGCTCGTCGAAGCATTCCAACCTGACACGGACGCGGCCGTCCGACCGCGCTACGCTGACGGTCCGGGCAACCCGATTCTGATCAACCGCTGCCTGTTCCCGGAGTTGATGCAGCTCACCGGCGACATCGGTGCGCGCAATGTGCTGCGCGCTCACCACGACGCTATCCGGGCAGTCAACTTCTCAGGCTGGCCGATTCCACGCGATGTTGACACGCTCGACGACTACGAGCGACTGCTAGACGACTGGGCGTCGCTCGGAGCTCCGGAGGTGCCGCAGATCTGTCAACGCTGTGGCGACTCGATGGAAGCTGTCCAGCGACATGGCAGGCTGCGGCCAGTTTGCCCGACCTGCGACTTCACAGCCTTCCATGATCCGAAGATCTCGGCCGCGACGATTGTCGAGATTGACGACCGGATCGTGATGTTGAAACGGGCGGGCTACCCCGGCAAAGGACTCTGGACCTTCCCTTCGGGCTTCGTCGACCGCGGCGAGCCGGTGCGGGTGGCAGCCGCGCGCGAGGTCCATGAAGAGGTCGGGCTGCGTGTCGACGGTCTGGAACTCCTGGATATCTATGGTGAACCGGGCGCAACGGTGAATCTCGTCGTTTTCATGGCACAGGCCGACGGTCAATCACCGTTGATCGGCGACGAGTCGACCGACGTCGCGCTGGTGGATCCCGACGATCTTCCACCGCTGGCATTCCCTCGTGATTCGCGGATCATCGAGGAGTGGAAGCAGCGGCGTTCCCCGGACTAGGATGATCTCGTAACAACGCAATAGTGACGATGACAGGGAGCGATGGGCGGCTATGAGCAGCAAGATTGCAGAGCGGCAGAACGGCGCATACGTTGGCGCGCCGGTGCGACGGGTAAACGATCCGAAGTTCGTCACCGGTCGCGGCACGTTTGTCGACGACATTCAACTGCCCGGCACACTCCATGTCGCCTTCGTCCGCTCACCGCATGCCCATGCTCGCATCGTCACAATCGATGCCGCTGCCGCGCTGGATGTGGCCGGGGTTCATGCGGTTGTGACCGGCGAGGAACTCGCCGAATGGATGCGGCCGGATGGACCGCATGATCCACTGCTGCCCGGCCGCGATCTGCACCGCTTCCCGATCACGAATGACAAAGCGCGGCTGGTTGGCGACCCGGTCGCCGCCGTACTCGCTGACAGCGTCCAGACGGCCTACGATGCCGCTGAGCTGGTCCAGGTTGAGTATGAGGTGCTACCGGCCGTCGCATCAGCCGTAGCGGCGATGGAAGCCGACGCGCCGATTATCTGGGACGGCTGGGACAGTAACATTGCCTGGAAGTGGGAGGCCGGAGACGGCGACGTCGAGGCTGCCTTCGCTAACGCCGATCACACGGTTGAGCTCGAGCTGGAGTACCAGCGCGTTGCGTCGATGTTTCTCGAGACGCGCGGCGTGCTGGCTCGCTGGGACGCCGGGACGGAAGAGCTGACGATCTGGTCGTCGACGCAGGTGCCACACCGTGTACGTACCTATATCAACGACCTGGTTGGCATTCCGGAGCATCATGTGCGGAGTATTGCGCCTGATGTCGGCGGCGGCTTCGGCTCCAAAGGTGGTGTCTACCCTGAGTATCTCTTTGCGGCTGTCATGGCCCATCGCACCGGGTTGCCGGTCAAGTGGATCGAGACGCGTAGCGAGCACTTCGTCGCGACGAATCAGGGCCGCGATCAGGTCCAGCGGGTCCGCGCGGCTGTGACCAGTGAGGGCAAGATCACCGGGATGACCGTCCAGGTGATCTCCAACTGTGGCGCCTATGGCGCGGCCTCGGTTGGCCAGCGCACCGGCATGATGGCCAGCGGTCCGTATGACATCGAGAACATGGCCGTTGAGGTGATCGGCGTCATGACGAACACCACACCGACGGCGGCATACCGGGGCGCCGGGCGGCCCGAGGCAGCCTATCTATGTGAGCGCGTCATCGACCGCATCTGCATCGACCTCGACCTTGATCCGGTCGCTGTCCGGCGCATGAACTTCGTCGCGCCAGAAGCCTTCCCGCACCGCAGCGCGACCGGCGTCCTCTACGACAGCGGTGAGTATGACCGCGCGCTCAGCGTTGCGCTCGACAACCTCGGCTGGGACGATGCGATGACCGCGCAGCGAGCGGCGCGCGACGAAGGGCGTATCGTCGGGACCGGCATCGGCGTCTATTGCGAGTTCGCCGGGCCCGGCTGGGACAGCGGCGAGGTGCGGGTGTCGCCGAGTGGCAACATCACCGTCATGAGCGGGATCTCCCCGCACGGCCAGGGTAACGAGACGTCGTTGGCCCAGATCGTCGCCGACCAGCTCGGCGTGCCTTTCGAGACGATCACGGTCAAAGTCAATGACACGGCCATCGTGCCGCAGGGCATCGGTACGTTTGGCTCGCGCGGCACGGCGATCGGCGGCGGCGCGGTACTGCTGGCGGCGCAACGCGCGGCTGAGAAGGTCAAAGCTTTCGCCGCCGCGATGTTGGAAGTCTCGGCCGACGATATCGAGCTCGTCGACGGCGAGGCCCGTGTGGCCGGCGCGCCGGACCGTTCTGTTCCGTTCAACCGCATTGCCCGGACGGCCCACGCGATGGCGCCGATGCCGGGTGGACTGGAACCAGGGCTCGACGCGCAGGCGTTCTTCCAGCCAGACGGCCGCCAGTTCCCCTTTGGCGTCCACATCGCCCAGGTCGAGATCAACCCGGAGACCGGCGACATCGATGTGACGCGCTATCTCTCGGTCGACGACTGTGGAACGATTATCAACCCGCTGCTTGTCGAAGGCCAGCGCATCGGCGGACTGGCGCAAGGCTTCGGCCAAGCGCTCTGGGAGCACATGAAGTTCGACGATGAAGGTCAGGTCATCAGCGGGACGTTGATGGATTACGCCGCCCCGAAAGCCACGCAGCTACCGGCATTCGAGCTGCATGCCACGGTGACGCCGAGTCCCTTCACCCCACACGGCGCAAAGGGCGTCGGCGAGGCCGGCACCACCGGCGCGCCGCCGGCCATTGTCAACGCTACTATCGACGCCCTCCGGGGCCACGGCGTGTTCCACGTCGACATGCCACTGACGGCGGAGAAGATCTGGCGGTTGTTGCAGGGCTGATGAGGTACCTGATCGTCCAGATCGCGTAGGGATGGGGCTTGTCCCCATCCTGCTTGAAATGCAATCCCCGATCCAGGATGGGGACGAGCCCCATCCCTACGATGTTTGGTGCGTATTGCTGTCCATGGCTGGCGGTCTACTCGTTCGACAGGTCCTCAAGGTCGTCCTGCAGGGCGCGGACCTGTTGGCTGACGTATGCGAGGTAGGCGGCGATGCCGATCCAGGTGACGGCGAAGGCTGCGAAGAGGTAGCCGAGATTATCTTCCATCGTTAGTCCTCCATCCCGCCGGAGGCCGGCGAAATTCTCTGCGGTGACGTCGAGGGCGACGCTGTCTCGCTCGATGTCGTGAACATGCGTGTCATCTCGCGCTCGGTGATCTCGTCGCGGGCGGCTTCGACGCGGTACTTCATACCCACTAGATAGGCGTAGAGAATCGTGAAACCCACAAAGGTGACAAGCACGGTGTAGAGCATGCTGTCCGGGAGGTTGGGGCCGCCCGTGTTCAAGACGACGGGCTCCGGGTGCAGTGTGCGCCACCATTCGACGGATTGGTGAATGATCGGGATGTCAATTGCGCCGATGAGGCCGAGCACGGCGGAGTGGCGGGCTGCGCGTTCACGGTCGCCGGCATAGGAGCGCAGCATGAAGTAGCCGAGGTAGATGAACCAGAGGACGAGCGTCGTCGTCAGGCGCGCTTCCCACTGCCACCAGGTGCCCCAGATCGGGCGCCCCCAGAGTGCCCCGGTGATGAGGACGAGCGTGGTGAAGAGAAAGCCCAGCTCAGCAGACGAGCGCGCCAGGCGATCCCACTTCATGTCCTTCTTCCAGAGGTAGCCGACAGCGCCAACGAAGAGCACACCGTAGGCGAGATAGGCCAGCCAGGCCATCGGCACATGGACGTAGAAGATGCGCTGGGCATGACCCTGGACGCGGTCCGTCGGCGCGTAGGCGAATGCCATATAGAGCCCGATCGAGACGACGATAAGCCCGGCGATGCCGGTGAGATTCAGCCAGCGGTCGCGCCGGTTGAGCAGAGTAGCCACCTAAGTGTTCCTTCCGCGCGTTCAGTCCTCGATCAGGAAACCGAATCCAAGATACGACAAAACGATGAAGATGGCGTCAAAGCCAAGCATGAGATTGATCCAGCGCAACGTCCCGTCGCGATCACCTTCAAAGACGTTGGCCGTGGCCCGGACTGCCGCGATGAGTATCGGAATGAGCAAGGGGAAGAGCAGCAGCGGCAGCAGGACCTCGCGCGAGCGTATGCCCGACGTCACGGCTGAAAAGAGCGTACCAAGCGCTGCAAGTCCGATGCTGCCTGCCAGCACGATGCCGATGACGAGGGGATCCAGAGCAGGCAGGTCGTAGAGCGCGGCGAAGACCGGCAGGGCGATGGCCTCGACAACAATGATCGACAATAGCGCCGCGCCGAACTTGCCAAGAAAGAGCGAGCCGCCTTCGATTGGCGAGAGGATCAAGCCGTCCAGTGTGCCACGGTCGCGCTCGACCGCGATCGAGCGTCCGATGCCGATGAGTCCGGCGAAGAGGATAGCGATCCAGAGCGCGCCGGCGCCGTTCGTCTCGCGTTGCTCGCGGATGAGGTCGAAGGCGAAGTTCAGCGTGACGATGACGATCAGTGTGAACGCCAGCATCGCCCCGATGAACTGCCGCGAACGCGCTTCAATCAGCACATCCTTCCAGATCAGCGCCCCGATACGGTTCACGCGACGCTCACCGCCTCGCGCAGGCCGTGAATCGTTGCTTCGAGGCCGGAGAGCGTAACCGCCGCTGAGGGCTCGTCTGCAGCCACCTCGCCATTCACCAGCGTCACAATGCGGTTCGATGCCTCAATCGCGAAGTCGAGCGCGTGTGATGTGAAGATGACCAACGCGCCGGTCTCCGCCCGCTCACGCATGAGCTGGCGCAACAAATCGCGTCCCGCGACGTCGAGACCGGTGTCCGGCTCATCCAGAACCAGCAAGCCAGGATTGTGGAGAGTTGCCCGCGCCAGATCGAGACGCTGCAGGAGGCCGCGCGAGAGTGATATCGCTGGCCGTTCGGCACGGTCCGCGAGCCCGGCATGCTGTAGCGCCCGGTCAACCACCAGGACGGCATCGTCCAGCTCGAACAGCCGGGCGAAGAAGTGAAGATTCTCGGCGCAGGTGAGCTCAGGGTAGACAAAGGGCCGGTGGCCAACATAGCCGAGCCTGGCACGAATGCTCCGGCGGCGCGGCCAGGCCTCGACGCCGAAGGCGTGGTAGCGCCCCCGGTCCTGTTGCGTGAGCGTTGCGATGATTCGCAGGAGTGTCGTCTTGCCCGCGCCGTTCGCGCCGAGCAGCGCCACGACCGTGCCGGCGTCGCCGGAGAAATCGACCGAACGCAGGGCCGCTTGACGCCCGTACCGTTTTGAGATCAATTCCATCTGAACGACCACGGTTGCGCGACTCCGTCAGGACGTGCGGTGTTCGGCGGGTTCGGGGTGAGCGACTGCCTCGCTAGCTGGTCCGGCTCTCGCAGGCTCGTCGTCCAGGTCGTCAACATCTTCAAGGAGCGCGCGGAAATCCGGAATCTGCGGCGCGTCGACTGCTGTGTCGATCTCGACGCTCTCGTCGTCGGCTTTCAGCACGGGTTCGAGGATGTAGGCTAGCAGGATGGCGGCCAGGACGAACATGATGATGGCTGTAAGTATCACGTTGTCTCTACATCCGGCTCGTTGAGGACGCTCCGTGCCAGGCGCTCCAGCTCAGGGTCGGGCTCGTCGTCGGGTTGGCTCGGGCGGCGCTTGCCAAGTGCCGCGCTGTCGCGAAAATAGAGGGCGACGGCAATAGCGCCGATGGCGACCGCAGCTACCGGAAGCCACCACAGCGCGAGATTGATGCCCTCGCGCGGCGGGTTCACCAAGACCTCTTCACCGTAGCGAATCTCAAAGTAGTCGTATATCTCCGCGTTGGTGCGCCCGGCCTGCACCTGCGCCTCGATCGCTTCCATCATTTGCAGCGCGACGAGTGAGTGGCTGTCGGCGACGGTCTGGCCCTCGCAGACGGGACAGGCGAGATTGCGGCCGATCTCGACCGTGCGCTCCGAGTAGACGTCTTCAGCGGCCAGGGCCGATGACAATGTCATGAGAAGCCCAAGCGTGACAAGGGATAGCGCGGTTGCGAGTCGCTTAGCCTGCCGGCTCACCGAGGAAGTCTCCCTCCCGTTGCGGGGCGGCTGCCCGGACGGGCTGGACCGCCGGTGCGGGCCAGGCCAGGACAATCATGCCGAAGAGGTAGAGCGCGCCGCCGGCCCAGATCCAGGTTATGAGCGGATTGACGAAGATGCGGATGTTCGCGCGCTCGTCGTCGGTCCATTCGAGCAACATGACGTAGACGTCGTCAAAGCCAACGGTTGTTACTGCGACGCGCGTCGTCGGCTGGTCTTCGAAGCCACGATAGAAATAGCGGTGCGCGCCCATGGTCGCATCAGTCTTACCGTTGCGGGAGATAGTGACGTTGGCGGTGACATTGGCGTAATCGGCGCGCTGGTCGGTTGAGATGCCATCGTAGGTGATGTCGTACTCTGCGACGCGAACGGTCTCGCCGGGCGCGACGATCACCTGGCGTTCGGTCTGGAAGAACCAGGAACCGATGATGCCGACAGCAATCAGCGCCACGCCGAGGTGGACGATGTAGCCGCCATAGCGACGCGGATCGCGCCGGGCGAGGCGGAAGATCGCGGTAGGGATGTTGTCGCCGGCGTTCTTTTGACGCAGCCGGACGCCGCGGTAGTACTCGACGACGACAGCGCCGGCGGCAAACACCGCCGCGCCAATGCCGAGCGCCGCCATTGGCTGGCCGAAGAGAAAGAGCATGATGACGATTGCCGCGATCGATACCGCCAGCGGGATGCTTACCGCCCGGATCAACGCTTCGCGGGCGGTCGAGCGCCAGGCGAAGAGCGGGCCGATGCCCATCAGCACGAGTAGCGCCAGCATCATCGGGCCGTTGACCTGGTTGTAGAAGGGGATGCCGACGGTGATGGCGGTGCCGCGTACGGCTTCCGTCACAAGCGGGTAGAGCGTGCCCCACAGCGTCGCGAAGGCGATGGCGACGAAGAGCAGGTTGTTCAGCAGGAATCCGGCCTCGCGGGAAGCGACGGACTCGACGCCGCCGGTGGCGCGCATTAGCGGCAAGCGGTAGATGATCAGGCCAATTGACGCAATCAGCGTGACGAGGAAGAAACCCAGGAAATATGGTCCGATGTCGGAGAGCGCGAAGGCGTGAACCGACGAGATGAGACCGCTGCGGACGATGAAGGTGCCCATGATTGACAAGATGAATGAGGCCAGGATCAGTCCGACGTTCCAGACCTTGAGCATCCCGCGACGTTCCTGGACGATGATCGAGTGGATGAACGCGGTGACGGTGAACCAGGGCAAGATCGAGACATTCTCGACCGGATCCCAGGCCCAGTAGCCGCCCCAGCCGAGCACGTGGTAGGCCCACCAACCGCCGAGGAAGATCCCGGCGCTCAGGATGCCCCAGGAGATCAACGCCCAGTTGCGGACGAATTTGAGCCATTCCTTGCCCATCCGGCCGGTAATCAGCGCCGCGACGACAATCGAGAATGGGACGGTGAAGCTCGCGAAGCCTGAAAGCAGCAGCGGCGGGTGGATCAACATGCCCGGGTCGCGCAGCAGCGGATTCAGGCCGCGGCCCTCCGCCGGCGTTACATGGTTGACGGCGAACGGCGTTGACACAACGACGAGCATGAAGATGAGAAAGCCCAGCACCGCCAGCGTCGTCGCGGCTGCATACGGCACCAGCCTCGGAAAACGCGCCCGGTTGCGGTAGAAGGCGACCGATGCCAGCGCGCCGGCCACCATCGACCAGAGCAACAGGCTACCGGCCTGGCCGCCATAGAAGGCCGTCAAGACATAGCGGAAGGGCATCTCGGTGCTCGACCTGCCGGACACGTAGGCCAGCGAGAAATCGTGGTTGATGAACGCCAGCATGAGGACGGCCGAAGCGAGCGCCAGGAGCATCGTGACGCCGACGAGCGCGCGCAGGCCGCTCATTGATAGTTCTGGGATTCTCCGGCGTTCACCAACGATGTTCAGGCCGACGCCGAGGACGGCAAGCGCGAGCGCAAGCGTTAGTATGCCCTGACCAATCTGGGCCAACGGGACCTCGTCTCGCTAGTCGGAGACGCCTTCGTCCGACTCGAACCGGGAGGGACACTTGGTGAGGAGTTCTTCGGCGACGAAGACGCCGTCAGGCCCCATCGTGCCGGTAGCGATGACTTCCGCGTGGTCCGCGAAGATATCCGGCACATCGCCGTTATAGACCATCGCTATCTCGGACTCGCCGTCGGTGACATTGAAGCGAATCTCCTCGCCGATATCACCGCGCACGATCGTGCCGTCGACGACATTACCGCCGACGCGGACCTTTTCGCCGTGGAGTTCCGTGCCGCCGGCTTCGAGCTCGCTCACCGTCATGTAGAAGGCGGCCGAGCCGTCCATTGCGTTGTAGATGAGAAAGGCAACGGCGGCCAGGAGGACTGCGCCGGCAACCATGAGCTTGCGATTGAGCCACACCGGTTGCTTGGCGGGCGCATCGTCCAGCGTGTCGATTGTGTTTGGTTCTGCGCTCATGATCCCCCCATGATCATCGGAATCTCGCTGATTATACCGCCCCCGATGCGCTGCGGGATGAACGCGAGTGTCCCGCGACGCAGTTATTGTTACATCCTGCACAATCCAGGTCGAGCTAAATAGTTCCGCTATTCAGCGGGCCAAATCGTCGAGATGACCACACCCAGCACGAACGCGGCCATCCCGAGCGCCACCGCGCGTTCGGCGACCGATCCGCCGCGGCTGCGGTTGCGAACGCTGACGAGCCAGAATGCGCCCAGCGCGGCGACGATCTTGAGTGCCAACAGGCCAGCGTAAGTTATCCCGGCGGTGTTGGATGAGAGCCCCTCGAAGAGCAGGACGACGCCGGTCGCAAGCATCACCAGCGTGGCCGGTCTGGCCCACTCGCCGAAGCGGCGCTGCGCGGAACTCGCTAGCTCCTGATTGGCCAGTGGACGGATTGCAATGAGGTAGTAGAGGCCGCCACCGAGCCAGATGAGCGCCGCAACCGCGTGGGAGACGCGCAGGGCGAGCAGCGCAAGATCATTGACGGACACCGCTCAACCGACGTTCAGGCCGGTGAACTGGTTCATCCAGCGTTGCGTCTCGATTGCGATACGGAAGACCTGCCCGGTTGCGAAGAGCACGCCGACGAAAATCATCACGGTCGCGCTACTGGCGACGACCGCGCCCATGTGGTTGGTGAGAAAGCGCAACGCCCGCTGAAACGAACCGAGGCCAAGCCCGACCAGCAGGAACGGGAGTCCGAGGCCGAGCGAATAGGCTGCCAGCAAGACTGTGCCTTCGCGGACACCATCGACCGTGCTCGTCAGAGCCAGGATCGAGGCGAGGATCGGCCCGAAGCAGGGCGTCCAGCCAAAGCCGAAGGCCATGCCGATGAGCAGCGTCTCCGAGTAGGTAAAGCGACGCGGCGTGAAATGGAACTTGCGTTCGGCCATCAGGAAGGGGATGCGGAAGCCCCACAGAAGGACAAGACCCATGACGATCATGATGCCCCCGGCAATCTGAGCCATCTCCCGGCGGTAGTCGGCAAAGATGAGGTTGCCGAAGGCGGAGGCGGAAGCGCCGAGAGCGACGAAGACGAGCGAGAAGCCGGCAACGAAGACGGCGCTGGTTGCCATCATGCTCCAGCGCCGTTGGCGTTGGTCTTCCCCCGATATCGAGCCGGAGATCATCGCCAGATAGCCGGGCACGAGCGGCGCGACGCATGGGGAGATGAACGAGAGGACGCCGCCGCCGAATGCGCCCAGCAGCCCGACGGTCGCTGCGTCGGTCACTGTCCGAGCGCGACCATCGCCAGGAAGTCGTCGGCCGTCTGGAAGTCGCCACGCCGGTAGGCGACGAGCTCGCCTTCGCTGTTGATGATGTAGGTCTCGGGCACGCCGACGACGCCGAACTCCACGGCGACCGCGCCATCGCGCCGGTCATTGTCGTTCAGGTTGAGGTACTCCATGCCGAACTCGTTCATCATCGCGATGGCTTCGTCCTTGTCGTCGAGCGTGTTTAAACCGATGAGGACGACATCATCGTCGAGCTGGCGGTTGGCCTGCATCAGGATCGGGATCTCACGGATACAGGGCTGGCACCAGGTTGACCAGAAGTTGATTACGACGGTCTTGCCACGGTAATCGGAGAGCGACACCGGCTCGCCGCCGCCGAGTGGGTCGAGGGTGAAGTCCGCAACCTCTTCCGGCTCATCGAGGACAATCGCGCCGGCAACGCGCCGGGCGGTCTGCTGGCGGGCGGATTCCGGCGCGAACATCGACCAGAGAATCAGGCCAACGATGGCGACCATCAGCAAGCCGGCGATGGCGGGAATCACCCGCGTTCGCAGGACGCTCGCGCCGGCCTCGTCGGGCTCTTCCTCAGGAATCGCGTTGTCTGGTGGGAGTTCCTGGTCCGTAGGGATCGTGTCGTCGATCATGTGCCTTGAACCTTCGCGCGACAGTGACCAAGGTCTGGAGTGATCCGGGTGGGGGAAGAGGGACTCGAACCCTCACACCTTGCGGTACATGCTCCTAAGGCATGCGCGTCTGCCAATTCCGCCATCCCCCCGGCGCTTGCGTGCCGCCCCTGAGTATACCAACGCGGCAGGTGGCAACCGGTTACGGCAACCGTCCTGAATTCGTGCCGGACGACGGTCCATCGGAGTTAGTCGCAATCTGTTGGTTAAGCTCATACCGGTGCTCGTCGTGTCACCGCGTCTTGGAGGATGACTTGGATATCGACCCAACGATCAACAAATTGCAGTCCATGCTCGATGGTTTCCTGGCGGCGCTGCCGAACCTGGTGATGGCTGTGCTCGTCTTTCTGGGCGTCGTGCTCCTGTCACGCGGGTTGCGACGCATGATCTACCGCGTGATGATGCGCTCCGGCGCTGGTGAATATGCCGGCATCATTATCGGCCGTCTGGCTCAATGGGTGATGCTCAGCGTTGGGATCCTGGTGGCCGTCTCGGTCGTCTTCCCGTCGATCAACGCCGAGACGCTGATCGGCATTCTCGGGCTTTCGTCGCTGGCGATCGGCTTCGCATTTCGCGACATCGCGGAGAATTTCCTGGCCGGCGTGCTGATCCTCTTGACCCAGCCATTCAAGATCGGCGATCAGATCGACATCAACGGGTTCGAGGGCACCGTTGAGGACATCCAGACACGGGCGACGTTCATCCGCACCTACGATGGCCGCGTCGTCGTCGTCCCAAATGCCGATTTTCTGACCGATACGGTGATCGTCAATACGGCGTACAAGATTCGCCGTTCGGAGTATGACGTCGGCATCGGCTATCCCGACGATATGCTGCTGGCAAAGCGCCTGATTCTCGATGCGGTTCGCGAGCTGGAGGGTGTCCTGCCGGAGCCGGGACCTGACGTGCTGACCGTCGAGCTATCCGATTCGAGCGTCAATCTGCGGGTGCGCTGGTGGACCGACTCCAGCCGCTCTGACGTCGTCGCGACCTCGGACCGCGTCATCACGGCAGTGAAGCTCGCGCTCGACGAGGGCGGCGTCAACATTCCGTTCCCAATCCGCACGGTCTATCTAAATCAGGTAGAAAGCAACGAGCAGGCTGGCAGCTAGCGACACGATTGGGGAGCAGACGATGACAGGACCCGGTGAGTGGCCATACGGGCCGATAACGATCCTCGGCGCCGGCGCGATCGGCGGGACGGTCGGCGCGTTCCTATCAGACGCGGGCTACGACGTGACGCTCGTGGACGTTGTCCGTGAACACGTCGACGCGATGAATGCAGATGGACTGCGGATCAGCGGGCTGCGCGGCGACCGGCGTTTCCCGGTGCGCGCCGTCCATGCCGACGATCTGGAGGCGCCGCTTGGCGCGACCTTTCTCTGCGTGAAGGGCCACTTCACCGCCGACGCGATCAAGCAGTATGGCCCGCTGCTGGCCGACGATGGCTTCGTCCTCTCGCTCCAGAACGGCCTCAACGAGCCGATCATCGCGGGCGCGGTCGGCGAAGAGCGGACCGTCGGGTGCTTCGTCCACTTTGGCGCGGACTACATCGAGCCGGGGCACATTGTGCTGGGCAACGATCAGACGATCTTTCCGGGCGAGCTCTCCGGCGAGGTGACGCCGCGCGTCGAGGCGATCCGGGACACGCTGGCGCATGTCATGCCGGCGGAGGTCACGACGAACATCTGGGGCTACCTCTGGGGCAAGCTGGTCTACGGCGCGATGGCGTTCGTCGTCTCGACCGTTGACGCGACCGTGCCGGAGGTGCTTGACAGCGAGCTCGGGCGCCAATTGGCGTCACGCGCTTCCCAAGAGGCCTACCTCGTCGGCGCGGCGCAGACTGAGAAGCTAGAACGCATTGGTGAGTTTGACCCGCAAGCGTTCGCGCCCGGAGCGGATGTCGAGCAGCGCGCCGACGCCGAGTTGCAGGCATTGGCGGACGCCCAACGCGGTGGGATCAAACAGCACATGGGCATCTGGCGCGACCTCGCGATGAAGCATCGTAAGACCGAGGTCGACATGCAGTCCGCGGCGCTCGTCGAATATGGAGGACGCGCGGGCATCCCGACGCCGGTCAACGCGGCGACGGTCGAGATCGTCCACGCGATTGAAGCGGGCGAGCGCGGGATGGGTTGGGACAATCTCGACGAGATCGCGCGGCGTGCGAGCGCCGCCGGAAACCATTGATCTATCTGCGGCGTAGGTCAACGAGCCACAGTGCGCTGGACAGGTACTGCATATATCTGTACTATACGTTTAAGTATTCTGGCAAGCGGCAATGATGCAGCTCAGGCGGCCCAAGTTCACGTCGTGGAAGAAACACCGGCGGCTGCGCGTTGTGCCACTATGAGACACGACTGTTCGTGCACGAGCCTGCGGGCATGTAAGCGATAGACAAGGATTTCGCGTGTGACCCTCCCGATCTTGCTCCATATCCCGGACGGCTTTCTCAGTTTCCCGGTGTCGGCGGCCTTGTTCCTGCTGGCCGGCATTCTCGTCGGCATCGCTGTGCGGCAGGCGGGCGCAGACCAGAACGAGAGCACGGCCCCGCTGCTCGGCGTGCTGGCGGCGTTCATCTTCGCCGGCCAGATGATGAACTTTCCGGTGGCCGGCGGCACGTCGGGTCACATGCTCGGCGGCGCGCTGGCCGCGATCCTCGTCGGGCCGTGGGCCGCTATCGTCATCATGACGGCGGTCGTGAGCGTCCAGGCGTTGATCTTCCAGGATGGCGGACTGGCGGCCCTCGGGGCGAACGTCTTCAACATGGGCATCACCACCGCATTCGTCGCGACCATCGTCTTTCTGGCGCTTGCGCGGCTGCTTGGCCGGGAACGGCGAGCGCTGCTGATCGCGGCTTTCGTCGCAGCCTGGAGCAGCGTCATGGTCTCGGCCGCGCTGACGGGCGTCGAGCTGGCGGTCTCCGGCACCTCGCCCTGGAGCGTCGTGATGCCGGCCATGCTCGGCGTGCATGCATTGATTGGGATTGGCGAGGGACTAATTACCGTCGCCGCGGTCGGGCTCGTGCTATCCGCGCGGCCGGACCTCGTGCGGCTGGGCAGCGTTCGTCCAGCGACATCCGGCCTTGCCTGGGAAGGACCACGCGGCGTATGAAA